>CAZVZW010000008.1:0-27874 GCA_964631365.1 uncultured Chloroflexota bacterium | reverse complement strand
GACGCGCAGTTGATCGCGTCCGCTCAACACAGTTTGGGCCTGCGTATCGCGAGAGCCATCAGTCCGGCGGGTGACGCGGAGAAGGAAGATGGCTCCGCCGACTACGGCTACGGCGGCCCCGACCGATGAGCCGGCCACCGCGCCGGCGGCCTTCCAACCGAGCAACACCATTCCGGCGCCGGCGCCCAGGCGGGAGGCGGTTTCCGCAACGCCGATAAGGCCCAGAAAGAGGAACGAACTTGTTCCCGCGAGGGATCCCTTTACGACGATGGAAACGAGCGACAATACGATCGCTGATCCCACGACCATCAGACTGGCGACTCCGTCGAACTGAAGGACGTTGCTGAGCCAGCCGCTCAATATGCCGAGCGCGATCGCGATGGCCAGGCCGACCACGCCCACGCTGGCGGCAGTCCGGGCGAACCAGCGCCACAGCTGTTGGCCGCGGCCCTGTACATAGAGGTCACCAGAAACTTTGATGACCAGCGAGTTGAGTGCGGTGCCGGGGACGCTGAGAAGAGCCAGGAGCGAAACCGCGGCGACCATCTCCGCCCAGGCTGCCGGAATCAGAAGTCTGGCCATGATGAACTGAAAGGCGAAACCGAGGACGTTGACGACCATGGAGAGCCCAAACAGCACCAGGTTGTCCCGGAAGATTCCGGGACGAAGGGCCGCGGCGGTCAGCGAAGACAATCTTCCCGTCATAGTAGAGCCGACGGCGTCCTCGCTAGACGCTTTCATATTCGCGGTAGAGCTTCCAGAAGTAGTTCAGGGGAACGGGCACCTTCGCGGTTCGCATCAATTCCTGATCCGAGACCTGGCGAATCTCCCGCTGAACAACCCGGCGGGACGCCAGGGTGCCGCGTAGATTGCGGATATTCCAGAAAAGGGCCTCCAGAATCGCCGAAGATTTTCGGAACCGGCCGCGCAAAGCGTACATGGTGGCGATGCCGACGCAAAGGGACAGATGCACCGGCAAAACCTTCAGCGCCTCGACAGTGCCCAGGTTCTTCAACATCGAATGAATCCGGTTCTTGAATGAATGAAAATTGACTAGGTGGGAATCGGTATTCCGGGAGGTGCCGGCCAGCAGATGGTTCACCCGCGCGTCGGGCACGAAAAAGATCTTGCTGCCGGATAACCAAGTCCGCCAGCAGAGGTCGGTCTCTTCAAAATAGGCGAAATATCGCTCATCGAATACGCCGATACTTTCCAGCAATGATGAGCGGAACATCATGCACGCCCCCTTGGCCGAGAAGATCGGCTCCGGGGATGTCAGGCCGGCGTCCGGCGCAAGGTAGCCGTGGTGGTAGAGCATGCCGGTCCAGGTAAGGAAGTCACCAATTGAATCCAACCGGGTTGGGTCTTTCATCCAGAGGATCTTTGGTTCGCAGCCACCGGCCTCGGGGTGCTCTTCCATGAAATCGACCAGGATGTCGAGGAAATTGGGTTCGACGGTGGTGTCGGAGTTGAGGAAGAGAACGTAATCTCCCTCGGCCTGCGGATAAGCCAGCAGGTTGGCGCCCACGAACCCCAGGTTCTCGGCCGATTCAAAAAGGCGCACCTCGGGAAAGTCTTCCCGTATCATCCGGGCGGAGCCATCGGCGGAGCCGTTGTCGACGCACAGAACCTCAAAGGCCGGGTAGGCCACACTGCGCAGCGATTCCAGGCAATCGCGAATCAACGAACGAGTGTTGTAGTTGACGATCAGGATGGATACGAGTGGAGGCTGGATGGCGGGCGGCTCCTCGAGATCAGGGGATCGCGAAACACCGGCTGATTCTAGACCGCCGGGCACGCGGCATTTGAATGTTGAAGGCGGGTCGGTCGTGACGACTTCGGTGGTCGGGCAAGGCACGATCTAGCGTGTGCGGGATTGCTGGATTCCTCAACCGAACGGCCGGCGAGCCCCCGGATGTCGCGATTCTGGAGGCGATGAAGGGGGCCATTGCTCACCGCGGTCCGGATGACGATGGCACGTATATCGACGGCCCGGTGGCGCTCGGGATGCGGCGTCTGAGCATCATCGACCTGGACACTGGTGAGCAACCGATTGGCAACGAGGACGGGACCGTCCAGATCGTCTTCAACGGCGAGATCTACAACTACCCGACTCTTCGAGAGCGGCTGCTGGCCCTGGGGCACCGCTTTCGGACCCATTCCGACACGGAGACCGTGGTGCACGCCTACGAGGAATGGGGCGAAGGCTTCCTCGACGAACTGAACGGGATGTTTGCGTTCGCGATCTGGGATCAGAATCGGCGGCGGCTCCTGCTGGCGCGGGACCGGGCGGGCATCAAACCGCTGTACTACGCGCGGACGAAATCGTCCCTGGTCTTCGCGTCGGAATTGAAGGCACTGCTGGTCCACCCCGAGATCGAGCGCGAGTTGGACGTGGAGTCGTTCGGCCACTACCTGTCGTTGGAGTACGTGCCAACTCCTCGGGCGATACTGCGCGGAGTGCGGAAGCTGCGACCGGGCCACTATTTGCTGGCTGACGAAGAGTCGGAGCGGGAGGCCTGCTACTGGGATTTCGAGGTGGAGCGTAGCGAATCGGTGTCGGTGGGTGAGCCGCACCGCCATGCACAGGAATTTTCGGAACTGCTACAGGAGACCGTGGCGGCGGAGATGATCAGCGATGTGCCGGTGGGGGTTTTGCTCAGCGGTGGCCTGGATTCGAGCGCCGTCGCGGCGATGATGACCCGGGTGGCGACCGGGCCGGTGGAGAGTTTCTCGGTTGGATTTGAGGAGAGTTCCTTCGACGAGAGTTCTCACGCCCGGGGGGTGGCGGCGCACCTGGGGACTCGACATCACGAAACCGTGCTCAGCCCCTCGATGTTGCTGGAGATAATCCCGAAGATGGCGGCCCACCTTGACGAGCCTCTTGCCGATCCTTCGGTAATGCCGACCTACCTAGTGTCACGGTTTGCCCGGGAGCACGTGAAGGTGGCGCTGGGGGGGGACGGCGGAGACGAGATGTTGGCCGGATACTCGACCCTCCAGGCGCATCGGGTGGCGCCGCTGTACAATCGGCTACCAGCCTTCGTTCGCGAGCGAATGGTCGAGCCGCTGGCCCGATTGCTCCCCGTTTCGCATTCGGACTTTTCGCTGGATTTCAAGGTGAACCGTTTCTTGCGCGGCTCAGGGCGGGACGCGGCCACGCAGCACCAGATGTGGCTGGGTTCGTTCTATGGGGCGCGGAAGCGAAGCATCCTGGCGCCGGAGGTTCTGGCGCGGGTGGACGCTGCTCCGACGCCCGGCTTTGTGAACGAGGTACTGTTGGAGTGCGCTGCCGATCATCGTCTCAACCGGGTGTTGTATCAGGATATGAAGTTGTACATGGAGGGCGGCATCCTGCCGAAGGTGGACCGGGCCAGTATGGCGGTGTCGCTGGAGACGCGGGTGCCGCTGCTAAACCGGGACATCATGTCCTTCCTGGCCGCGACACCGATCTCACTGAAGCTTCGCGGGTTCACTCGCAAGTGGCTGCTGCGCGAAGCGATGACCGGCATCTTGCCGGATGACATCTTGAAACGCCCGAAAAAGGGCTTCGGAATCCCGATTGCGCGCTGGCTTGGCGGAGAACTTCGGGAGATGGCCCAGGACTACTTCAGCGCAGAGCGTTTACGCCGCCAGGGATTGTTCGATCCGGTGGCGGTTGGAGACCTGTTCAAGGACCATGTGGAGCGCCGCCGCAACAACCACAAGATGCTGTGGACTCTGCTGATGTTCCAGCTCTGGTGGGAGAACTGGATGGAGAGCGGCTAGGAGCGTCGCCCGCGGGATGCTTCGGCGATCAGTCCCTGCCCGAAGATGAGAATGCCGAAGAAGATACCTAGCAGGCCGGCGAGCAACAGCGAGCCGGAGCCGCCGATTGCCCAGAGCACGATCAGGACTGCGGCGACGGCCCAGGTGAATGCCGTCAGCAGGGTGAAGATTTTTATCGGGTTGTGGCGAACCGCGGCCTGCACGATGACCTGCAGCATGCGCAGGCTGTCTCGACCGGCACGGATCTTGGATTTGCCTTCGCGAGCGCGATATTCGCTGCTGACGAAATGCACGCCGAGGCCGTCGCTGATCATGGCTAGCGTGAGTCCGGTACTGAACGAGAATCCGGTGCTGAGGATGTCGAAGTAGCGCAGCACGGCATCCCGTCGAAAGATGCGTAAACCGGAGTTGACATCGGGGATGTGGCGCCCGGTTACGAAGGACGCTAGCAGAATTAGCAGCCAACGGGCCAGCCGCCGCGTCGGTGGGCCGTGGAAGTGGCGACCCGTGCGTGCCGCAACGACCATGTCGTAGTGCTCCGCGATTTCAACCAATCGCGCGGCCGTGGTGGCCGGGTAGGTGTCATCGGCGTCGGTGATGAGGACCCATTCGTGCCGCGCCGCCCTGATCCCGCGCCGCAGTGAATGTCCGTACCCCATGTTCGATGGTGGTCCGATGACATCGGCGCCGGCGTTGGTGGCCGCGTTACGGGTGCCGTCGGTCGAACCGTCATCAACAACAATGATCTCGAATTCGCCGCCCAGCTCCGACAGAGCCTCGCGGTATTCGTTCACCACGTCGGCGACGGCACTCTCTTCGTTGAAGGCCGGGATAACTACCGAAACGGTGGGTAGGCCCATGGCCTATCGCCGCAGAGCGCGCGAGAAGAACCCGCGCACGAAACCGACGCCATACACCGCGTGCGTCGCCACAACGCCCAGGATGGCCATTAGCGCCACCAGTGGCTGACCGGTGCGGGCGGCGATCTCCCCGCCGGTGGCGGCGAGGGCGAGCCCGTATAAGGCAACCGCCAGCTTGTACATGGTCCACAGCGGACCGATATTGCGGATGGTCAACGGGCCGGCGACCAGTCCGATCACCCAGATGGTGGGTATCAGGTATGAAAGGCGAAGCGAGGTGCGCGGGTATTTGCGGGCGAAGTGCCCGCGGTGAATACCGTATTGCACGATTTGCCGAAGGTGCGGTCGGAAGAGGTCCCGGCGGTGGTGATAGACGAGGACATCGGGGTCGTAGCGAATCTTGCCTCCCCGCTCCAGGAGCGCCAGGCAGAGCTTGGTGTCCTCGCCGGGGTAGAAATGGGTGTCAAAACCGCCGGCTGCCTCGAAGGCGGCGCTGCGCACCAGGAAGTTCATCGATGGAAAGTCGTCTACCCAGCGAGCGGGCTCGGGTAGCACCCGATAGCGATAGTTCCCACCGCCGAGCAATGACGCGTACACCCAGCCAGAGGCCTGGGCCAGAATCCCGTCCGTGGGCGGTGTGACCCCCGGACCGCACACGGCGACGATCTCTGATTCAGCAAAGATCGCGACGGCTCGATCGAGCCAGTCTGCCCGTGGATAGGCGTCATCGTCGATGAAGGCAAGAATCTCCCCCCGCGCGGCGTCGGCCCCGCGGTCGCGCTTGTGGGCCGGTCCCACCGGTCCGGTCGGGATTGTCACGGCTCCCGGCAGGCCGTCGGGCACCGGGTCGTCGGGAAGGACGATGGCCTCTACATTCGGATAGGTCAGCGTAGAGATGGCCTGCAGGCACTCGGTCAGGACGGCCCCCGGGGCCTTGCAGGGCACGATGACACTGACTAGGGGTAGTGCCGGTTCAATCATGTTCGAGGTCTCCCCGGGTGGGGTGTGCGGGGTATACGTCCAGCACCCGCATTCGCCAGAAGACCCGAATGGTATCAGCCAGCATCTGCCTGACGGTACTGGTGCGGATCGAGCTCGTGAAGATCAAATCGATCGCGACCGGACACTCCACGATTCGATCGAACCCGCGTCTGACTGCCAGGGCCAGCAGTTCGATGTCAATCGAAAATCCGTCGATGGTCAAGTCTTTGAACAGGCCTTGCGCCAGGTCGCGGCGCATGAACTTTAGTCCGACCTGGGTGTCATGGACTTCCAGATCGAACATGAATTTGATCATCGTCTGGTAGCCGAAGCTATAGACGCGACGGCGCAACGGATAGCGAACTCGAGAGTCCTTGTGACGCTTCGATCCGATGGCTATGTCAGCTTCACCGCCGGCGACGATCTCGGCGGCGAAAGCTATGGCGCCGGGGTCGATGTCCATGCCGGCGTCCAGGTAGCCGGCGATGTCTCCGGTTACTAGCTCAAACCCGGTCCGAAGGGCGTTGCCCTTGCCGCGGTTCTGCTCGATTACGTGGACGGTCAACTCGTCAAATCCGAGCGCCTCGGCGCGTTCGGCGGTGTCGTCGATACGACCGTCCACAACCAGGATGATTTCGAACCGGCGGGCTATCCCGGCAAGTGCGGTGTGCATCCGAGTCATATCGGCGGCAATGGAGTCGGCCTGGGCATATGCGGGCACAACGACTGATAGCTTCGCATCCAGCCGGGATGGAGCAATGCTGTCGCCGAGTCCAGGGGGGTGGCTGCTTGTCGCGGGTAAACTTGCCGAGTCGTTCTCTCCCGGGGGCTTTGCGCGGTGGCGGTAGCCAGAGTGCGAATGCTACCGCAAATGACGCCATCTGCTGTGAGCTTGCGCGGGCCAAGCTAATCTTGTGCGGGACCAAGTTGCGGGACGATCATTCCGGTTGGCAAGACCGGAGCGTGCTGGCCATTGGGAAGAGAACGACAATTGCGAAGAGCTCTGGTTGCCGGCGGCGCCGGCCTGATCGGCTCCCACCTCTGCGAGTACCTGCTTGGCGAGGGATACGAGGTCATCGCGGTTGACAACTTCGTCTCGTCCTCGCGCGGCAATGTAGGGGCCCTTTCCGGTCGAGATGGGTTCTCCTTCGTGGAACACGATGTGCTGGACCTGTTGCCTGATGTGGGGTCCGTAGATGAGGTGTATCACCTGGCCAGTCCGGCCAGCCCGGTCTTCTTCGAAGAACTGGCCGAAGAAATCGCTATGGTGAATTCGGTCGGGACCTGGAACCTGCTGGAGTTTGCCCGCGACCAGGGGGCGACGTTCCTACTGGCCTCGACTTCAGAGATCTATGGTGATCCCGAACAGCACCCGCAGGGTGAGAGCTACCCGGGCAACGTCCACACCATCGGGCTGCGGGCGCCGTATGACGAGAGTAAACGGTTCGCCGAGACCCTGACGTACCTGGCGGCTCAAAAGCACCGGGTGGACGCCCGCATAGTCCGCATCTTCAACACATTTGGCCCGCGTATGCGGATAGATGACGGTCGAGCGGTGGTTGAGTTCATCATGCGGGCGTTGCAGAGCGAGCCGCTGGTCGTGTTTGGGGATGGTACGCAGACGCGAAGTTGGTGTTTCGTGACGGACATGGTGGTCGGAATTCACCGGGCGATGACCGTGGCGATGGATCCGGCTCTGCCGATTAACCTGGGCAATCCCCGGGAAATGACGATTCGCGAGGTTGCCGAACAGGTGATAGCGGCGGCCGGCGGCGATTCGACGATCGAGTATGCGCCACTGCCGCCGGACGATCCCGTCCGTCGCTGCCCCGACATTGGCCGGGCGCGCGAGTTACTGGATTGGGAGCCGCAGGTCGCGATTGAGGATGGGCTGGCCGCAACGATCGCCTGGTATCGCGACCAACTCGGAGAGCCGGGCTAGTTGGGCGAGGGCTGGCAGAGACGGACCATGTTGGAGTGGATCGGTCGAAGATGCGACACTTTCGTGGACCTGAACCGCCGGCGGGAATCGCCGGGCGGGCCATCAACCAACCAGGAACGGTCAGTTTGCGCGTCGCAATAAGCTTCCCCCCCTTCCACAGCGAGAAGGGAATCCCGCTACTTTCACAGAACCGCCAATACCAGGTCTTTTCGACCGGGCAGAGCGGCGGATCTGGAATCGTCGGTCTGTTGAACAAGTTTGTCGGCAACAACGCGACCGTGATCTTTCCGGTATTGCCGGCCCTGGCTGCGACCCTCCTGCAGCAGAGTGGTCACGAAGCTATTTGGCTGGATGGAATCGCGGAAGGGTGGTCCTGGGACGAGTATTGCCGGCAGATCGAGCTTGCTCGGCCCGATTTGATGATGATCGAGACTAAGACCCCCAGCGCACCGGCAATCTACGACTGCATCGACGACCTGAAGCACCGGTTTCCGGAGATGAAGATAGCGCTGCTTGGCGACCACGTAACCGCCTTCCCGGAAGAGGCGTTCGTGTTCTGCGGCATCGACTACACAATTCGCGGCGGACAGTTCGATTTCGCCATGCTCAATTTGGCCAATCACCTGGCCCACGGCGAAGACCTAGGGGGTGGTGTCTTCTGGCGTGAGCAGGACGAGATATGCAGCAGCGGCGTCGAGCCCGCCCCGCCGATCCCGGTAGAACATCGCCCGCACATTGATCGTGAACTCGTGAAATGGGAGCTCTACGCCTACCGCAACGGGAACTTCTTGAAGAAGGGAACCTACGGCTGGGCGACAGGCACCACCTCGGCCGACTGCTGGTGGCGTCGACGAATTCCCGGCGGGCCGAGCCACGGTGGCGGAGGCTGCACCTTCTGTTCTTGGACCAGCATGCTGCCGGAATTTTCGGTGCGCCCGGTCGAGGACTACTTGGACGAACTTGAACGGTTAGCGGAATTGGGGGTCCAGGAAGTTTTTGATGACACTGGCACCTTCCCGACCGGGTCCTGGTTGCGCCGTTTCTGCGAGGGCGTGAAGGAACGCGGGCTGCACAAGGTGTTGATGTTCGGCTGCAACATGCGGGCTGACGCGCTGTCGCCCGAGGAATATGAGTTGCTGGCGAGCGCCAACTTCCGCTTCATTCTTTACGGGATCGAGTCGGCGAATCAGCGGACACTGGACATGTTGAACAAGGGGACGAGCGTCCAGCAGCAGTGGGATTCAGTCCGCTGGGCGAGCGAGGCCGGGTTGGAGCCGCACGCGACTTGCATGGTCGGTTACCCGTGGGAGACCTACGATGAGGCCCGGCGCACGATCGAGTACAGCCGGCAGACCTTTGAGCACGGATGGATTAGCACGCTGCAGGGCACCATCGTCATGCCCTATCCGGGGACCCAGTTGTACGCCCAGGCCCGGCAGTACAACTGGCTACGATTTGACGGACCAGAAAACTGGCACCGCTATGACATGCGCGAGCCGGTGCTGCGATCACCGATACCCCACGACCAGATCATGGGGCTGGTGCAGAGTCTTTACACGAGCTTCCTCAGTCCCCGGTTCATCGGTCGGACGTTGCGCCGGTCCCTGCGCAGCCGGGATCATTTCCGCTACTACATGGTGCGCGGGTCGAAGTACTTGGTCGGGCATCTGCTGGACTTCCGCCAGAGCCAGGTCGAGGGCGAATCGGGAGAGAGCAAGATTGGACCCGACACCGGGGTGGCCGAGCTTCCGGTGAAGCTGTACACGGCCGGGGGCTCCACGGCACCGGTGCCCGAGGAAATAAAGGGCGCGGCGCAACCGGTTTCGGGCTAGCCGGAGCGGGTCGTCGGGTCCCGGCCGGCTACTGCAGGCCCCCGAGTGCCGGGCTGTCCAGATCACCGGCTTCAGCATCTTCCGCGCTCACGCGGAGATGGTGGAGGTGGGTCTGCCGAAACAGGACGGATACGGAGACGGCGAGGAAGGCGGCCATTATCGTACCGCTTGCCAGCAAGACCCGGGTGAACTGCATCGTCGACGAAGCCCAGAACAGGTAGAGAGCTGTCTGTGCCGCGGCGACCGGAACCAGGCCGACCCAGATCCAATTCCAGCCGGCGGCTATGAGCACATAGGTGAGGAAAAGCGAAGTGGTCAGTAGGGCGGTGCCCAGCAGGTACACCTGCATGAGCTCGGCGTTCGCGGCGTAGCGCTCGCCGACCAGAGCGTTGTGGACGAATCCTGGGAACGTGTAACCGGCGATGATTGTTGGAATTGCGATCAAGGCCATGACGCTGGCGCTGTTGCGAATGAGTGGCCATCGCAGCTCTTCGGAGGCGAACATGTCGCGAAAGCGTGGCAAGATCAGCAAGCCGAGCACAAATCCCGCGTAGAAGATCACGCGTCCGGCCAGGGCGGCGGCCGAAAAGGCCTCCATATCCAGCGCAGAGAATCGATAGTTGGCGATCACGACGTCGATCGCCTGAACGCCGAAGATTGCGAAAGTTGCCGGAACTGAGCGCAATTGCAGGCGAAGGGTGTGCCAGAGGCTTTCCGAGATTTCCTCCCGGCCGTCGCGCCGAGTGGCACCGCGCGGATATAGGAGCCAAATGGCGATCAGGGTCGATATGAGGTAGCCAAAGGCGAAGCCTGAGGTCGCTCCAGAGACGCCAAAGCCGATGGCGACGAAGATCACCGCCAGGATTACGCGCGAGACCGCCTCGACCAACATCACCACGCCCAGTGATCCAAATCGGTGACTGCCCTGGAAGGCCCCGCGGAACGCCGACAGGACCAGCGAGAGCAGAAAGGTAAGCACCAGCCACACCAGCACGGTGTTTGCTTCGAATTTGAGGATGGTCTTGAGCGGGCTGGCGAAGACGGCGAAGGCGACAACCGCCACCATCCCCATCGCGCCGCTGATAAGCGCTGCCCGCAGGGCGAACGGCCACGTCTGCCAGGGACCGCCCCGGGCCACCACGTGGCCGGTGCCGACCGCGACTGCCGCCTGAAATGCATTCGCCGGAAACAGGATGATGGCGATAAAGGAGACGATGGCCAGGACGATCGGATACTCGCTGGGCTCCATCATCCGGGCCATGGCCAACTGGTATACGTAGGAAAGGACGTTGGCCGCCATGGCCAGCGCGAGGAAGACGATGGATTGGCGGGCTACCCCACCGAGGCGCTGGGAGGGTTCGACGGATGTTTGAGTTCTGGCCGCCTGAGGCTCGCCGCTGATCGGTTTTGGCTCCAAATCCTAGAAGAACATGTATCGAAGCCAAGAGTACACGTAGCGTAGCCACGTGCCTCGCAACGAGATCTTGGAGTGCCCGGCGCCACGTTCGAATTCGTGACTCGGCACCTCGGTGGCCCGATAGCCCTTCTTCAAGACCTTCATCAACATTTCCTGTTCGATGGTGGTGATGTCTTCTTGCAGGTCGATTTCGATGGCGGTCGTGCGCCGAATTGCCCGAAAGCCGTTCTGGGAGTCGGTCAACCGTACGTTGAACCTGTAGTTGATACCGAGCATGATGATCTGTTGCCCGAGCCAGCGGACGAACCGATCCAGGTCCCCGGTCATCTCATCACTGCCACCCCGTGGCCGCGATCCCACCACCAGGTCAGCCTCGTCGGCCACGATGGGCGCCACCAACTTCGGGACATCGTCGACAACATGCGAGCCGTCGGCATCGACAAAGACCAGTACGTCGCCCGTTGCTTCCCGTATCGCGGTGCGGACCGCGTCACCCTTGCCGGCTCCGCCGTCGAAGACCACCCGGGCACCGGACGCCCGCGCCAGTTCGGCGCTGGCATCCTGGGAGTGACCATCAATCACCAGAAGCTCGTCGGCGTACTGGCGGACGCCTTCCAGGACGGCGGTGATGGTTTCGGCTTCGTCTTTTGCGGGAATCACTACGGTAACTTTCATTGCCTAGCCAGGTCTTTGAGACGGAATTCAGTGAAGCGCCGGGAGGGTATCCGGGCACCGAGAGTTTATCGACTGCCCAACCTGCCACCAACTACGCCGAATACCGGCGCACGCGACCCGGTCCGGGATTCAGGCCGAGTAACGAGCGGGGCCATTGTTGGGTTAATGTATGCGGACAGAGTCGGGCGGAGGCCCTCTATTTTCAGATTGATTTGTGGAGGAGACAGTGCCGACCGCAGTCATCACCGGCATCACGGGCCAGGATGGGTCCTATTTGGCCGAATTCTTGCTGGCAAAGGGCTATCGGGTTGTCGGGATGGTGCGCCGGACCAGCTCTGATCCCCTGGTGCGGATAGCGCACGTGCTCGAAGACGTGGAACTCGTCCCTGGCGATCTGCACGACCAGTGGTCATTGATGGATCTGCTGCGAAAATACGAGCCGGACGAGGTGTACAACCTCGGGGCGCAGTCCTACGTTCTCACCTCCTGGAATCAACCGGTGCTCACCGCCGAGGTGACCGCGCTCGGTGTGACCCGCATCCTGGAGGCTATTCGCACCTTCAACCCCGAGATCAAGTTCTACCAGGCTTCGAGCAGCGAGGTGTTTGGCAAGGTGCGGGAAGTGCCGCAGCGAGAGACGACCCCGTTGCATCCCCGCAGCCCCTACGGGGTGGCCAAGGCCTACGGTCACTGGATCACCGTGAATTATCGTGAGAGTTACAACCTGTTCGCCTGTTCGGGAATCCTCTTCAATCATGAATCTCCCCGGCGCGGACTCGAATTTGTGACCCGCAAGGTCAGCTACGCCACGGCGCGGATCAAGCAGGGAGTGGACGAGAGCCTGGGATTGGGAAACCTGGATCCGTCGCGGGACTGGGGATTCGCGGGCGACTACGTGAAGGCGATGTGGCTGATGCTCCAGCAGGATGAACCGGATGATTTCGTCGTCGCGACCGGTCTCGCGCATACGGTGCGCGAGATGGTGGAGATCGCGTTCAGTCGCGTCGGACTGGATTACCAGGACTACGTCGTGACGGATGAAGCGATGAAGCGGCCGGCCGAGGTGGACCACCTGGTGGGCGACTCTTCCAAGGCGAAGGAGATGCTCGGCTGGGAGCCGGAGGTCAGTTTCCAAGAATTGATCGAAATGATGGTCGACGCGGATATGGAACTGGTCGAACGCGAATTGCGGACCGGGGTGGTAGCCAGCCGCCCTACGTACGGTTGAGCGGCGCCGCCACAGCTCAATTTGGAGGTCGAGATCCGTGCTGATCGAGAAGAAGCTCAAGGAACTTGGAATTAGCCTGCCTGTGGTGGTGCCCAATACCAGCCTGCCGCTAATTCCGGGGGTGAAGACTGGGAATCTGTTGTATTGCTCGGGCCGTGGATCGGACAGCGATCCGGGAAGCACCTGGAAGGGCAAGCTGGGGCGGGAGTACTCGACCGAAGAAGGGTATGTGGCGGCTCGCTGGTGCGCGGTCGGCTTGCTGGCGCAGGCAAAGTCGGTGCTTGGTGACCTGGACCGGATTAAGCGCGTGGTGAAGATACTGGGTATGGTCAACTGCACCCCCGACTTCGAAGAGCAACCGCAGGTCATCAACGGTTGTTCGGATTTATTCGTTGAGTTGTGGGGCGAAATGGGCCGACACGCCCGGTCGGCGGTCGGCATGGGCAGCCTCCCGGCGGGAATCCCGGTCGAGGTCGAGATAATCTTCGAGGTGGACTAGTCTGACCGGCGGGGAATCGCCGTGCCGGCGCCGACGCTTTAGCGGCTAGGCGAGGTTGCAGCGGATATTGTCTGCGTTTCTTGAATACATCCCGGTCTCGATAGCCGCCCTGCTGCCGGGCATCGGCGGTGCGGGGCTCGTGGCCTGGTTGCTGCCCGGCGAACGTCGGCTGCCGGTCATCCTCGGTGGGGGGCTGGCGGCGGGCAATGCGTTGGTCATCTTCGCGCTGATGGCGCTCCTGCGGGTCATTCCGATGCCGTTGGCGGTTCTCCTGGTATTTGCGGCGACTCTGCCGGGCGCGGCCTACTTCGGCCTACGGGTGCGGCGCGGCGGGTACGTGTGGAACGTAGCGACCGGCTGGACGGTGTTGGGGCTGTCGGCGTTGGGGCTTGTCTCGGCAGCGGCGGTGGTAGATCTTTCGTCCAGCGTCTGGAACGGGGCGACCCACGAGAATCTGGTGGTGCGGATGGCGATGGCCGCGCATGGTGCTCGCGGTGACTGGCCGGTCATGGACCCCTACTCCCCGGACCATCAACGTCTCTACCGGCACGCGGCGCAGGCTTGGACATCGGGGCTGATGCGTATTTCCGGCGCCGGACTGTACCCGGCGACGGTCGTCGTGGTTGTCGGCGCCGTTTGGGGAATCGCCGGCGGTCTGTTCGCCGCCCTGGCTCGCTTGCGCACCTACCTGGCCGGATTCCTGGGTGCGGCGCTGTTCATGATGGCGGCGCCGGCGAATTTCCTGGGAATCTGGAAGTCTCCGTTCGCCTCGCTCAGTGACTCCCGCGCCTACGGTCTGGCGCTGGTCAAGAGGGAGATCCTGCAGGGGTACCTGCTGGGACACGGCTTCGCCCTTGCCCCGGGAAATGACTTCACCATGGTCGTTGGCCTGGGGGCCGGGGCCGGGGCGGCCTTCCTGGCGACTGCTCTGACCGATTCTCGCGCCCGACGACGGACCGCGGTGGTCCTGGCGGCAATGGCGCTGGCGGCGGCGGGAGCGGCTGCCGAGCAGGTTCTGCCGGTCATCGCGGCGGTGTTGCTGGCGGTTGCGTCGTTCTGGGCGATCCGACGCCGGTGGCAATTGGCCGTGGCGCTGGTGGCGGTCGTTGGGATCGGCGCGGTTCTGGTGGTGATTCCCGAGGGGACTTACGGGGCGCTGGTCTTTGGCAGCGATGTGGGACAGCGGGCCAGCTTCGCTTTTACGCCCGAGCTCTTCTTGCGCCTGCCAACTGAATATTTGTTCTACGCGGGCAGCGAATCGAAATTCTTCGCGGTTCCGGATGAGACTTTGCGCGTGTGGTTATTCGATCCAATTGCGCTCAAGGAGCTTGGTTGGATCTACGTTGCGATCGTGGCACTGGCGGTAGTGGGCTGGCGGCGGCGGACGCTGGCGCTCTGGCCGGTCGCGATGGTGCCGCTGGTGGCATTGCTGGTTCCGGGAGTGTTTTCGGACCGGCTGTACGAGATTAACATCGCGCGATTTACGGTCTTCGGCATTTCTCTCGGTGGTCTGGCGGCGGGCGTGGCGGCGGCCGAGTTATATCTGGCAAAGAGGAGGGGCGCCGGACTGATGGTGGGCCGGATTCTCGCCGCCGGACTGATCTTGTTCGCGTCGGCTTCCTGGTTTCTGGCGATCCCGCTGTGGCCGGCGAGACTGTCTGAGCAGCCCTATCCAAACCTAGCCGAAGACCTCGAGGCGGCGGAGGTCTTGCGCTCGCTGGATTACGGCCGACGGGCGCTGCTTCTGCCCGGGCCGACGAACAAGGAGGAGGTGAACACCGACGGTTGGGAGGGGATGCATCGGTTTGTCGTTTCGTTTGGTGCCACCTCCATTCCTATGGGCCTGGACCATTGGGGTGCGTCGCACCTGTATCAGCCGAACTACCTCTTGGCCTACAACTCGATTGACCCGGCAGCCATGGCGGAACTGGGGATCGACACAATCTACGTGGCGCCCCACCTTCTGGACGAAGCCCAGGAGGCGCGTCTCGCCGAGGCGGTTCTCGGCGGTCGGGCCAGCCTGATTTTTGAGTCCTCAGCGGGACACCGGCGGGTTTATGCCTATGACTCTCGGTAGGCGATCGGGGCAGGTAGTGACCGCCGGTCTCTGGCTGGCTGCGCTGGCGAGCTGGTCGTTGTTGTTGTTAATGCCTGCAGACTGGCCAATTTCGAGCATGCCGGTCGCCAGCGCCGTTGTGGCAGTCGGTCCCGTGTCCGCCCGGATTGTGCCCGGACAGACCTTGAGGCCCCCGGAATCGACGACCGCGATAGATGTGCTCGTTCGGGTTGGCGGTCCGTATGGTTCTTCCACGCCGGTGGGTCTGACGGTCTACCGGGATGTTGAAAGGGCCGAAGTGATCGCGCGGTCGGAGGCGGTCGCCGTCTCCGGTCCCGAGGGTCTCCGGCTCAGCCGATTTGAACTGGATGCCGCGGTTCCCGAAGGGAGCGAAGTCTATTTCGAACTTGAGATCCCGCCAGACAACCCGTGGCCGATTCTGATCGGCGCTACCAAGGGTGACCGGCAGCGTGTCGACGCCCAGCTATACCTGGAACGGCAACTCGGTTGGTCGGACCAGGATCTGGCATATCAGCTGTTGCGTAGTCAGAACGGGATTCAGCGTGCGACGCACCTGTTCGCGACACGAATGGACATGGCGGTGACCGCTCTGGTGGCAGTGCTCGCGGTGGGTGGCATGGCCACGGGAGCTTCAATCCTGGTCTTTCGCCGCCAGGGCCGTTGGACGATGGCAGGCTCCACATTGGCGGTGCCCGGTGTGGGGTTGCTGGCAGTATTCCTCTGGCTGTTCGCATGACCTGGTGTTGCTCGCTATGTGAATCCCCGAACGGTATGAGTCTTTGAGTTTCTTCGATATCGTCGTCGCGTTCTTGCTGGTGGCAATCCCATGGATTGCGGGACTCCGTCTTGTCATCTGGTTCGCCCCGAAGGAGCGCCGGTTGCCGGTCTTGCTGGGGGCCGCCGGTGGGGTAGGGATCGGGTTTTTCCTGATGACGCTGATGGCGCTGCTGCGGACGGTTCCGGTGGAATGGGCGGTAGGAATGACCTTCGTCACGTATTCGTTGCTGGCGGTATGGGCAGTGGTTGTGGTTCGGCAGCGAGATTTGACCTGGGACGTGTCCCGGGGCTGGACGGTTCTGGCAATCGGATTGGTGTCGCTGATGGCCACCGGCGCGGCCATTCACTTTGCCTCGGGAATTTGGAACGGTGCGACCCACGAGAATCTCGTGGTGCGGATGGCGATGACTTCGCAAATGGCTCGGGCTGATTGGCCGCCGGGCGATCCCTACGCTCCGGACTTCGAAAGGCTCTATCGCTACACCGGGCAGGCCTGGGGGGCGGCGGTGATGAGGGTGGGCGGGGTGGGGCTCTTTGAGTCCATCCTCGCGATCACATTGGTTTCGTTCACCACGGTGGTGGGCGCGATCTTCGCCACAGTGGCGGCGATGCGTGGCTACGCGTCGGGATTCCTGGGCATGGTTGGTTTTGTGACCGCCGCCCACGCCAACTTCCTTGGCATTTGGAAGGCGCCGATTGGTGAATACACAGTGTCGCGCGGTGAAATTCTGGCCGGCTTAGATCGGGAATTGATCCAGGGCTTCACTGGTAGCCACGGATTCTTTATCGTCCCTGGCAACGACTTTACGAGTCTGGTCGGCCTGGCGGCGGGATTCGGTGCCGCCTTCCTGGCCGTCCGTTTCGTGCGCGACCGGCCCACGCACTTCGCCGCCGGCGGCGGCGCGGCCGTCTGCCTGGGGGCGATGGGCGCCACCGGGGAGCACTTTCTGCCGATCGCGGTAGCCGGGTTCGGCTTGACGGTGGCCGGTTTCGCCGGCCTGCGGCGATGGCGAAGCGCCCTGATGCTGGCGGTTGTTACCGTGTTTGGTGTCGCTCTGGCGCTGGTGCCGCAGGGAGCACTGTCTGCGATTGTCACCGCTTCGGGGACCGGGCAGCGGGCCACCTTTGGTTTCACACCGGAGAACTTCCTGACCCTGCCCACGGATGCGATGCTCTATTCGGCCAGGACGTCACCGTTCTTCGCGGTTCCGCTCGGCGAGACCCGGGTCAGCCTGGCGGATCCGATCGTCTTGAAGGAGTTGCCCTGGGTGTGGCTGGCCTTCGCGATTGGCGCACTCCTGGCACTAATCGGGCGGCGTCGCTATCTCGTACCGTTTATTGGGGCGGCCGGCGTGGGGTTCCTGATACCCGGCCTGTTTAGCGACCAGACGTACCCGATCAACATCGCGCGGTTCACGTCCGTTGGCGTATACCTGGCGGGGCTGCTGGCGGGACTGGTAGTCGCGGAAATGGCCGGTTGGCGGGGACGCGTTCGGGCACCAGTTCGCGCGCTGGCGGTCGTAGTGGCGGTGCTGGCAATCGGCTCCTGGGTGATCAGCATCCCGCTGTGGCCGGCGCGTATCTACGAAACCGCGAACGTCTCGCTGGTCGAGGACTTGGAGACCGCCGACTACCTGCGGGCGGCGCCCTACGGCCGGCGCGCGCTGGTCCTGCCGGGCCCGACGACGTTGGCCGACGTCATCAGCGATGAGTGGGAAGGCCAGCACAAATTTGTGGTCACCTTTGGCGCAACCGCAGTACCGCTGGGGCTGGACGCCTACAGCGCCGGCGCCTGGTATGGAAGTCACTACCGACGCGCCTACGACACCCTGGACTCCGAGGCGATGCAGGCGCTGGGGATCGACACCGTGGTTGTCGCGCCTCGCCTGCTCGGTGAGGCGCGGGCCGCGCTGGTCGCCGCCGCCGAAGCCAATGGCCGACTGACCCTTGAGTTCACCAGTTCGGGCGGATCGCGAATGGTGTACACCTATGTGCCAGGAACCCGTGACTAGCCGCGCGACGACCTCCGTAAGCGGGCTGGCGGCGGCCCTGCTTTGGCTGGCGTTGCTGCTGATTCCGGCTGACTGGTCGGTGTCTTCCGTACCGCCGACCAGCGGAGTCATCAACATCGGACCGGTTTCGTCGTACGTGGTGCCGGGACAAACAATTCTCCCACCGGAACGGGTCACCTCGATCGCGGTGCCGATTCGGGTCGGAGGTCCGTTCGGCGCGGAAGTGGCGATTCGGCTCTCGGTCCTGCATGAGATCGGTGGACGGGAGATCGCGGCCGCCACGTCGACCGCCACGTCGTCCGCGGCCGGATTCGAGATGGTCGAGTTCGGCCTTGACCGGGCTCTGCCGGCCTTCGAGTGGGCCTACATGGAGCTTGAGATTCCTTTCGAGACGGAGTGGCCGATCGTTGTAGGTGGCGCAACCGCCGATCGCCCCGAATTTCCGGGGCAACTGTATCTGCGCGGGGAGGCCGGCTGGCCCGATCAGGACTTATTCCACCAACTACTGAGGCGGCAGAGTCTGGCGCAAAGGGCGTCGACAATGTGGTCGTTGCACCGACCCACGTTTCTTGCCTACGTGGCGATTCTGGTTGCGGCCACGCTTGCTTGCCTCGGTCTAGGCCTGGTGGTGGGCGAGAACCAGCCGCGGTTGAAATGGCCCGTGGCGCTGGCGCTCCTGCCGGCGGCGACGGCGGTCTACTACTTCTACGCTCTCTTGTAGAGAGGTCCTAGGTGGGCAGGAAGTTGGTCACGTTAACCGTCTTGCCGGTCTTGCCGGCTTCGACGGCGGCGAAGACCATGGCCATGCTCTTCACGTTGTCGTCGATGACTGTCTCGGGTGGACTGCCGCCGTCAAGCCAATCCAGGTAGTCGCTGACAATCTGCTCGTGGCCGTACAACACGTTTTCGGGCAGGGGGATGATCTCGTCGGGTTCGCCGGCGCGGTGCAGGCGCAGAATGTCGTCGTCGTCGATGCTAAGAGCACCCTCCTCGCATTCGGCACGATAGTGCTCATGGTGCCAGGAATTCTGGTGTCCGGCGCCGGAGAGATTGCCCTCGTAGAAGGCGTTGGTCTGGTTGTCCATGGCGCACAGGTAGAGACCGCTGGAAAGCCCACTGAAGCTCCCCCAGGACGGGTTCCAACCCAGGCCACTGATTGCAACGCAATCGCCACCGGTTAGATTGCGAATCATGTCGAAATGATGAATCGAGGCGTCGATCACCAGCGGATCTTGCATCTCGTGGCGGAAATCGCTTAAGCCGAGTTTCGCGCCCCAGGACCCGTAGACCCGGTAGTCGGCCTGGAAGCGTGTGACAAGATGCTGGAGGCGCCCCAACCTACCGGAGCGCAGGATATCGCGAAATGCCAGCATCCTCGGTGTGAAGCGATAGTTCTGGATCACCGCCATCTTCACGCCGGAGATTCTTACCGCCTGATAGATCTCCCGGACCTCGGAGAGGCTGTCGGAGATAGGCTTTTCGGAGAGAACCGGCAGGCCGCGGGCGATGGCCCCCAGTACGACTTCCTTATGGTGCCAGGGCGGGACGGCAACGACGCAAAAGTCGGCTTCCGCGCCAGCGAAAGCCGCTTCAATAGACCCGTAGCGCTCGCTCGGTGGCAGACTCAGGAGGTCGCCGGATTCCCGCAGAACTTCCGGAACGATATCGGCGATGGCCGATATTCGAACTCGATCCTGGTGCGCGGCGAGGAACTTGCGAATCCAATTACCGCCGATGCCACCGGCTCCGACCAACAGGCACTGATACATGAGCTACCTCCATGAACCTGCCGGGAGCGTAGCGCGAACGGGGCCGATCCGAAAATTGTGCGAGTACGGTCTTGTCGGATGCGATGCTTCATCCGAAACTCTGATCGAAGAGGGAGTTCGGATGAGCCCGGGACATGGGGTGGGGTGGAGGTGAACGGGCTTAGCGATCCGGCAAGGATGCCGATCGGATCGGATTTCCCCCCATCATTGAATAGAGGCATGGAGTGGCACGCAGGGCCGTTGCGAAGGAAGGTAAAGCCCCAATCATCGAAAAGCTGCGGAGCGCGATCCGAGACGGTACCCACATTGTGCCGGCTCGCGAATTGGCGGTCGAGTTTGCCCGGGCCTACTACGCGAAATCAACCGGCTCAGTGGTCGTCCGACGACCTTTGTCCTCTAGCCCGGTTGGTCAACTGATCGATCTGCCGCCGACCGCCGAGACCGAGGCCTGAGCGCTCCTTATCTCCACCAAGTGGCAGAGTCGTCGATCAATCCAGGCCGAACTCGGACCAGCGCCTCTCATGGGCCATGACTGATTTCCCTGACCGGCGCAACGTCGACCGTCGGAAGCACGTTGTAGGCGGCAGGGCCCGGACAGACGGATCTCGCCTTCGAGGGCCGTCGATCGCCGATTAAACTGTACGATCCCTTCGGCAGCACTCGACCAGCGTCTTCGACTGGAATCTGTGAACCTGGAAATCCTGTTCGGCGGAATCAAGATCGCCGCCCTCCTGCTCGCGTTTCTGACGTTTCTTGGCTACGGAGCATCCCGTTTCCTGATGAGCGGCCCGTGGGCCCCGTATCGCCTGATCGGCGCGCCGTTCGTAGGGTGGGTTCTGGCGGTGTCGGTTTCCTACCTGCTGAACGCCACCCTCCTCGGCATGAACCAGATCATCTGGGTGCTGGTCGGAGTCGGAGTAGCCGGCAACGTGGCCGCGTTCTTCGGGCGGGACCGGGTCGCAGCGATCCGCCAGGATCGCCGGGTGCTCGTTGCCGTGGCGTTGGGAATCGGCCTGCTCGTGGTGGCGCTGGTTCCGCACGCCAACGACTCCAGCCTCGGCCTGATCTCCCTGAACGTCGACGAGGAGCTGTACTGGCCCTATGCCGAGCACATCAAGCATTTCCCTGCCTCCATGGAAGGGGCCGGACACTCACCGTTCTTGAATCTCTTCGAGGCGCCGGACTTCCGGTCCCGCGGGCAGGGTTTCGTCTACCTGTTGTCGCTCGCGAGTCTGGTGTCCTTCACGCCGACG
This sequence comes from uncultured Chloroflexota bacterium, assembly GCA_964631365.1. Classification (GTDB taxonomy): domain Bacteria; phylum Chloroflexota; class UBA11872; order UBA11872; family VXNJ01; genus JASLPR01. Next base: position 6,784 of record CAZVZW010000008.1, on the reverse strand, counting down.
TTTCTCGCCTACATGCCGCTGGTGTACCTGCTGCTCGGGCTGAGTGTCGTGTCCACGTTCCTCTTTGCCCGGGTCGGACTGGGTCTGGGCCGGGGCACGTCATCTCTAGCCGCCGGGCTGTATGCGGCCAACGGCTTGCCACTGTGGTTCGCCGGTATGGGCTTTGGGCCGCATATGGTGGCGCTGGCCCTTCTGCCGCTGGCCCTGGCCGGTTTGATTGTGGCCGCCGATCGCGGTCAGGCCGGCCCCATCGGCTTCGGCGGCCTCGTCGGAGCGGTGCTGCTCACCTCCTATTTCTGGGCGATCAGTGCGGTGTTTCTGGTTTCGGCATCGTTCCTGGCGGCGGGTTTAGTTGCCCTGCGGCCCGACCGGATCCGGCGCGTGCGCCGATTGCTGGCGGTTGCGGCGGTGGCCCTCGCGACCGGCGCGGTGGGTTTCTTCTGGTTGTTTCGTTGGGCGTTGCCACAGATGGGATCGATCACCGGGAACTTGGACTCCTCGTTCGGCAATGCCTGGGGAGACCTGACGTTCCCGCCGTTCCAGCTTGTCCCGGGAATCCAGACCTACCACATGGTCTTCGATCGCTCGGGGGTCATGGCCGCGATTCCGGATGCCGCCTGGGACCTACTTGATGCTCTTGAACAACCGATTTGGGTTGCGTTCTTGATGCTGAGCGCTGTCGCCCTGCTGAGAATGCGCGGCTCCCGGCTGGCGGCGACGATGCTCGCGCTGGGCTTCGGGCTATTCATGCTATGGGTGTATCGCGTCGCCGGCTACCAGTACGGGCACTTCAAGAACCTGTCCTACGTTTCGTTCTTCGCGGATACGTTGGTGGCGGCCGGCCTGATGTCCCTGTGGATAGCCGGGAGGGCCAAGTTCGCCGGACTTGTGAGCGACGCCGCCTGGCGGAGGTGGTGGAGCCGCGGGCTGCGGGCCTTCGCGGCAATCACTCTCTTGGCGCTGCTCGCCCTGTCCGGGCGCAACAGCCTCCACACATTCCGCTGGTACTGGCTGGGCTTTTCCTGGAACCTGCCGCACCAGGTGGTCGAAGATGTTCGCCGGGTGGCCGATCTCATTCCGGTCGGAGCGACAGTGGCTGTTTCGGCCGATGTTGAGTACCCGCTGCTACCGGAATCCATCAAGTACCGACCCATCACGCTCGCATTTCACTACGAAAGCACGGCAATCAAACGCTGGTCGGGCAGGTTGAAGGCGCTGCTGGCCGCCGAATTGCCCGGTCGTGATCTCTTTCTTCCCGATGGCACCACGGCCTTTGCCGCCGATCCGGGACTGATCCCCGAGAACCCCGATTTCCTGGTACTCGGCCGGGATGAAGACCCGCGCCTGCACGGCCTTGTTGCGGCCGACAATCTGACCCCGGAGGCCGTGATCGGTCTGTACCGATTCCCCGACGAAAAGGTGCTTTCGCGGGATGAGATTGTGGCCACCGCCGGCTCCGGGGGAGCGCTGCTACCGGATCGGCCACTGGTTATCGGCGTTGGGGCCGACGATTTGAGTCACGATCAGGCTCAGCCGCACTCGACCGCGGTGCCGGCGCTCCGACAGGTTCTGTTGGGGGTCGTAAACGTCGTCACAGGCACCGTGGTCGTCGAGATCGGTTTCGATGGAGAGCCCGACTCGCTGCTGCTCAGCCCCGGTCTCAATTGGATCGTTACGGACAGGATTCCAGCCGGCTCGAATCTGACGCTGACGACTGTGGAGGTTGGCGCGGTGGTTCCGGTTGTCGCTAGATTGCTGGATTCAGAATCTGGAGCTACGGCTGGGGTGACGACCGATCCGCGTACCGTTGTCTGGGCGCACGCCGAGGTTGTCGGCCGGTCGATTTGGGTTGACCTGACCATCACTCAACCGCAGGCGGCGGGGCGCAATGTTGGGGTCAGCTATCACGAGGATGCCACCAGAGGCTTCTGGGTCAGCGGGTTGACGCTGCCTCTCGGTTCGCGGGAAGTCCGACTCAAGTACTTCGTCGATGAGCGCCGTCTTGAAGAGGCCATCGACGGAACCCCCTCGCGAAGCGGCGTGGCGCGGGAGGCCGACGGCACCGGCCGGCGGGAATTTGAACTGGTGTTCGCGCATCGCGATGAGGTCGATTGGCGAGTCACGCTCTTTGAGTATCAGGTGTCCGACGGACAGCTGCAGATCGTCAGCATCCCTGAGGCACCCTCCATCTTTCCGCTACGGGATCGTTAGGCTCGCTCTGCTACTGAATTGGCACGTCCAGGTTCGCGAGCGGCAGTTCGCCCGGCATGAACAGCGCCAGGCCCACCGCGATGATGACCAGCATGGCGACGGCGATGTCAGGGGCCCGGGCCGGCGTCTTAATCCGGGCCGCGGCCAGGTAGGCGCTGCCGGCGACAACGAACAGGGCCGAGACGCTCAGCGCAGCCAGGGCGATCGTCAGGGCGGGCCCTGACCCGGCGCCCGCCTTGCGTGCCGAAGCAGCCAGGCGAGCCCAGATAGCCTCGATCCAGCCCAGCGGCCGGGGACTATTCGTGACGCGGTGCTGGGTGAAGAACAGATCCTGCCCCGGAATCTCTTCGTCCAGATCGTGGTGGTTACCGTGGGGGTACTCATCGGTGCGGGCGTACCAGTAATACAGGCGATCCCGCGGGCTACTGAGGATGGCCTCGGCGCGGACGTAGAACCTTTCGCCGGGCGGAACGAGATCAGGCGGAAAGCGCAGGCTGACCCGCCAGTCCTCACGGCTTTCCCTAAACACGACGATTCCGGATCCGTAGGCGTCGGGTGAGGCTGGATCGGGTTTCAATTCGAACTTCACCCGCACCCACCCGCCGGGTTCAACTTCGGTTGAGAGCCGGAAGTCGATCCGGGCGAGCCCCCTCGGCGGGCTGAGCATTGTCTGGCCCTTGACTCCGGTGAGCGACTGGGTCTGGAGAAGCAGAAGCTCGGACGAGAATTGGGCAACCGGCACGAAAACCGTACGCAGGGCGAAGTAGACGATCACCAGCAGGCTGAGCGTGGCCAGCCCCAGGCGAAATCCGGTTGGGGCGTGGCGCCGTAGCGGCCGGAATCCGCGCTCAGCCAAAGGCAATAACATCGGGCACTATGACCTGGAGCGTATAGATGAGATTGCCCCCGACCATCAACGGAATGGACGCGGCAATGGCGGGTCGAGCGGATCGGAGCAGCGGCGCAAATGTCGAAAGTCCGAGGGCCAACAAGACCACAAACGGGAGGAATTCGGGGAAGAGGTAGCGACCGTGGAAGGCCATATCGACCGAGTAGCTGCTCCATATGCTCAGCGTCAGCAGACCGAAGAACAGCGCCGCGAGGGCGACTGGTAACGGATTGACGTCAGCGATCGACCGGCGAAGTCGTAGCCAGGCGACCAACCTGCCGGCGAGGCCGGATAGTCCCGCGATGGAAAGCGCGGCGAACAGCAGGTAGGCACCAGCGGGAAGCTTCAGCTTCACCTGTCCATAGCCTCCCCAGAAGGTGGCGAAGTTCTCTCCCACCCACTCGGTCTCGGTCAGGAATCGCCAGATGCTGTAGCCGCGATCTCGGAATGGGACGGGCGCACCGCCCGAAGCGTCGACGGCGGCCTGAGTCGTTGCGATCCCGAAGGGGTCGCCATAGACGATGATCATGCGCACATACCACCAGAGGGAGACGGCGAGGACAATAAGGCTGATCGTGATGCCGACCCGCACCAGGTGGCGCGGGGTCTGGCGCAGACTCCAGACAAGTGTCAACGTGGCCACCGGAAAAACCATGAAGCCGGTGAACTTGTGCAGGGCCACGATGCCCAGGGCGAACCCGAGTAGCACCGAGTCCCGGCCGGTGAAGTCGGACTGGTAGGCGCGTACTAGGGCGTAGATGGCGAACGTTGATGCGGCGATCGCCGGTGAGTCGTTGGTTACGTAGCTGAAAACTAGAGTGAATTGGGGCGTTGTTGCCATGATCGCCAGGGGCCAGGTGCGCATCAGCACGCTGGCGGGAAACAACCGGCGCAGCGTGAGGTAGGCGAGTGCCAGAGTCACCGGAAAGAGGGCCACGTTCACCAGTCGCACGAGGTGGACATCGAATGCGACGTCCCCCGACCCGAAGGCGCTCAGTATCAGCGCGGCCGGAACTGCGGCCAGGTTGGGGGTCAATTCGTAAGCCACCTGGGCGCGGATTGGTAAGCCGGCGAAAGCACTCTGGGCGTAGCCTTTGAACAGCGGCCAGCCACCGGAATCGGCCATCTCTTGGATTAGCCGGAAGTGATTTTCTTCGTCGGGGCCGCCGAATATGGGCGGACGAATGGCCGACCAGATGAAGGCGTTCGCGGTGGCGTAGGCGATGAGCGCCATAACCACCGCCATTTCAACGCGATGTGCTGATACGGCTGGAGTGGGGATCGGTATCAGACGCAACCAGACGATTCCTTCGAAATTTACGGGTTTGTGTCGGGGCGCACCCGAGCGGGGAAGACGGGCCGAGATTACTACAGGCCTGCCTCCGCCAGCGCTGCCGAGGTCACCGACGTTGCGCGGTACGCGACTTGATGGGGGTGGCGACTAGAATCTCGTTCTTGGCCGCCCGTTGGGATCGCAGAAGTAGCTCATGTTCACGATTGGCACATCCGGACACATCGACCACGGCAAATCGGCGCTGGTCGAGGCGTTGACCGGGATCAATCCGGACCGTCTCCCGGAAGAGCGCCAGCGCGGGATGACGATAGACTTGGGCTTCGCCTCCCTGACGCTTCCCGGCGGTAATCTGGTGGGGATTGTGGACGTCCCCGGCCACGAACGTCTTGTTCGAAATATGGTGGCGGGGGTTGGCGGGATCGACGCGGTGCTCCTGGTGATCGCCGCGGATGAAGGAGTGATGCCGCAGACTCGGGAACACATGGACATCGTGCATCTGCTCGGCATCGAGCGAGGGGTCGTCGCCCTCACCAAGGCCGACCTGGTTGATGATGAGGGCTGGATGGAACTGGTAACTGCCGACGCACTGGAGTTGCTGGAGGGCACCACGCTGGGCGAGGCTGAGGTGGTTCAGGTGTCGGCCACGCGGCGCGAGGGCCTGGACGAGTTGCTGGCGGCGCTGGATCGGGTGCTGGCCGGGACAGGGTCCCGAAGCACTTCGGGTAATCCGCGGCTTTCCGTCGATCGCTCGTTTTCGGTGGCCGGATTTGGCACGGTCGTTACCGGCACGCTGCAGGATGGAACCCTTGAAGTCGGTGCCGAAATGGAGGCCCTGCCCGGCGGCGATCTGACCCGGGTACGCGGGATCCAGGTCTACGGAGAGGGGGTCGAGCGGGTCGAACCCGGCGCGCGAACGGCGGTGAATATTGCCGGGATCGCGGTGGATGACGTGCCGCGGGGTACTGTTCTTGCTCGGCCGGGGAGCCTGAGCCCGACCCGGCTGGTGGACGCCCGCGTGAACCTGCTCCCGCACCTGCCCGGTCCTCTGCGGAACGGCCGAGAGATCGCGTTCCACACCGGCACCACGGAGGTTCGGGCGGCCGTACGTTTGCTGGACAGCGATATCCTGAATCCGGGTGAGACCGGCTGGGTGCAGATTCGACCCCGGGCGCCGCTGGTCGTCCGTCCGGGAGACCACTTTATTATTCGGCAGCTTTCGCCGGCCGTGACCCTGGGCGGGGGTACGGTGGCGGCATCGCGGGCGATCCGCATTCGGCGCCACGACGAGCAAGCCATCCAGCGTCTGGAGAATTTGACCGGGGGTAGCCATGCGGACTTGCTGGTGGCGACGCTGGAGCCGGTGGGCAGTCTGGGGCGCAACGAACTGGCGGGCCGAAGCGGCTTGGCCGAGTCAGAGTTCGCCCCGGCGTTGGCGAAGGTGCTGGCGGAAGGACGAGTCGTCGCGGTCGGCTCGAAGTACTTTGGCACGGGCGAACTGGACCGGCTCAAGGATCAAATTGACTCCGCACTGGCGGGGTTTCACCAGGCCAATCCGCTTCGGCCCGGGATGCCCCGGGCCGAGCTGCGGAGCCAGACAGGGCTTTCGGTGGAGATCTTCGGCGAGATATTGAGTGGGTTGGATGCCAAGCGGCAGGTCCGTGCCGGGGAGGTATTCGTCGCTCAAATCAATCATGCGCCGGAGTTCACGCCCGCGACCGAGGTGGCGGCGAAGGCTTTGCTGGAACGCTTGTCCGGGGCGGGCTTCGAGGTGCCCCCGTTACCTGCGTTGGCGGGTGAGGTCGGTGTCGGAGAGGACGTGCTGCAGGCGCTGGAAGACGCTGGTCGGTTGGTGCGGGTCGCGGCCAACATAGCTTACGAAGGCGTTGCCTACGCGGATCTGGTCGAGCAGGTCAGCGCCTTGATAGACGAGCGTGGCCGTATCGACGTGGCCGGGCTGCGCGATTACTTTGGGAGCAGCCGGAAGTACTGCCTTGCCTTGCTGGAACACCTTGATTCAACCGGCGTGACCCGACGGGTTGGCGACGCTCGCGTCCTGCGAAAGCGCGGCTAGCCGCGGCCAGACCGAAACGGGGCACGCCTAGCGGTAGAACGCCGTCAGGAAGATGATTCCGGTAACGATGGCCACGACGAGAGTCGAGGCGGCCGCCGGGCTCACCCATCGGAGAATCTGACCTTGGCTGGTCGCCACGGCGCGGACCATGGTGTACCCGAAGAAGTGGACGAGCAGCAGGAGGACCAGGCCGCTGACGAGCATCATCCGATGCTCCGGCCACCAGGTCCCGATCTGCGACCAGAGAGGCCTGTGACTTAGGAGTTGGAACACGAGGTCCTGGTCGGCGAAGCCGGGCTCATGGTCCAGGTGAAGTCGG
>CAZVZW010000007.1:11862-27915 GCA_964631365.1 uncultured Chloroflexota bacterium | reverse complement strand
TCCGCCGTCGCGGTCGATTCCGACATTCCGGACCTTTCCGGGGTTGGCGTCAACCCGCCCGCGGTCGCCGTTCCATCGTAGTCCACCAGCGACGGCGCGTGCGGCCCCCGGCGTGCTTGCGTAGGCGTCTTGCGCGCGCGCCCGTACAATTTCGGCTATCAACCGGCCGATGGGGGTGGATGCCAGATGACTCAAGTTCGTGACGCGATCCGCGGAGATGACACCTGCGAACGACCTGCCTATCTGATCCGCCCCGGCCGCCCCGGCGACAGCTACGAACTCAGCTTCCACTGGGGCGAACTCCGCGCTCCGAGCCAGATGCGCGTCCTGGATCGCTACTTCGACGAGGTCGGCCGTGGCGTCCAGGGCTGCCAGGTGGCCCTCTCGCAGCCCGGCCGCGATCTCGTCGGCCAGGTCTGGACCCGCTACCGCAACATCGATCCCGGTATCGCCGACGGCCGCACCGAGTGCTACGTGCACACCCTGTTCGTCATGGATATATACCGCCGCCAGGGCATCGCCCGGGCGCTGGTCGAGGCCGCCTCCACCGCCGCCGGTCGGTTCGGCCGCACGGTCATGGTGATCGGCGTCGATCGGCCCAACGCTTACGCCCGCGATCTCTACGAGAAGTGGGATTTCCACCGGTTCCACGAGACCAACGATCTGCGCGGCGACCTGATCTTCCTGCGCCGGCACCTCTTCTAGCCGATCCCGCTCTGCATCCGTGATCCGCTCGGGGCCGGAAGCGGAATGTATAATTCGCCACCGTTTGGCCGGGGCAGCACAATCGCGTTTCGCGACACCGTCTCTGACTGCTCCCGACACCCAATGAGGATATGGACCGCATGGCCGCAGAATGGGCGTTCTTTGAAGGTGAATACGTTCCCATCGAGGACGCGAAGGTCAGCGTAAGGACCCACGCTCTCAACTACGGCACCGGCGCCTTCGAGGGCATCCGCGGCTACTGGAACGAAGACGACGAGCAGCTATATATGTTCCGCGTCGTCGAGCACTTCGAGCGCCTCCACCGCTCCGCCCGCATCTTGCGTATGAACCTGCGCTTCTCCGTCGAAGAACTGGTCGAGATCGCCACCAACGTTGCCGCCCGCAACGGTTACCGCACCGACGTCTACATCCGCCCGGTCGTTTACAAGAGCACCGAGATCGTCGGCCTCAGCATGGCCCGTCGCACCGAGACCGGCATCGAGTTCTACCCTGACGACTTCTTCCTCTACGCCGTGCCCTTTGGCGACTACCTTGACGTCAACAAGCCCATCAGTTGCGGCGTCTGCTCCTGGCAGCGCATTGACGACAACATGATCCCGGCCCGCGCCAAGGCCACTGGCCTGTACATCAACTCCGCCCTCGCCCGCACCGAGGCCGAAGAGAACGGCTACGACGAGGCCATCATGCTCACCGCCGCCGGTCATGTCAGCGAAGGCTCCGGCGAAAACCTCTTCATCGTCCGCGACGGCAAGCTCATCACCCCCTCGCACTCCGAGAACATCCTCGAAGGCATCACCCGGGCCACCGTCATCCAGTTGGCCCGCGACGAAATGGGCCTCGAAACCATCGAGTGCCCCATCGACCGTACCGAGTTGTACATCGCCGACGAGATCTTCCTCTGCGGCACCGGCGCGCAGATCTCGGCCGTCTCGCAGGTCGACCACCGGACCGTCGGTTCCGGCGAAATCGGGCCGATAACCGCCGACCTCATGAAGCTATACTTTGACGTGGTAAAAGGTAGGCATCCCAAGTACGCCAACTGGTGCACCGGGGTCTATCCGGCCAGTGTGAATGCCGCGGTTCGCCAGACCTGATCCGGCGCCGCCGTATAGGAGGAATCGATCAGGGCAGGTCCAGCCTTCTTCCCCGTAACGCGCCCCGGGTCGTCCGCCGATCCCGGCCGCTGCCGCCACCTCCGCTCCGCGCTCCCCCGCACATCTGTCGCCGTGTATCGGGCTGACCCGCGCCGAATGCCTAATTCGCGTATTTCCCGGCCGGAGCGCCGATGAAGCCCACCGCCTCGCTCGACGAACTGGAAGCCCGGCTCGGCTACGTGTTCAACGACCGCGCGTTGCTCGAACGGGCGCTGGTCCATCGCTCGCTGGTCAACGAGTCCGACCTCCAGGCCACCGACTCCAACGAGCGGCTCGAGTTCCTCGGTGACGCCGCACTCCAACTGGCGGCCACCACCTACCTCTACCGTAGTTATCCCGATCGCTTAGAGGGCGAGCTGTCGGCCGCTCGTGCTGCCCTAGTGAACCTGCAAGCCCTGGCCCGCCGGGCTGAGACCGTAGATCTCACCGAGTTCGTCAGCACCGGCGCCGGAGTTATCCTCCACAGCGGACGATCTCGTGCCGGCGTGATCGGTCGAAGCTACGAAGCCGTCATCGGGGCCGTGCTCGTTGATGGCGGCCTGCCCGCCGTCGACCGGTTTCTCCGTCCCTGGTTCGACGAGTTCTTTCGGGACTACGAGTTCACCCCCAATGCTCTCAACAGCAAAACGCGCCTACAAAACGTGACTCAGGGCGCCGGCGGCCCACCGCCCACCTACCACTGCATCGAATCCACTGGGCCCAAGCACGCGCCAAAGTTTCGGGTCGAGGTCGCCGCCGACGGCAAGACCCTCGCCGTTGGCGAGGGCACCAGCCTCCAGCGCGCCGAATTGGACGCCGCCGGACGTGCCTTGGCCATGCTTGACTGCGACTCCCTTGACAACAACGAACCGGTGTCCGGCTAGATGTACCTGCGCGAACTCGAGATACATGGCTTCAAGAGCTTTGCCCGTAAGACGAAGCTCCAGTTCGGCACCGGCGTCACCGCCGTTATCGGCCCCAACGGCACCGGCAAGAGCAACGTCGCCGACGCCATCCGTTGGGCCATGGGCGAACAGAGCATGCGTTCGCTGCGCGGCAGTCGTACCGAGGACATCATCTTTGGCGGCAGCAGCGGGCGGTCCCGTTCCGGCATGGCCCAGGTAACCGTGACGTTCGACAACTCCGACAACTGGCTGCCGATCGATTTCGACGAAGTCAGCATCAGCCGTCGTGCCTACCGGTCCGGCGAAAACGACTATCGCCTCAACGGTTCTAAGGTGCGGCTCAAAGACATCCAGGACCTGCTGCGCTCCGGCGGCATCGCCCTCGGCGGCAGCATGGTCATCGGCCAGGGCGAAGTCGACGCCGCCCTCAGCCTCCGTCCCGAACACCGCCGGCTGCTGCTCGAAGAGGGTGCCGGGGTCTCGCGCTACTACGCCCGCCGCGACGACGCCCGTCGGCGGCTGGACCGCACCGAGCGCAACCTCCAGCGCCTCGGCGATCTGCATTCCGAGCTCGGCCCGCGGCTGGAGTTGCTGCGCGAACAGTCCGAAGTTGCCCAGCGCAGCGGCGAGTTGGCCGGTGATCTGCAGGCCAAATCGCGCGCTCTGCTCGCCCATCGCCTGGCTCTCGCCATTGGCGCCCGCGAGAACGCCGCCACCGCCCACGCCGAAGCGAAGGCCCGGCTGGAGGAATTCGAAGCCGGCGCCGGCCCCGAGGAGCCGACGGTCGCCGACGAGCAGGTTGCGGCTGCCGCCGCCGCCACGGCCGCCGCGGTCGCCGCCCACGAAGAGTTGCGCGCTCGCCTGAGCGACCTCACCGCCGCCGCCCGCCTCGCCGAGCAGCGCGCCGAATTCGAAGACCGTGCCTTGGCCGACCTGGATACCCGGCTCGCTGCCGCTATCGAAGCGGGCGCCGGGGCCGCCGCCGTTGTCGAGCAGTTGCAGACTGATGTCGCTGCGCTCGAGACGGTCTGCCGCGAACTCGAAGACGAGGTCTCGGCGGCGGGACCCGCGGACGCGCCCGAGGAGAGCATCAACGAACTTGAAACCGCGGTCGCCGAAGCCCGCGTGGTCGCCACCGACCTCGCCGGCGAAATCACCCGCGTCCAGGAAGCACAGCGCGCCCTGACCGCCCGCCAGGTCGAAAATGACAACGACGCCGCCAACGCCGCCGAAGACGTGCAAACCTCGTCCGCGACGGTCGTCACCCAGCAGGTGGCGGCGGTCGACGCCGAGCGCCGGGTCCGCGACGCCGAGGCTCGCTCGGTCGAGGCGCGCACCGTCCGCGACCGGGCCGCCGCCTGGGTCCGCACAATGCGATCCGAGCTCGAACGCGCCGGCGCCGACACCATCGAGCAGCGCGCCGCCCTCGAAGCCATGCGCGTCGAAAGCCAGGCCGTCGCCACCGCCGGTGCTGAATCCATGGCCACCCGCCAGGGCATCCAGGCGCTCCTCGAAAACGCCGATCAATTGCGCCTGCGCGGACTCCTGCGGACCGGCCTACTCACCATCCCGTCCGAATTCGCGGCCGCCGTCGACGCCGCCCTTGGCGACCTCTTCCAGGATGTCGTCATCGATCGCATCGAAGACCTCGGTGCTGCCATCGCCTTCCTGCGCAATCAGCCCGGCACCCGCGTCCGCTTCCGCCCGGCCGCCGGCATCATTGGCCCATCCGGGCGGCGCTGGCCGTTTGGCGGCGGCGCTCCCGTCGGCGACGGCATCGTCGGCACCCTCGACAGTCTGATCCAGGTACGACCCGAGTACGACGAAGCGCTCACCCCGCTGCTGCAGGCCATCGTCGTCGTCGACGACCTCGACACCGCCATCGGTCTGCGCACCGGCGACCGCGACATCAGCGGCTACCAGCTGGTCACCCGCGACGGTGAACTGGTCGACCGCGACGGCTCCGTCCTCATCGGCCGCCGCGGCGAAGAAGACGGCACCGACTTCGCCGGTCGCGCCGCCGAACTCGAATCCGCCATCGCCGTCGCCGAGCCCCGGCTAGCCACCGCGGTCGAGACCGAGCAAATCGCCCGCGAGTTGCTCGAAAGCGCCCTCTCCGAAGAGGAACGCGCCGGCGAGGACCTGGAAGCTTCCATGCTTTTCGATGCCGGTTCCCGCTCCGGGCATCACAACGCCCAGGAAGAGCTCAACCTGGCCAATCGCCAGCTAGCCTTCTGGGAGGCCCTGGTCGTGCGCACCGGTGAAACCGCCGAAGAGATCATCGCCCGCCAGGAGCTGGCCCGGCACCGCTTGGCCGAGATTCAGACCCGCATCGCGCCCTGCCGCGAAGCCGTCGAAACCGCCGAAGCCCGGCTCGCCACCGCGCGGCAACTCGCCGACGAATCCGGCATCGCCGAGCTTCGTTCCCGATTGCTTGTCGAGCGCGAGCGCCTGGAGGGCACCCGGGTCCGCCTGCAGAACCAGCGGTCCCTGGCCGAAACCGCCGCCACCGATCAGGCCCGCGCCGAAGAAGACATCGCCGCTACCCGGGCCCGGGTCGGGGTTGCCCGCGCCGAAGCCGAAACCTCCCAAACCGAATCCGCCGAAATTACCGAACGCCTCCCGACCCTGGCCGAGGACGTCGAAACCCGCCGTCGCGAGGCCTCCGAATTTGAGATGGCGCGCCGCCAGGTCGACCTGCTGCGGCGCAGCCGCGCGGTCGAACGCGGCGAGATCGACAATGCCGTCCGCGCCGCTGCCGACCGCACCGAGTCCGCCGATCAACGCATCGCGGACATCCGTGACCGCATCCGCCAGGAGCTCGGCGTCGAAGACCTCGAACCGCAGCGCTACGCGCGACCGGTCGGCGAACTCGAAACCGAGATCGAACGTCTCCAGCGCCTGGTCCACGACATCGGCCCGGTCAACCCCCTAGCCCCGCAGCAGTTCGAGGACGAGAGCAACCAGTTCAAAACCCTCGGCGAAGAGATCGTTGACATGGAGCAGACGGTCGCCGAACTGCGCAAACTCACCCGCGAGCTGGAGGCCGCCGTCCAGGAAGAGTTCATGCGCACCTTCGACCTCATCCGCACCGAATTCCGCAAGTACTTCCGGGTCCTCTTTGGCGGCGGCGAGGCCAGCATCGAGCTGACCGATCCCGAAGACCCGGCCACCTCCGGCCTAGAGATCACGGCCAAGCTGCCCGGCAAGCGCACCCAGCGGCTCGAAGCGCTGTCCGGCGGCGAGCGCTCGCTGGTCTCGGTCGCCCTGCTATTCGCCATGTTCAGTGCCCGTCTCGGGCCCATCTGCGTTCTTGACGAGGTCGATGCCGCGCTCGACGAGGCCAACACCGCCCGCTTCCGCCGCATCCTGCACGACTTCGCCGACCACACCCAGTTCATCGTCATTACCCACAACCCCGGTACCATTGAAGAGGCCGACTCCATCCTCGGCGTATCGATGCCCGCCAACGGGGTGTCCGAGCTCGTCTCCGTCCGCATGAACGGTGTCGACGGCAACGGTGCCGCCGCCCCGGTCGAGGTCCCCAGCGCCGGTTAGATAACCATGGCTACTACCGTCGATCCCCTCGCCGCCCTGGCCGATCGCTACCAATCCGGCGGACTCCGCTTCACCCTGGGCCCCGTCGAGTTCCACGCCTGCCGCCGCCATGACGACGACTCCCGCGTGCTGGCCGCCGTCTTCAACCTCACCGAGCTCGAGCCGCCGGTGGTTGCCGAGGTCACCGCCGCCGCCGAGCGCTGGGCGCGCACCACCTTCGCTGGCTGGCGCCCAATCGAGATCCACCCGGTTTCCGAGACCCTCTACGTCGTCGTCGCCGACGATCCCGGCGGCAGCCGCCCGGCCGATGACGGTGCGGCCATCCGGCCCCACACCGCCGCCCGGGCGGTCAGTCTTGGAGTCCAGGCGGCCCGCGCCGCCGAGTTCCTGCTGGCCGCCGGCATTGCCGTCCCGGCCATCCCACCCGGCCTTCTGCGCGAGACCGTCGACGAGGGTCTGGTGATCCTCCACGCCTGGCTGCTGCCGGTGCTGCCCTGGCTGCTCCGGCTCGGTGCCTCGGCCGCCACTCCCGCCGCAATCGCTGCGCCGCCCGAAACCGACGCCGGCGGCCCACCCGCTCCCCGCACCGCCGTCTTCGCCGTCGCCACCCTCGTCCGCCGGCTCCTGGAAGGCTGGCCGCCGGCGCGCCGGGCGGGCGTCGCCCGGGCCGCCATCGCGCCCCAACTCGAGCGCGTGCTGGCGCGGGCCACCGCCGACTCCGTCTCGCGCCGCCCGCCGGGCCTGCGCGAGTTTGCCCGCGAATTCACCGACGCCGGCCCTGCCAACCGTCGCAACTTCATCCCCGCCCCGCGCCTTCCCGTCCGGCGACGGCGTCGTCGCCTGCTCACCCGTCCCCGCCGTCTGCTACCGACCAGGCCGGTCACCGAAGTCGGCTCGCCGCACGTGAAACCCTGGATGATCGCCCTCGTCACCGTCGCCGGGATCATCACCTTTCTGGTCCTGTTGCCGCGTATCGGCAACCCCCTCGGACTCGTCGAAGACATCTTCATCGAATTCCGCTCCGCCTTCGCCGACTCCGAGGTGCCCGATGCCAACACCGCCTCCGCCGACCGCCTGCTGCTGGTTCCCGACTTCACCGGTCGGCAACAGTCCGAGGTGCAAACGGAGGCCGCTCGCCTCGATCTCGAACTCACCGTCGCGGAAGAGATCGCCCCCGATATCGACCCCGGCTCGGTGATTCGCCAGGAACCGGCGCCTGGCTCGCGGGTGCGCACCGGCGCTACCCTGACCATCGTCGTCGGGCGCGGCGAAGCCGAAGCGTTTCTCATCGCGGTCCAGAACCGCACCGCCCTCGACGCCCGCGAGACGTTGACCGAGTTGGGCTTCGTGGTCGTCGAGGTGCCCGGCTATGACGAAGACCGCCCCGCCGGCATCGTCCTCAGCCAGTCGCCGGAGCCTGGGCAGGTGTTGCCTAAGGGCACCCAGGTCGTCATCGAAGTTAGCCGCGGCGCGCGTCGCCTAGCCATCCCCTCGGTCGTCGGCCTGCCCGAGGCAGACGCCTCCCGCATAATCACCGACCTGGGACTCAACGTCGCCGCCGATCCGGTCACCGACGCTCCGGTCATCCGCCAGCCCGGCGAAGTCGTGGCCCAGCAGCCCGGTGCCGGTTCCTCCGTCGAACCCGGCGCCACCGTCGTCCTGCGCATTTACACACCCGAAGCCATCACGGTGCCGGATCTCACCGGAATCGACCTCGGCCAGGCACTCCAGGCCATCGCCGCCGCCGGACTCGCCCCGGGAATCGTGCAGCAGACTCCCGGCGAAGCGGATCAACCCCTCGTCGTCATCTCGCAGTCGCCTCCGCCCGGCTCGCCGGCCGCCCGAAACACCGTGGTCAATTTCCAGATCGGTCCCGGCTAGGTGGCGCTCGCGCTACTCCCGGCCCGGTTCCGTGGGTAACATGCCACGGTCCCGCACGGTTCTGGACCCTGAAGGCCCACCCGGGCACGGTCGCGCTCCGACCGGCGTAAGCCCCCCATCATCAGGAAGCCTTCCGATCGTCACGACCTCTTCACTGACGTCATCGCCCGGTCCATCCCGCCCGGTAGTGCCATGCCAGTAGCCCGCCTCCGATCCCTGCTCGGCGGTCTCGTGATCGCCGGTCTCCTGGCCGGTTTCATGCCGCCGGGCGCGGCCCACGCGCGGATCTGCCTGCCCTCGTCCAACTTCGCCGTCGCCGGCGGCTGGTTCTTTTCCGAAACCGGCGGCGACACCGACCTCGGCTACGTCGTCTACGACGATGCGCAGGCGCGATTCTGGGAGGCCTTCCAGGCCGAAGGCGGCGTCGCCGCGCTCGGCTACCCGGTCTCCGGTCGCTTCCAGTTCCGCGGCTTCACCACCCAGGCCTTCCAGAAGGCCATCCTGCAATGGGACCCGGCCCGCGACGGCATCAACTACTTCAACACCCTCGACGAACTGCAGGCCTTGGGGTTCGATGAGTTTCTCTTCAGTTTTCGCCAGATACCGCTGCACGTCGCCCTGCCCGCCGACGCCGATCTCGACCCGCGCATCCCGGACGAGTTTGCGCAGATCGAGCAGAACCACCTGGCGCTGCTGGACCCCTACCCGCTGTTTCGCGAGGTCTTCGCCGGCAGCGACTGGCGCGATCTCTACGGGCTCCCGATTTCCTTCCAGGACTTCGGCCCCTTCCAGACCGTGCGTACGCAACGGCAGGTCCTGCAGGTATTCACCGTTGCCGGGCTTGGCGGCACCGTCGGTACGGTGTCGGTCGCCAACTCTGGCGACATCGCCAAAGAGGCCGGCCTGGTCCCCGCCGCCGCGCCGATCGTCGCGCCGATCGATCTCGGCGGCACCCCGGAATCCGTTGCCCTCGACGCCCTCGACGTGGCGCCCGGCGGACAGGCCCTGATCCGCGTC
Source organism: uncultured Chloroflexota bacterium (assembly GCA_964631365.1). Lineage (GTDB taxonomy): Bacteria > Chloroflexota > UBA11872 > UBA11872 > VXNJ01 > JASLPR01. Next base: position 18,695 of record CAZVZW010000007.1, on the reverse strand, counting down.
ACCGGCGTCAGTGGTGCGCTGACGGTCGCCTACGCCGGGCTCACCATTCCCGGTTTCTGCGTTGCCGGCGCCGACACCCTGCTCATTCCGGTTGACAGCACCACCCCGCCCGGCCCCGTCCCGGTGGCCATCGCCATCGCCGGCGACCCCGCCGGCCGGGTCCTCAACACCGGCTTCACGGTCCTACCCTCCGGATTCGACTCGGCGTTCATCCAGTTGCCCGACAACCTGGTTGCGACGCTCGATCCGGCCACCATCGCGGCCGAGAACGCCACCCTCACCGCCGTCTTCACCAACGTCTCGGCGCGCCGCATCTGGCAGGGGCGCTTCCTCTGGCCGGTGGCCGGGGCGGTCTCTGCCACCTTCGGCCAGTATCGGACCTACCAGCCCGGCTCCGTCCCCGGGTTTCACAGCGGACTCGACATCGCCGCGCCGGCTGGCGCGGCGGTCAACGCCGCCCAGAACGGCGTCGTCGTCTTCGCGGAGTTCCTGCCCATCCACGGCAACACCGTCATCCTCGATCACGGCTGGGGCATCTTCACCGCCTATTCGCACCTCTCGGCCATCGAAGTCGCGACCGGCGGGACGGTCTTTGTCGGGCAGACCGTCGGCCTGGTCGGCAACACCGGCCGCTCGGTCGGGCCCCACCTGCACCTCGAAATTCGCGTCCACAACGTGCCGCTGGACCCGCTGCCCTGGATCGATACCGACATCCTCGGCGGTTGATTTGCGGGCCGGGAGGCGGTTTCGGCGGATATCATTCCCGGAATGTCCACCTCCGCCCGCACACTGTCCGCCCTCGAACTCCCGGCGATCCTGGCCCGGGTCGCCGAGCACGCCGCCTTCTCGCTCAGCCGCGAGCAGATCCGCCGGCTCGCTCCGGCCACCGATCCGGATACCGTCCGCCGGCTGCTCAACGAAGTCAGTGAGGCCCGCGACGCCCTTGAGATCAATCCCGGCCTGACGGTCGGCGCCGTCCGTGACATCCGCGCGCGGCTGGAGGCCGCCCGGGTCGAATCGCGCCTCGCCGCCGCCGATCTTCTGACCATCGCCGGCACTATCCGCGGCGCCGCCGGTCTGCGAACCGGGCTGGCCAACGTCAGCGAAGTCGCCCCCGGGATGGCCGAGTTTGCCCGCCAGATCGACCCCCTCCCCGACCTCGCCGCCGCCATCTTGCGCTGCATCGCCGACGACGGTGACATCCTCGACTCCGCCTCGCCGGCCCTCGCCCGCGTCCGTTCCGAAGGGCGCAAAGCGCAGCAGCGCCTGCACACCGGCATCGAGCGCGTGCTGCAGGCCGAGCGCCGCCGCGACCACATCCAGGAGGCCATCTACACTGAGCGCTCCGGCCGGCTCGTAATTCCGATCAAGAACGAGCACCGCCGCGAATTCCCCGGTGTGATCCATGACATCTCCGCCACCGGGTTCACCGTCTTCATGGAGCCCCTCGAAGTCGTCGAACTGAACAACGAGTGGCACCGGCTGCAACTGGAAGAGCGCAACGAGATCGATCGCGTCCTCGCCGAACTCACCGGCGCCGTCGCCGAATCGGCCGACACCCTCGAACGCAATCTGGCCGTCGCCGCCGAGATCGACGTCGCCTTGGCCCGCGCCCGCTATGCCCACAGCACCGACGCCACCGTCCCCGAGGTCGCTACCAACCGCTCATTTACGTTTCGGCGGGCGCGCCATCCGCTGCTCGGCGCCGACGCCGTGCCCCTCGACATCGCCCTCGGCCCGGCCCACGGATTCAACGCCGTCCTCATCACCGGACCCAACACCGGCGGCAAGACGGTCGCCCTCAAGACCGTCGGCCTCCTGCACCTGATGGCCGGCTGCGGTCTCCACATCCCGGCCGCCGACGGATCCAGCGTCGCCGTCTACCAGCAGCTCTTCGCCGACATCGGCGACGAACAGAGCATCGAGCAGAGCCTCAGCACCTTCTCCTCGCACATGAGCAACCTGGTCGAGATGGTCGACCGGGCCGGCGAAGGCGACCTGGTCCTGGCCGACGAAATCGGCGCCGGCACCGATCCCGCCGAGGGTGCCGCGCTAGCCCGCGCCATCGTCGAAACCATGCTGGCCAGCGGCGGGCAAATGGTCGCCACCACCCACATCGCCGAGCTAAAGCACTTCGCCTACCAGCACGCTAACATCGAGAACGCCAGCGTCGAATTCGACCTCGAAACGCTCTCCCCAACCTACGTGTTGCGGATGGGCTTGGCCGGGGCCAGCAACGCCATCGACATCGCCGCCCGCCTCGGCCTGCACGCTGGCGTCATCGAGCGCGCTCGCCAGCTAACCGGCGGCGAGCATGAAGCCACCGAGCAACTCCTGGCCCGCCTGCGCCGCGACGCCGACGCCGCCGAAGAGGATCGCCGCCTCGCCGCCGCCGAACTGGAAGCCGCCCGCGTCGCCCGGGCCGGCGCCGCTGAAGATGTCGAAGCCACCGCCGACCGCGACGCCGAGCACTGGCGCGAGACCCGCCGCGAGACCCGCGGCCTTCTGCGCCAGATGCAGTCCCTGGCCCGGGAAACCGAGAAGGCCGCCCGGTCCGAAGATCGGGATTACCTCCGCGATGTCATCCACGCCGGCCGCGACCTGCAGAAAATCCTCGACGACACCGGTTACGAACCCGGCGATCCGGCCGATCCGGTGCGCGACCTGCCGGTCGTGCGTCCCGGCGACCGCGTCCGCCTGCGCGGTCTGCGCGGCTCCGGCGAAGTCATTTCGGTCGATTCCGCCGGGCACGATATCGAAATCATGTCCGGCGCGATGCGTATGCGGGTTGCCCCCGAGGAAATCGAAAGCGTCGAATCCAACCCCACCCCGCCCCGCCCCCCCAACTCAGCCGCCCGGCCGTTGCCGATCCCCAGTTCGGGCTACCTGGAGGTCGATCTACACGGTCTGCGGGTCGAAGGCACCGCCGGGGCCATCGAGGAGAGCATCGACCGCGCGATTCTTGAGGGCCGCAAGTACGTGCATCTCATTCATGGCCGCGGCACCGGAGCGCTGCGGTCAGCGGTGCGCCGTCATCTCAGCGGGCATGCTCTGGTGAACAAGTTTGCCGACGCTCCCCCGCACGAAGGCGGTTCCGGGACTACGATCGTCGATCTGCGCGGCTGAATCGCTCCGTATCAGACCCCGCGCCCGCCGGCCCTACTGGCGAAGCGCCCCGTACTTGACATCGGCGTCCGACGAGCCGGGCCAAGATGAGCGCGCCCAGCCGGAAACCTGGTTCCACCGCTTCGCAGTAATCACGCCGATGCCGAGGCCGATGCCAAAGGCGGCCCCGGCGGCCAGCCCGACTGCAATCAGTGCTCTCTTAGCCTGCAAGTCTCGCCATCTCCTCGGTCGCCTTATGGCATGTGTACCAGCGCCGGCGCATCCGCCCAGAATTCCTCCAGCGCGTAATAGGTTCGCTTCTCCTCGATAAACACGTGCACCAGCACTTCTCCGAAATCAACCACCATCCAGCCGTCCGACGGCGACCCTTCGGGCCGTCCGCGACGATTGGTATCCTCGCGCATTCCGTTCACCACCTCATCCACCAGCGCTCGCACGTGTACGGTGCTGGTGGCGGTGCAGATTACGAAAAAATCGGCAATCGTGGTCAGTTCACGAATGTCCAGGAGCTTGATATCGGCCGCGTTGCGTTCGCTCGCCCGAACAACGATCTGGTGAGCCAACTCATTCGATTCCAGGCTGATCGCACGCTCCCGGCTAGAACTGCCCTTATATGACTCCAACAAAGTTTAACATCGAAATAGCGTACCGAGCTGCTCACCTTTCGGCAGTTCGATACAGGTTCAAATCCTCGATGTGACGGCATACCGCCGGGTGCACCAGGTCGGCATAGGGCCGGCCCGCCGCGATTCGCGCCCGGATATCCGTCGAAGAGATCTGGGGCCCGGCCCGCGTCCGCTTTTGCAGCCGGCCGGCATCCACCCCCAATCGCGCCGCCAGCGCCACCAGGTCGCGCGGCGCCGCCCCCGGTCGCTCCACCACCACCACCCGCACCTCGGCCAGCAATTCCTGAATGGCCCGCCACTCCTCCAGTTCCTCCGCCAGGTCCGCGCCGACGATAATGGTCAGCTCCCGATTCGGGTAGCGAATCCGCACCTCGGCGATGGTGTCGCGCGTATACGAGGGCGGCGGGCGCTCCAGTTCCAGCCCGGAAACCTCGAATCGCGGATTGTCGGCCGTCGCCAGTTCGCACATCCGCAGGCGCTCTTTGGCCGCCACCGTCGGGGCGCCGCGCAGCGGCGAGCGGTGCGCCGGGACAAACAGGATTTGGGCCAGCGCATAGGCCTCCGCCACGTCCGCCGCAATCGCCAGGTGGCCCCGGTGAATCGGGTCGAACGACCCGCCCAGAATTCCGATGCCGCCCGGGGCCGCCTTGCTGTTTCGCGCGTTCATGCCTATCAGGCTAGACCCTCCCCGTCGGCATCACCAATCATCCCCGGCAGCCTCCGCAGTTCCGCCGACAGTGTGTTCTTGACGGGCCACAATACCCGTGATAGCTTTGCCCCCGGTGCGCCCGTTCGGGCGTCTGCCCCGGGTTCTCACCACCACGGACCTCTAGAGGTCTGCCACCGCCAGCAAATCGACTTGTCGTGGCCGCGTGTTGAAATCGCCTTCTCCGTGGCGGCTGCCGCGGCTCGCGATGACTGCCAGATGCAGACAATCGTCCCCGGGTTAGAAGCCGCTCGCTAGGACCGCATCACCGAACTTGCCGGATTTCCGGGCAGGATTTCCCGGAGACGCTCGCGTACACATAGCCCGGCCATAACCCTGGTATTGAGGCCAGTAACCATCCCGAACCCCACCCCCACCCATCTCCGGTCCCACCGGACCGATCGCCCCGTCCGCCAACTCCCAATCGAGGAGAACCCCTTTTGAGCAGTCGACGTCGGCACTCTCGCCCACGATCCAATCAGCAACGCCAGTACGATCGGCACCAGCCGGGGGTCGCCCTCCAGGACCCGGTTGACGACGCCCTGAACGGCATGTTCACGCCCCGAGAGCTGCAGGGCCGCGAGCTACGCGATCTCCATGTCATGGCCAAGAGCATGGAGATTGACGACTACGAGCGCTACGGCCGCGAAGAGCTCATCGACCGGCTGATCCGCACCAGCGACGATCGCCAGGCCAACGCCCTTGAAGTCGGCATCCTGGAGAACGTCGACGAAGGCTACGGATTCCTGCGGCGCGACGACCACTGGAAACCCAGCCGACTCGACATCTACGTTTCGCAGACCCAGATCCGCAAGTTCGGACTGCGCACCGGCGACGCCGTCACCGGCCAGATTCGCCGTCCCAAAGAAAGCGAAAAGTTCCGCGGACTGGTCCGCGTGGTCGCCGTCAACGACCGCGATCCCGATCACGCTGGCCGGCGCCCCCACTTCCAGCGGATGACCCCCATCTTCCCCGAGGACCAACTGGTCCTGGAGAACGACCCCAAAGAAATGACCACCCGCATCGTCGACCTGGTGGCGCCGATCGGCCGTGGCCAGCGCGGGCTGATCGTTTCCCCGCCCAAGGCCGGCAAGACCGAGCTGATGAAGCGGGCCGCCTCGGCCATGCTCGACAACTACGACGACCTCCACATCATCATCGCGCTCATCGGCGAGCGACCCGAAGAGGTCACCGACTGGGAGCGCGCCCTGGGCGCCGAAGTCATCAGTTCCACCTTTGACGAATCGCCCGAGAGCCACTGTCGGGTCGCCGAGCTCACCATCGAGCGCGCCCGGCGCCTGGTCGAAGGCGGGCGTGACGTCGTGGTCTTCCTGGACAGCATCACCCGGCTCGCGCGGGCCTACAACCTCACCGTGCCGGCCAGTGGCAAAACCCTCACCGGTGGCATCGACCCCGGTGCGCTCGTGCCGCCCAAGCGCTTCTTCGGCTCCGGCCGCAACATCGAACACGGCGGCAGCCTCACCGTGCTGGCCTCCTGCCTCATCGACACCGGCAGTCGCCAGGACGAAGTCATTTACGAAGAATTCAAAGGCACCGGTAACTGGGAACTCATCCTCAATCGCCGTCTTGCCGAACGCGGTACCTTTCCCGCCGTCGATGTCCTAAAATCGGGCACCCGGCGCGTGGAACTGCTCCTCGACGACGAGGAAACTCGCGTCAACTGGTTGCTGCGGAGAATGCTGGGGGCCGTCGGCGACGACGACGCCATCGAATTGATGATGGACCAGCTCCGCAAGACCAAGAAGAACCAGGACTTCCTGGCCAACATCATCAAGCAGTCGCTCTAGCTCTCCGGAGCCGGCGCGCACGAAACCACCCCGAGCCACCCTCCGATGGCGGACACCGCTAGCGAATTGAGAGAATGAAAGTAGTCCTACTAGCCAACGTCAAGAATGTCGGCCGCATCGGTGACCTCGCCGAGGTCGCCGACGGCTACGCCCGCAACTTCCTGATCCCCCAGAGCCTCGCCAGCCCCGCCTCGCTGAAGATTATGCGCAGCGTCGAGTTCCAGAAGAAGCTCGAGCGCAACCGCGAGATCCAGGAGCAGATCGAAGCCGAAGTCCTGGCCGGCGGGTTGCAGGGCGCGGTGGTGGTCATCCCGGCCGCGGTCGGCGGCGACAACCGCATCCACGGCCAGATCACTAACCAGCAAATCGCCGACGCCATCCTCGAGCAGCTCGAGCTGAAAATCGACCGCCACAAGATCGAAATCGATCAGCCGCTGCGCAACCTCGGCATGACCATGCTGCCGGTACGCATCACCCGCGGGCTGGAAGCCTCGATCACGGTCGACATCGTCGACGCCGAAGAATACGCCGCCGCCCAGGCCGAGGCCCTGGCCGCCGCCCAGGCCG
>CAZVZW010000007.1:5464-11762 GCA_964631365.1 uncultured Chloroflexota bacterium | reverse complement strand
GCCGCCGCCCAGGCCGAGGCCCTGGCCGCCGCCCAGGCCGCCGAAGCCGCCGGGGCCGAAGCCGCGGAAGCCGCGCTCGGTGGCGACGACGACACCGAGTTCGTCGACGAAGAGGACACCTCCGCCCCCGAAGAGCTCTAGGCATCCGGGTGGCACGTCGCCTTGATTGAGGATCGCCTTCCCCCGCAGAACATCGAAGCCGAGCGCACAACCCTGGGCAGCCTGCTGATCGATCCCGAGGGCCTGGTCCGCATCGCCGACTCGCTCAAGCCGCAGGATTTCTACCGTCGCCCCCACCAGCTGATCTTCACCGCCATCAGCGACCTCTATGCGCGCAACGAGCCGGCCGACATCGTCACCGTCTGCGAAGAACTCGACCGCCACGGCTCCCTCGAAGATGTCGGCGGTGAAGCCTTTGTCAGCTCACTCGCCAACAACGTCCCCACCCCCTTCCACCTCGAGCACTACGCCAACATCGTCAAGCGCGCCGCGGTGTTGCGGCGGCTCATCGTCGGCGCTGGCGAGATCTCGAGCCTCGCCTACAGTTCCGAGTCGGAATGGCGCGACATCCTCGACGGCGCCGAAAGCATCGTCTTCGGCATCAGCCGCGACCTTGAAACCGGCCAGCACGTCAGCCTGCGGGAAGTGCTGACCGAGTACGTTGACCAACTGCACTTCCGTCACGAGCGCCCCGACATGCTCAGCGGCGTACCCACCGGCTTCCCGCGCCTCGACGAGATGCTCGGCGGGTTCCAGCGCTCCAATCTGGTCATCATCGCTGCCCGCACCGGGGTTGGCAAAACCACCTTCATGCTCAACGTCGCCTGGAACGCCGCGCTCAAGAACAAGGTCCCGGTCGTCATCTTCACCCTCGAGGTCGCCCCCGATCAACTCTGCCAGCGGCTCATCAGCATGCAGGGCGGCATCGACTCCAGCCTCCTGCGCGACGCCCGGCTTACCGACAGCGACTTCCAGAAGGTCAGCGCCGCGGTCGGCGAACTGTCCGAGTGCCCGATCTTCATCGACGATTCCCCCTCCCTCAACGTAATCCAGCTGCGCGCCAAGTGCCGCCGGCTCCAGGCCGAACACAACGTCGGGCTCGTTGTCATCGACTATCTCCAGTTGATGCACGCCCACGGACACCGCGAGAATCGTGTCCAGGAAATCTCCGAAATCACCCGTTCCCTCAAGGCCATCGCCCGCGAGTTGGAAATCCCGGTCATCGCCGGGGCTCAACTGTCGCGGGCCATCGACTCCCGCCCCGACCAGAAGCCCCGCCTCTCCGATCTGCGCGAGAGCGGATCCATTGAGCAGGACGCCGACATCGTCATGTTCCTCTACGCCGAAGCATCCGACAGCCAGCACTCCGGCCCGCTGCGCATGAAGGCCGAAATCGCCAAGCACCGCAACGGCGCCGTCGGTGAGATGGACCTCGTCTTCCTGCGCAACCAGGGCGTCTTCCTGCCCGACCGCGGCGTCCCGCCCAACCTTTAGCCCAACTGCCGCAGAATCCACTCTGCCGGGGTCATATAATGAATTTTGAGTGTGGCGTCGCCCATCGGCGGAGCGGCCCGACCGTCCCAATCGTTCCCGAGCGCCCGTGGTACTAGGCTGGATCAAGAAAATCGGGGAAGACACCCCCGAAAAGTTGGCCCGCAGGCTCACTTCAATCGTGGAAGCCGTCGCCGGCCACGAAGCGGCCATGCAGGCCCTTTCCGACGACGACCTGTGCGGCCAGACGGTCGCGTTCCGGCAGCGTTTGGAAGCCGGCGAAGCGCTCGAAGACCTCCTGCCCGAGGCCTTTGCCGCCGTCCGCGAATCCACCGTGCGCACAATCGGCGACCGCCAGTTCGACGTCCAGATCATGGGCGGCGTCGTCCTCCATCGCGGCCACGTCGCCGAGATGAAGACCGGCGAAGGCAAGACCTATGCCGCCCCGCTGGCCGCCTATCTCAACGCGCTCGCCGGCCGGGGCGTCCACATCATCACCGTCAACGACTACCTCGCCCGACGCGACCGTGACTGGATGGGCCCGGTCTTCGAGACCCTCGGGATGGAAGTCGGCGTCATCTACCACGATCTCGCCCCGCCCGAGCGGCGTGCCGCCTACGCCGCCGACATCACCTACGGCACCAACAACGAATTCGGCTTTGACTACCTCCGCGACAACATGGTCCAGGACCTCAAAGACCGCGTCCAGCGTCCGCTCTGGTACGCCATTGTCGACGAAGTCGACAATATCCTCATCGACGAAGCCCGCACCCCTCTCATCATCTCCGGCGCCGCCGAAGAATCGGCTGATCTCTACCGCACCTTCGCCCAGCTCGTCACCCGCTACAAGGTAGAGACCGACTTCACCATCGACCTCAAGCAGCGTACCGTCTCGCTCACCGATGAAGGCATCAACAAGGTCGAGACCCGGCTGAAGATCGACAACATCTACGCCGAGGGCAACTACCAGCTGTTGCACTATCTCCAGCAGGCCCTGCGCGCCCACGCCCTGTACTCGCGCGGCAAGGACTACGTCCTTTTCAAGGACGGCGATGTGATCGACAACCGCGACTCGCGCGCACAGATCATCATCGTCGATGAGTTCACCGGCCGCATGATGCACGGCCGGCGCTATGGGGAGGGCCTTCACCAGGCAATCGAGGCCAAAGAGGGCGTACAGATTCAGAGCGAAACCCGCACGCTGGCCACGATTACCTACCAGAACTTCTTCCGCCTCTACGACAAGCTCTCCGGCATGACCGGAACCGCTAGAACCGAGGAAGAAGAACTCCGCAAGATCTACGGTCTCGATGTCGATGTCGTCCCGACTCACCGGCCCATGGTCCGCGACGACCGCTCCGACTTCATCTACAAGAACGAAGCCGCCAAGTACCGCGCCGTCGTCAGGGATATCGCGCGGGCCATCGAGCCCGGCCGGCCGGTCCTGGTCGGTACCACGTCCATCGAAACCTCCGAGCATCTCAGCGGGCTCCTGCGAAGCGCCAAGATCGACCACCAGGTGCTCAACGCCAAGTACCACGCCCAGGAAGCCGACATCGTCGCCCTAGCCGGCGAGCCCAGCGCGGTCACGATCGCCACCAACATGGCCGGTCGCGGTACCGACATCAAGCTCGGCGAAGGCGTCCCCGAGCTGGGCGGCCTGTACGTCATCGGCACCGAGCGCCACGAATCTCGCCGCATCGACAACCAGCTCCGCGGCCGTTCCGGCCGCCAGGGCGACCCGGGCGACTCGCGCTTCTTCATCTCGCTGGAAGATGAACTGATGCGCCGTTTCCGCTCCGACCGCATCGCTGGCATCATGGACCGGCTCGGAATGGACGACGATGTCCCCATCGAGAACAAGATCGTCTCCCGCTCCATCGAGTCCGCCCAGACCCGCGTCGAAGGCCACAACTTCGACATCCGCAAGCACGTCGTCGAGTTTGACGACGTCATCAACCGCCAGCGCACGGTCGTCTACGAGCAGCGCGAGCGTTTCCTCAGCGGCGACGACCTGGTCGAGACCATCCTCGAGATGCTCGACTCGCAGGTTTCCGGCCTCATCGAAGCCCATGCCCTGACCGACATCAGCCAGCCCGACGAACTGGAACCGGCGCTGGCGGCTTTTACCGACCTGCTGGCCGGGCACGCCACCGTCGCGGTGGACGACGTCCTCGAAAAAGACCAGAAAGAGATCATCGATCTCCTCACCGCCAGCGCCCACGAAACGTTCACCGCCCGTCTGGAAGAAATCGAAACCGAGAACCGCCCCCGGGTTCTGCGCTGGCTCTTGCTGCAGGTCCTGGACTACCTCTGGGTCGAGCACCTGACCGCCGTCGAAGAGCTGCGCACCGGCATCGGCCTAGTGGCGTATGGCCAGCAGGACCCGCTGGTTGCCTTTCGCCGCGAGGGCTACCGGCTTTTCACCGACATGCAGGGCGCGCTCGACCACGATGTCGTCAGCCGCTTCTTCCGGCTTGAGGCCCGCCCGGTCGTCGCCGCCGAAACCGTTCTGACCACCGAGCGCGGCCGCGCCGTCACCTCCGGCGGCGGCGCCCCCGCTGCCGCCGAGCCGGCCAAAGGCAAGCGCCAGGCACCGCCCTTGAACCGACGTGCCCGGCGCGCCCGGGAACGTCGCGAACGCAAGAAGGGCCGCGCCCGAAGCGGCTAGCGATATCCGATATCCTTTCCCCAGTTGGCAACCTAAGGACATCTGATGGACACCAAAGAAGCCCGCGCCATTTCCCACCAGCTCGTGGATCGCATCCGCGACCTCCGGGGGCGTCTTTGACCACCCCGGCAAGCAGGCGAAGCTAGAGGGCCTCGAGAAGCAGTCCACCGCCGAAGGATTTTGGAATGACCAGCGCGCCGCCGGTGGCGTCATGAAGACCGTCCACCGCCTGCGCACCGAAATCAAGACCTGGGCCGAATTGGAGTCCGATGCCGCCGACCTGGCCGAACTTTCCACCCTGCTCGACGAAGATCGCTCGCTGTTGGACGAGGTGGAGGCCGGCATCAACGATCTGCAGGCCAGCCTCAACGACCGCGAATTCGAACTCATGCTCGGCGGCGAGTACGACTCCTCCGACGCTCTGATGACCATCCAGGCCGGGGCCGGCGGCACCGAGTCACAGGACTGGGCCGAGATGCTGCAGCGCATGTATCTGCGCTGGGCCGAGAAGCGCGGCTACAAGATCGAGATACTGGACGTGTCTCCCGGCGAGGAAGCCGGCATCAAGAGCGCCACCATCCAGATTTCCGGACTCCACGCCTACGGCTACGCCGGCGCCGAGGCCGGCGTCCACCGGCTGGTGCGCATCTCGCCGTTCGACTCCGGCGCCCGCCGCCACACCTCGTTCGCCCGGGTCGACGTGATCCCGGTCCTCGACGACACTGAGGTCGAAATCGACATCGATCCCGCCGAAGTCCGCATCGACACCTTCCGCGCCGGCGGCCATGGTGGCCAGCACGTTAACAAGACCGACTCCGCCGTCCGCATCACCCACATGCCCACCGGGCTCGTTGCCACCTGCCGCAGCCAGCGCTCTCAGATCAAGAACCGCGAAGTCGCCTGGACGATCCTGCGCGCCCGGTTGCGCGAAGCCCGCCGCGCCGAGCAGGACGCCCGCCGCGACGAACTGCGCGGCGAGCACGTCAGCGCCGGCTTCGGTAACCAGATTCGCTCCTACGTGTTGCAGCCCTATCGCCAGGTCAAGGACCTGCGCACCGATCACGAAACCAGCGACACCGACGGCGTCCTTGATGGCGACATCGACGGCTTCATGCGGGCCTTTCTGCAGGCGCGCCTAGCCGATACCCCGGCCGGCTAGATGAGCCTCCCGCGCCTCGGCCGCCTGCTCGCTCTGGGCCTGGCGCTGGCGCTGGCCCCGGCGGCGCTGGCCGACACCGCCGAACTCGAAGGCGCGGCCGGCGATGTCGAGGTCGATTTCGGCCGCGAGATTCTTTTCACCCTCGACGCACCCTGGGACGGGCCCGACCCGGTCTCCGCCACGGTCTTCTACGGCCTCCCCGACGGCGCCCTGCGCACCTTCGCCCGCGCCGAAGACCTGTCCGTCGGAGCCGGCCTGACGGCCAGCTACGTCTGGGACATCCGCGACCTACTGGTGCCCGGGGCCGAAATTGAATACCACTGGCGGGTCACCGATGCCACCGGCGACCAACTCACCAGCGCCCCGGCGGTCTTCGTCTATGAGGATTCTTCGCTGCCCTGGAAGATCCTTGCCAATGACGACGTTGAAGTCCGCTGGTACGTCGGCGGGCCAGCCTTTGGCGAACGGGTTCTCGGGGTCACCGTCGACGCGCTCGCCCGGCTCGAAGACACCTTCCAGATGCGCCTTGAGCACCAGACCCGGATCATCATCTACGCCGACGGCAACCTCATGCGTGAGGCTCTCGGCGGCGGGACCAGCCAGTGGGTCGGCGGCCTGGCCATCGGGCCCTTCAACGTCGTCGTCTTCAGCGCCACCCCCACCACCACCGACCTGGACATGCTGCTGGCCCACGAACTCACCCACATCGTCATCGACCAGGTCTCTGACAATCCGTTTTCGAGCCCGCCCTCTTGGATTCACGAGGGCCTGGCCACCATCAACGAGACTGCCGGTGAGCTGCGTTTCGACTACCCCGGCATCGTTGACGACGCGCTCCGGCGGGACTCGCTGCTGTCCCTGCGCGGGCTCACCGGTTCCTTCCCGGCCAGTTCCGGCGGGGCCATCCTGGCTTATGCCGAAAGCAACTCGCTGGTGAACTACGTCATCGCCACCTACGGCGCCGAATCGATCGGCCG
>CAZVZW010000007.1:0-5364 GCA_964631365.1 uncultured Chloroflexota bacterium | reverse complement strand
GGTGATGTCCCGTCGCTGCGGCGCAAGATCGGCGTCATCTTCCAGGACTTCAAGCTCCTGCCCCATGCCACTGTTTCCGAGAACGTCGAATTCGCCCTCCGGGTCGTCGGCGAGCACGACGGCCGCGGCCGCCAGCGCGTTGAAGAGGCCATCGAGACGGTCGGCCTCAGTGCGCAGTCACGGCGGCGTCCCTACCAGCTCTCCGGCGGCGAACAGCAGCGCGTCGCCATCGCCCGCTGCCTGGTCACCGACCCGCCCATCGTCATTGCCGATGAGCCCACCGGCAACCTCGACCCCGACACCGGTTGGGAAACTATGAACCTGCTGGTTCGCATCAACGCCATGGGCACTACCGTGCTCATCGCAACCCACAACAGCGAACTGGTCAACACCATGCGCCGGCGGGTCATCTCGCTGGAGGACGGCAAGGTCGTCCGCGACGAAGTCGGCGGTGGCTACAGTGGCTAGGTTCCGCACCATCCGGTACATCATCGGGGCGGCGTTTGGCTCGATGTGGCGCAACCTGCTCACCGCGTTCACGGCCATCATCACCATCGCCATCATGTTGATCGTCTTCAGCACCTTCCTGGCCGTCAACGACACCCTCGACCACATGATCGACGCCCTCGGCCGCCGCACCAACCTGGTCGCCTACGTCCAGGACGCCGCCCCCCCCAGCGAGGTCACGGCGCTGGTGCAGAGCGTCTCCGCCCGGGCCGACGTCGCCGAAGTCGTCTTCGTTTCCCGCGAGCAGGCCGCCGTCGACTTCCGCGACACCCTCTCCGACCTGGCCGAGATCCTCGACGTCATCGAGACCAACCCCTTCCCGGCCAGCATCGAAGTCCGCATGGCCGACCCCGAGGGGCTCCTGCCGCTCGCCGACGAGTTGCGCCTCCAGCCCGTCCTCATCGAGCAGGTCCTGGTGCGTGCCGATGTCGTCGGCCGCCTGCTGCGGATCTCCAACCTGGCCCGCATCGGCGGCGGCATCCTCATCATCTCGCTCGGCGCTGTCACCCTGTTCGTCATCTTTAACACGATCCGCCTGGCCGTCTTTTCACGCCGCGAGGAAATCGAAATCATGAAGCTGATCGGCGCCACCGACTGGTTCGTGCGCGGCCCGTTCGTGGTCGAAGGAGCCGTCATCGGCTTCATCGGCGCCGGGCTGTCGGCCATCGCCGTCGTCGCCGGCTACGCCCGCGTCGGCCCCACCCTCGAATCCCTGGTCTCCTTCCTGCCCATCCAGACCCAGACCGGCTTCGTTACCAACCTTGCCCTTTTCACCATGCTGATGGGCGTGCTCATCGGCTCGGTCGGATCGTACTTTTCGGTCCGCCGTTACCTGGAGAACTGACCGGAACCCGCCATGATCGTCCTGCAGAACGTCTCCAAGGCCTATCGCAAGGACCGCGTCGCCCTTCAGGACATCACGCTGTCCATTTCCCGCGAGGAGTTCGTCTTCTTCACCGGGCCCAACGGCGCCGGCAAATCCACCCTGCTGAAACTTCTCACCCTCCAGGAGCGTCCTACCGATGGCGTCATCGTCGTCGACGGATTGGACACCGCGCTCGTGGACAACGGCAAGCTGGCGATCTACCGCCGCAAGATCGGCATCGTCTTCCAGGACACCCGGCTCTTCCCCGACCGCAGCGTGTTCGAGAACGTCTCGCTGCCGCTGCGCATCTCCGGCTCCGCCGGCCGTAAGGTGCGCGAAATGACGGCCGCCGGCCTGCGCACGGTCGGCCTGGAGGACTTCGCTGACCGCCGCGCCGACGAGCTTTCCGGCGGCGAACTCCGCCGCGTCGCCATCGCCCGGGCCATCGTCGGCCGGCCCCAGTTGCTGCTCGCTGACGAGCCCACCGACAGCCTCAGCCCCGCAGCCTCGAAAGAAATCATGGCGTTGCTGCTGCAGATCAGCCGCTCCGGGGTCACCACCCTGGTCGCCACCCACGACCGCACCGCCGTCGATCTCCTGCGCCGCCGGGTCATCCGTCTCGAAGATGGTCGCGTGGCCTCCGACCGCCTTTCTAGCGAATTCGATGCCGTCCTTGAACCTGCCTAGAGTCTCTCGCCTGGCGGTCGCCCTCATGTTGCTGGCCGGCTTCGCCCTAGGCGGTCACGCCATCCTCGCCGACGAATTCGACGAGCAGATTGACGAGAACCAAGGCGAACTGGAGAAGATCGACGCGCAGACCCAGGAGGCGCGCGCCTTTCTAGCCGCCACCCAGGCCCGCCGCTCGGCCCTGCAGAGCCGCCTGCGCGTCGCCGACGAGGCCCGCTACCGCGAGATCGGTAAGCTCCAGAGCCTGCAGATCGAACTCGACACCGCCGAGTTGGAGATCCTTTCCACCGAGCGCCAGGTCCTGGCTCTGACCGCCGACTTCGAGGCCGAAAAGGCCGTCATTGGCGGCAAGCTGCGGGCGCTCTACAAGGCCAACCGCGGCCTCAGTTCCCTTGAAGTCCTGCTCTCCTCCGGCTCCTTCACCGAGGGCCTCGATAAGATGAGTTCGCTCGAAGCCGTGGTCCAGCAGGATTTTGCCGACATCCGCGACCTGCTCGATCGCCGCGAAGAAATCCGCCTCCGCAGCATTGTGCTGGCCGCGCAGCGTGCCGAGGTTGTCGGACTCAAGGCCGAGCGCGAAGTGGTACAGGTCGAACTCGATCGCCGCACCGGAGAGCACCAGGCGCTCCTGGACGCCGTCGCCGAGCAGGAGGGCCAGGCCGAGGCCGACATCGAAGCCTTCGAGGCCGAGGCGGCCGCGATCAACTCTCGCATCGACCGCCTCCGCGCCGAGCGCGCCGCCGAAATCGCCGAACTGGAGCGCCAGCGCCGCATCGAAGAGGCCCGCGCCGCCGCCGCCGCCGGTGGCGGCAGCGGCGGCTGGATCTGGCCGTTGTTCGGCATCATCACCACCGAGTACGGCGGCTGCACGTTCGGCCAGTGCCCGCACGTTGGCATGGACATCGCGGCCCCGCTCGGCACCCCGATCCTGGCCGCCACCTCCGGCGTCATCCTCTACGCCGGCTACGCCGTGCCGGGAGACCGGCGCGGCTCCTACGGCATGATCGTCATCATCGCCCACAACGCCACCGAAGAGACCATCTACGCCCACCTGGCCGACATCACGCTGCCGCCGCCGGTCGCTGCCGGGCAACTGGTTAACGCCGGCCAGGTAATCGGCTACGTCGGCCTTACCGGCTGGACCACCGGTCCCCATCTGCACTTCGAATACCGCCAGAACGGCGTCCAGCTAAACCCCCGCCTGGTCCTCGACTAGCCTTCCGGTTCCCCGCCCCTGTGCTAGCTTGAACAAGTATCCCCGCCGCTCGCGCGGGCCCAACAAGAAACCCCCTGGCCCCATCCCCCATCGCGAAGGGCGTCCTCTATGAAACTGCGCCTCATCCTCACCGTCGTCGGCGTGGTCGCCATCGCCGGCATCTTCCTGGCGGGCTACGCCACCGCCGGATTCTCGGGTGGCGGCCTGCCCGGTGGCACCACCGAACCCTCCGACGAGTTGCTCGACGAGGTCAGCACCGACTTCGATATCTTTTGGGAAGCTTGGGACCGCCTCCAGAACAACTACTACGAGGGCCCCCGCGATATCCACGAACTGGTCCGCGGCGCCAGCCACGGCATGATCGCCGCCGTCGGCGACCCCAACACAGTCTTCGTCGATCCCGAACCGGCCCAGTTCGACCGCGAGCGCCTGGAGGGCAAATTCGAAGGCATCGGCGCCACCGTCGAACTGGACGAAGACGGCCACCTGCGTATCGTCCGCCCGCTCCCCGGCAGCCCCGCCGAAGAGGCCGGCATCGAGTCCGGCGACGTCGTCATCAGCGTCGACGGCCTGGCGACGCGCGGCCGCCAGTTCATCGACATCATCCAGCAGGTCCGTGGCGAACGCGGCACCGAGGTCGTCCTGACCATCCGGCGCGCCGGCGTCGCCGAAGCCTTCGACATCACCGTCGTCCGCGACGAGATCGTCATTCCGTCAGTCGTCTCGTCCATCGTCGATGGCTACGGCTACGTACGCTTGACCACCTTCGGCGCGCAGACCGCCGACGACCTCCGCGATGTCCTCAAGGACTTCCGCGAAGAGGGCGTCCTCGGCATCATCCTCGACCTGCGAAATAACCCCGGCGGCTTCCTCGATGCCGCGATTGACATCTCCAGCGAATTCGTCCCCCGCAACAGCGTCATCGTCCGCGAGAACACCCGCGACGACGGACAGCAGATCTTCCGTTCCTCGCGCTCACCCACGGCGGCCGATCTGCCGGTGGTCGTACTCATCAGCGGCGGCAGCGCCAGCGCCTCCGAGATCGTCGCCGGCGCCATCCGCGATCACGACCGCGGCGTGCTGGTCGGCGAGACCACCTTCGGCAAGGGCTCGGTCCAGATTCCCTTCTCGCTCTCCGATGAGTCGGTCGTCCGCGTTACCGTCGCCATCTGGCTCACCCCGGACAGCCAGCACCTCGACGGACAGGGCATCGAGCCCGACTTCCCGCTGGTCTTCAACGGCGGCGAACTGGGCACACTCGACGACAACTACGTCCGCGCCGCCATCGGCGTCATGGAGGGCGGCGACTGCTGCGAAACTTACGTTGACGCCGCCTAGCCTCATTCGCCCCCCCCACCCGCGGACCGGCCCATGAGCCACGACGACGCCGTCTTCCAAGAACCGGACATCGCCGAGGCCCTGGGACTCATCGAGCCGGTGGTCGCCGAGCTGGTCGAAGACCTACCGGCCTGCCAGTTCTCGACCCGCCGCTTCATCGAGGTCCTGCTGGGCAACGACGAGTACAGCGAGGCTTACGAAGCCGCGTTGCGCACATTTGAGCTGGACCGTGAGAACGGACTCAAGATCCTGCACGGGCAGGTGATCGCCACCGCCCTGCGCCATCAGCAGACCCTGGCCTTCGCCGGGTTCGTGCACGGCGAGACCGACCACGTCGATCCCTATTGCCACAGCGCCTGGTGGCGCAAGGAGCGCGATTGATCCGCCCGCCGCTTCTTTCCGCCGCGCAAGCCGCACCTTCCGGATTCCGGTAGGCCGGCTTGCGCGTCGTCCTCGTTTCCAACCTCTTCCCGCCCGACATCGGCGGGCCGGCCACCCACATCTCACGGCTCGCCGGTGATCTTTTCGCCCGCGGGCATCGCGTCCGCGTCATCGTTGCCGCCGAGGACCCGCGTGTCCATGGCGACGAGCCCTATCCGGTCCGGCGAGTCTCGCGTCGCCTACCGGTGCCGCTGCGCTTCGCCCTGGTCTTCGTCTGGACCTGGCTCGCCGCGCTCTTCGCCGACGTCGTCTACGTCAATGGTCTGGAGCTCCCCGCCACCGCCGCCGCCCGCTGCGCCTTTCGACCGGC
>CAZVZW010000006.1:22754-29407 GCA_964631365.1 uncultured Chloroflexota bacterium | reverse complement strand
GCGCTCGGTTTCGAGCAACTCCTCGCGCGCGAACCACGAGGCGACGTTGAAGCTGTCTTCCATACCCAGGATCAGCCCGCCCTTCACGTACCCACGGGCGCGGCGCAGCTCGGGTTCGGGAAGGTCGTTATCGGCCAGCGAGCGGCAGGTGGCCAGGATGGTCTCCAACGCCGGCTCCAGGGCCGCGCCCGCAACGGCACCGCCAACTGCGAACGAGCCGGTGTCGCGAAACTGCGTCAAACCACCGCCGATGTCGTAGGCCAGCGCGCGTTCCTCCCGGATCTCGGCAAACAGCCGCGAACCCATACCCTCGACGAGAACGGCACTCAGCAGATCCAACGCGAAACGGTCGGGATCGTCGTGGCCGAACGTCCTTCCGCCGACAACGAAGTTTACCTGCATCCCCTCTTGCCGATCCCGTGCCACACGCTGCTTGCTCCCGGTCGAGGGCGTCGCCGGCCACTGCGCCGACCGGCCCGCGGCGAGCCCGCCGAAGGCCGATTCGACCACGTCCCGCACCGCCGGCGCATCGACCCGTCCGGCGACACTGACCACCATGTTCGCTGCCCCGTAGTAATGCACCAGGTAGGCGCTTAGCGCCTCGGGGATGGCGGCCTGGATGACCGGCACGCCGTCGGAGGGCCGCCGCCCGACCCCGTGGTCGGGCCAGAGCATTTCATCGAAGAGTTGCCCGACCCAGTCTTCGGGAGTGTCCCGGGCGGTGATCAATTCATCCACGATGATCCGCTGCTCGACCGCCAGCGCCGCCGCCGCCATCGTCGAGTGGCCAATCACGTCGCCGAGCAACTCCGCGGCCGCCGGCAGATGCTCGGCGGGCACGCGGACGTAGTAGGCCGTGACCTCGCGGTCGGTGGCGGCATTCATGACCCCGCCGAGGCTCTCAATGGCGGCGGCGATCTCGCGATAGCCTGGCCGCCGGGCCGTTCCTTTGAAGAGCATGTGTTCGACCAGGTGGCCGAGGCCATGGTCGTCGGGCCCTTCGTAGCCAAATCCGGCGGCCACCACCACCTCGATAGTCGCGGCCCGGGTGTGCGGGATCGGATTCACGATCAGCCGCAGGCCGTTATTCAGGGTGTAGCTGTCGGACAAGAGCCCTCTGCGCTTCGCCAGCGACCGGGGCCGCGCCACGACCCAGTCGGGTGGTTGTTTTGGAACAGCGAATATTAGCAGTCCGGGCGCGTCGGCCTCGCCGGGACGGCATACAATGACCCGGGCGATCCGCACCGGTAAGAAGCGGAAACGCAAGTGGAACTCGCGGTACAGCAAAACCTGGCTCCCGGCGAGACTCTCGCCGAGAAGCTGGTCTCGGTGCCGGTGCGGGGTCCGCTGCGCGCGGATTTCACCACCGGGGAAGAGTTGAGCGTGTACGCGGTCGCGCTGAACCTGCTGGGGCAGGCGGCCGCAGAGCGCGACCTGCAGATCGTGATCGAGCCGTTGATCCGCTACGAAACCCACCTGATCAACACGCTGGCGGACGCAGCCGTGGCGGCCGAACAGGCCAATCATCCGTCGATCAAGATCCTAGTCGATTTTTTCCACATGAACGTCGAGGAAGCCGACATCGCGGCCAGCATCCGCGAGCACGGCGACGCGATCGGACATGTCCACCTGGCGGACTCGAACCGGCTGAACCCGGGACGCGGTCATCTGGATTTCGTGCCAGGGCTGCGCGCGCTGGCCGACGCCGACTATGACGGAGTGATGGCGCTGGAATGCCGCATTGAAGGCGATCCGATGGCGGAGCTGCGCTACACCGCGGAATTCGTCCGGAGCCTCCTGGAATAGGGGCTCGGCGGAGACCGGCACGGCGCGGTCCGCGCGGGTTAAGCAAAAGGCCGGACAACGCGGCGCCTTCTCGGCGCGTTCTCTCTGACCTGACGCCGGCGAGCCTGTTTTGGAGGCAATCGCCTACACTGGGCGGGGCATTTCCCGGCGCGAGAAGAGGTACCGATGGAGCTGACCGCGGACCGGGCGGAGGAGATACTGGCCGCCTTCGCCGAACGCCGCGTGCTGGTGGTCGGGGACATGACCGTCGACGAGCACCGGATCGGCTCGGCCACCCGCATTTCGCGCGAGGCGCCGGTGCCGGTGATCGAGCAGAGCGGGCACATGTTCCTGCCCGGCGGGGCCGCCAACCTGGCCTTCAACATCCGCGCCCTGGGCGCCGATGTCTCGGTGGCCGGGCTGGTGGGCGATGACAACATGGCGGGGCGCCTGCGGGCGATGCTGGACAGCGCCGGCGTGCATACCGCCGGGCTGATCGCCGAGCCGGCCCGGCCGACCTCGGTGAAACTGCGTGTGTGGGCCGGCGGTGATCGCCAGCATCAGTACCAGCAGGTGGCCCGGATCGACATGGTCAACCGCGACCCGGTTAGCGAAGTCTCGCAGCAGGAATTGATCCTGTACCTCGAAGGCGCGGTGCCGGAGTACGACGGTGTCCTGATATCGGATTACGAAAACGGGGTCGTCGATGAGCCGGTGTTGGAAGCGCTGCTGCCGCTGGCCGCCCGGCATGGCAAATTCGTCGGCGCAGACTCGCACGGCCAGTTGCACCGTTTTCGCGGGGTCGAGGCGCTAACGCCCAATCAGCCCGAGGCCGAGGCCGAACTGGGGCGCTCGCTGCACGAGCCAGTGGAATTGCTGGACGGCGGCGCTGAGCTGCTGCGCGAACTGGACTGCCGGCGGCTGCTGATCACCCTGGGGGCGATGGGGATGGCGGTCTTCGACAACGAGGGTGAAGCGCGGGCGATCCCGGCGCGTCCGGTGGCCGGGGTGGCCGACACCACCGGGGCCGGGGACACTGTTGCCGGGGTATTTACACTGAGCCTGCTGGCCGGGGCCACCTCCGCCGAGGCCGCCGCGATCGCGAATCTGGCCGGGGCGATAGTGGTCACCAAGTTGGGCGCGGCCACGACATCACCGGACGAGATCCTAGCCCGGCTCGTCGAAGACGCCTCCGCCGCCGAATGAACGCCTCGACCGCCGCACCGATCCTGCACCTGGAGGAGCTTGCCGGCCGCGCCGATCTGCCCGGCGGAGCACAGGACGGCCTGGTGCTGACCAACGGCTGCTTCGATCTATTGCATGAGGGGCATGTGCGCTTTCTGGAGGGCTGCGCGGCGCTGGGCGACCGGTTGGTGGTGGGCCTGAATGACGACGCCGCCGTGACGGAAATGAAGGGAACCGGGCGGCCGGCGGTGCCGGTGGCGCAGCGGGCCGCTTTGCTCGCCGCGATTCGCTGGGTGGACGCCGTGGTTGTGTTTGGTGAGGCCACCGCCGACGGGCTCATCCGCAAGATCCAGCCCGATATCTACGCCAAGGGCGCCGACTATGACCCGGCCGCCGGCGGGATCGAACTACCGGAGGCGGCGTCGGCCCGCACGGTGGGGGCGCGGCTGGAATACATCGGCCTGGTGGCCGGCGCCTCGACGACGGCGCTGCTAGATCGGCTGCGAGAGTCGCCGGAGCCTGCCAATTAGCTCCAACGTCGGCCGCCGCGTGGCCACGGCCGCGGCCCTGGTGGCGGCCGGGAACATCCTCAGCCGCCTGCTCGGCTTCGTGCGCGAACCGGTCATCGCGGCGCTCTTTGGCGCCACCGGCACCGCTGACGCCTTCGAGGTGGCCACCCGGCTGCCGACCATGATCTTTGATGTAGCCATCGGCGGCGCGGTTTCGGCGGTGCTGGTGCCGGTGTTCACGACCGTCAACGACGATGACCGTTCGGCCTCCGATCTCTTCCACAGCATCGCCATCACAGTCACGGCGCTGGCGGCGGCGCTGGTAATCCCGATTGTGATCTTCGCCGATCCGTTGATCTCGCTGGTGGCGGCCGGCTTCTCCCCGGCGACGCACGGTGTTGCGGTGACGATGACCCGGATCACGATGCCGGCGGTGCTGCTGCTGAGCATCTCAGCGGTCGCCGCCGGACGCCTCTACGCCGCCGAGCGCTTCGCCTTTCCGGCCTTCAGCGTGTCGGCGTTGAACGCCACGTTGATCGTCGGTGCGCTGGCGCTGACCCCGGTGATCGGACCGCCCGGGGTGGCGGTCGGCTACCTGGCCGGAGCCCTCGCGCACCTCGGCATCCAGATTCCGGGACTAATCCAGGCGCGGACAAAGCTCGTGCGTCCCGGGTTCTTCCGCAATCCGCGCTTTCGCCGGGCGCTGGCGCTCTACACACCGGTGCTGGCCGGGCTGGTCTTCGCCCAAGCAATCGTCCTAATCGACACCCGCCTCGCCTCCGGAACCGGCGAGGGGAGTCTGGCGATGATGCGCTTCGCCACCCGCCTGCAACAGTTCCCGCTCGGGGTGGTGGTGGCGGCGGTGACGCTGGCCATGTTGCCCCTCCTCTCCCGCGCCGCGCCGGAGCGCTTCGCCGATCTGCCGACCACCCGCGAATTCAAGAACCTGCTCGGTACGACGGTGCGCTACCTGCTGCTGCTGATCGTGCCGGTGACGGTGCTGATGATCGGCCTCACCGAGCCGCTCATCCGGGTCGTTTACCTGCGCGGTGAGTTCACCGCCAGCGCGGTTGATCCCACGGCGCGGGCGCTGCTGATCTATTCGCTGCAACTGCCGCTGGTGGCGCTCGATCAGCTCTTCATCTTCGCCTACTACTCGGCCCGCAACACCCTCACCCCGGTGCTGGTCGGAGTCGTCGGCGGCGCGATCTACCTGCTGGTCGCGTTCTCGACCGTCGATCAGGCCGGCTTTCACGGTCTCGTCTGGGCCAACACCGCCCAGAACGCCTCCCACGCCATCGTCCTGGGCCTGCTGCTTTGGCGGGCGGTGGGTGAGGTGGGGGCGGCGCGCCATGCCGGATTCATCGGGAAATTGACGATGGCAACCGCGTTGATGATGGCGGCGCTGATGCTGGTGCGACTGGCCGCCGCGAGTCTCGAGAGCGAGCCGGGCCTCGCCACGCTGGCAATCGGCGGCACCGGCGGACTGCTGGTCTACGGCCTGTCCGCCTGGGCCCTGCGGATAGAGGAGGCCCGCGACCTGACCCGGCGTTTACGAGCCGTGCTGGCCCGCTTCCGTCCCGCGAGCAGCTAGCCCTGGCGGTTGGACCCGGGCAGCCTCAGCCCTTCGCCGCGCCGCGCCCCAACAGGGCGCCAAACTTGACCTCGAACATCCGCGCCGAGAAATAGAGCAGCAGGATCGCGAACAGCACCCGCAGGGACTCTCCCGGAATATAGCCCGAGGCCAGCCAGCCGGCCACGAACCCGAAGGGAATCGATGCCGCCGCCAGCATCGCCGCCGCCGTCCAGTCGACGTTCCCCAGGCGTGTATGGGCATAGACGCCGGAAACGGCGGTCGGGATCATCACCACCAGCGCCAGCGCCTGGGCATCCCGCTGAATCATTGAGAGCAGGAACACCGAAGCGGGCACCATCAATATGCCGCCGCCAACGCCCAGGAGGCCGCTGAGGAAACCGGCCAGGACTCCGATGAGGCCGGCCACGACGAACCGGGCCGCCCCGGAGAAGGCGAAGATCAATTCGGGATCGGCCAGAACCAGCAGCAAGACGGCCGCCACCACCAGGAAGCTGGCAAAAATCTTGCGCAGACGGTTGCTCTCGAGCCGGTTGGCGGTCCGCGCGCCTAGCGGCGCCAGCAGCAGCGCCGGCGCGACCATCGACAGCACGATCCCCCACTCGGGAAAGTACGAGAAGCTATAGCCGACGGCGCTGGCGATGGCGGTGAAGATTATGACTCCTAGCGAAGTGCCGTGAGCATTCACCTGGACCATTCCCAGGTGGCGGGTCATCAACGGCACCATGATGGTGCCGCCGCCCAGTCCGGCCAGTCCGCTGAACGTCCCGCCGACCGCCCCGATCAGGACGTGGCGCACCGCGCTCGCGCGGCTCCCCTCGACGGCGGCTATCTGGTGCCCCCCCTCAAACGACGGTCATCCCTCCCGGCTCGCCGCTGGTGCGTCGCGCGACCCCGGTGCTACGGGCGGCCGCGCGCACGGTCCTGGCCACGCTCTCGGCGACCGTCGGATTGAACATGCTGGGCGCGATGTGCTCTTCGTTCGGGAGGTGATCGGGCACCTGGTCGGCAATCGCCTCGGCCGCCGCGATCTTCATTTCACCGTTGATTTCGCACGCCCTCACATCCAGCGCCCCGCGGAAGATACCCGGGAAACACAGTACGTTGTTGATCTGGTTCGGATGGTCGCTCCGACCGGTCGCCACCACCCGGGCCTTGCTGCGGGCCAGGAACTCGGTGCTGATTTCGGGTTCCGGATTCGCCATTGCGAAGACTAGCGGATCGTCGGCCATTCGGTCGATATCGGCAACGGTCACGGTATCGGGCGCGGAGACCCCGACGAAGACGTCGACCCCGGCCACGGCGTCCAACAGTGTGCCGGAGCGGCCTTCGCGGTTGGTGGTGCGGGCCAGCACCTGTTTGACAGGATTGAGTCCTTCGCGACCCTCGTGAATGATGCCGCGTCGGTCGCAGATGACGATGTCGGCCACGCCGCGCGCCTAGCGGCGCCAGCAGCAGAGCCGGCGGCAGCCCCGGCCCCGGCCATCGCGAGCTTCAGCTGGCCGATCTCTTTGCCCACCACCTTGGCAATGTTGATGAGCCCGGCCAAGGTGACGAGGGCAGTGCTGTGCTGGTCGTCG
>CAZVZW010000006.1:1962-22654 GCA_964631365.1 uncultured Chloroflexota bacterium | reverse complement strand
CCCTGTCCGGACTCGCCGTGAATGGTAGCGCCGCCCGGTCACCCGGCCATGACGATTGCCATCATGGACATCACCAACGTGTCACCGGGTGGTACCGCCTGCCGTTAGGTGTATCCAAACCTATTCCATTAGTATGGTGACTTATTGCCGGGCAGACAGTCACTGCCGGCTACCGGGCAGCAAGCGCGTTACCTTCTTCGAGAGGACCGACCCATGACCGAGATTCGCGGAATTGAGCTTCCCTCCGTAGCCGACGACGTAGGGCAGTTGATCGGCGGCACGCCGCTGGTGCGCATCAACCGCACGGCAGGTGACTGCCACGCCACGATCCTGGGCAAGCTGGAAGCCGCCAATCCCGGCGGCAGCGTAAAGGATCGCATCGGCCTGGCGATGATTGAGAATGCCGAAAAGCGTGGTGAAATCACGCCCGGCGAGACGGTGGTGATCGAGCCGACCAGCGGCAACACCGGGATCGCTCTGGCGATGGTCTGTGCCGGGCGCGGCTATCGCTGCATCCTGACGATGCCCGAGACGATGAGCATGGAGCGCCGCAAGCTGCTGATGTTGCTGGGCGCCGAATTGGTGCTAACGCCCGGTCCCGGCGGGATGAATGCCGCCATCGCCAAGGCCGAAGAACTGTGCGATTCCACGCCCGGCGGCTGGATCCCGCAGCAGTTCGAGAACCCGGCCAACCCGCAGGCCCACGTTCTCACCACCGCCGAGGAAATCTGGGCCGACACCAACGGCGAGGTCGATACTATCGTCTCCGGTATCGGCACCGGCGGCACCGCCACCGGCTGCGCCATGGCGCTTAAGTCGCGCAAGCCCGGCCTGCGGGTGATCGGTATCGAGCCGGTGCAGAGCCCCATCCTCAATGGCGGGGAGCCCGGCCCGCACCGCATTCAGGGCATCGGCGCCGGGTTTGTGCCCGGGGTCCTGGAAGTGGATCGACTTGACGAGGTGGTCACCGTCTCGCAGGATGATGCCGAGGCTACGGCCCGCCAGCTGGTGGCCGAGGATGGCCTGCTGGTGGGTATCTCCGCCGGCGCCGCCGTCGCGGCGTCCATCGCGATTGGCGCCCGGCCAGAAAACGAAGGCAAACTGATCGTATGCATCATGCCGGACACCGGCGAGCGCTATCTCTCGCATCCCGGATTCGAGTCGATAGTGCAGGCCGCCGAAATCTTCACTCCAACGGTCTAGCCGCGCAACTTCCCAGGGGGGGGACTCCCCGGGCAACGACCGGCGGCGCGCTTGCTGTCTGAGAATCTGCACACGGCGCTGCTGTGGGCGGCCCCGGTGGCACTGGCCGTCGGGCTGGTTTACCTGTTCCTGCTCTCGCGGCGGTGCATCGCCCCGCCGGATGTGTCCTCCGAATCGGCGGTGACGCGGCGCGCGGCCCGCAATTCGGCCATGTTGCTGGTCACGACCCTAGGCGACCGGGTGCTGTTCTGGGGATTCTGGGTCGTGGCCCTGCGCCTGCTGGGCCCCGAGGGCAACGGCCAGTACGCCTTCGCCACCAACCTGCTGGTCTACTTCGCAGCGGCCACCAATTTCGGTCTCTCCACGCTGGTCACCCGGGAGGTGGCACAACGGCCCGACCGGGTGGACGAGCTGTTCGGCAATGCCCTGGCCATACGCCTGGTGCTGGTGGCGGTGGCGATCCCGCTGATGATCGCCATCGCGGCCGTGTTCTGGATCGCCGGGTCGCTGTCCGGCATCAGCCTCGGGGTGGCGGCGATTCTGGCACTTTCGCTGGTGCCCAACGCCATCAACCAGTCCTACGCGGCGCTGTACTCGGCCTACGAGCAGATGGGATTCCGCGGCGCGACGGTGATCGGCACCGCCCTGATCACGATCTCCGGCGGGATCCTGGCGCTGCTGCTGGACGGCGGTGTGGTGGCACTGGCGGTGGTGGCGATCGTGGCCGGCAGCATCACCTTCTACACCCTGGCCCGCCCGCTGGGATTTCGTCGCCTGCTGACGATCCAGCGGGCCCGCCGCGACGAATCCCTCACCATGCTGGGCACCAGCCTGCCGCTGATGCTCAACGAACTGCTGGCCAGCGTCTTCTTCCAAATCGATATCCTGGTCATCCAGCCTCTCCAGGGGGGCACTGCCCTCGTCGGCAAATACAACTCCGCCTACAAGTTCGTCGCCGCCCTCAGTGTCGTCGCCCCGGCCGTTATTCTGCCGCTGTTCCCGGCGCTGGCCCGGGCCGCGACCGACCCGGGTTCACTGGCCCCCTGGATCGCCCGCGCCTGGAGGCCAATGATCCTGCTGGCCGCGCCGGCGGTGGTGACCTTCGCGGTCTTCGGCCACGACATCATCGGCACCTTCTGGGGCGACGCCTTCCTACCCGAAGCCGGCGATGTCCTAGTCGTCCTCATGTGGGTCCTGCCGTTCGCCTACCTCAACGGTCTGCTCCAATACATGCTGATCTCCAGCGACCGCCTGCGCTCGATCACCGTGGCCTTCACCCTGGCCAGCACCTTCAACATCGCTCTGAACCTGGTGCTGATCCCACGCGTCGGCGTGATCGGCGCGGCCTACGCGACGGTCACGTCGGAGGTGGTCCTGCTGGCTCTCTACGTGCTGGCGCTGCGCGATGGCAGATTGCTGCTCGCGCCCCTGCTGGCCGCCCTACGGCCCGTCGCCGGGGCGGCGCTGATGCTGGCCCCGGCGCTATTGCTGCGCGACGCCGGGTGGATTCTGGCGGCTACCGCCGCCGGAGTCGCCTATCTCGTCTTTATCGTCGCCACCCGCGCCGTCACTGGTGCGGACCTGGCCTTCGCGCGCTCGGCGCTGGGCCGCGCCGCCGACTAGCGTTCGTGCAGCGGTCCGCCGAATTCGGCGAAGATGTCGGCGTCATCGCGCAGCCCCAGTGACGATTCTTCGATCAGCACCGGACCGATTCGAATAATCCCGGGATCGTCCTGAAACACGCCCCAGAGTTCGCCCTCCAGTTCCATCGGGCGGCCGACCGTGTCGAGCACGCTCAGGTAGGACTCGTAGCGGCCGGTGGGCGCCCCGGCCGGCACCCAGACCGCAATGCGGCCCACGGCCCGCTCGCCGACCGTCCACTGCGCCGGGCGGCGGCCATCGACCGCCAGCGGGGCAAAGATTCGCTCGTAGACCGTCCCGTCAGTGTGCTCCAGCCAGACCCGCAGCCTGAAATCGAAAGCGGTCACGTCGTCGGCCTCGAAATGGAAGGTGAAACGTACCCCGTCACCGGCCTCCTGGGCGGGCTGGTCAGCGCGAAAGCCATCGAAGACGATCGTCTGAATGCGCGGTCCGTCGGGAACTTTGAGGGCGCCGTCGTTGCGGTCCACGGTGCCGTTTGACTGGGTCAGGTAAAGCTGCAAGATCCCGTTGCGGTAGGCGGCGTCGCGCGCCCGCCAGAGGTTCACGTTCAGCCAGCGCTCCACATAACCGTTGGGGTCCGACTGGCGCAGCGCGCTTAGCACCACCCAGAGCCGCCGGTGGTTGCGGGACGCCCGGCTGAGCTTGTCGTCGACCTCTTCCCAGGTGACCCCCGGCGGCACCTCGTCGGGCAGGAACCACACGTCAACCTCTTCCTCGAACTCCGGAAAGTAGTGCCGCCAGTACCAGCCCTGCCAGGGCCCCGCCAGGATGACGGCGTCGCGATATTTCAGCGGGTCCAATTGCGCCGGCGCCGGCAACGCCAGTTCGTCGATTGCGGCGGTGATCGCCCGGTAGTCACCGCGCCGGTAGTCTCGGTAGTAGAACCGCGAGGCGTACAGCGGCCCGGCGACGAATAGCGCCAGCACCGCCAGCACCAGCAGCGAGCGCGAAAGCGGCAGTCGCGATACCGCGTGCGCGGCGAAGATGGCCATCGGCGGGATCGCCATCATCAGGTAACGGGGCTGGTATTCCTTATCGAAAAGAAACAGCAGCAGCAGGCCGGCGGCAACCGCCGGCAGATACGCCAACAGCAGGCCTGCCGCCCGGCGTCGGGCCGCCAGCAGGTAGCCACCGGCGGCGGCGGACCCCAGCAGCGCCGCGATCCCCTGGCTGGCCCGCCCCCCGCGGATGTTCTCCAGGCCGACCGTCAGATCCAGCCAGGCGGTCCGCGCCGTATGCCGGAACATCCCGGCCGAAAAGTCGCCGGTGGCCCAGGCCGGCAGGCTGTCGGCGATCCCCTGCGAGGACAGCAACCACGGCAGCATCGCCAGCGTCAGCACCGCCTGCAGTCCCAGTACATAGGCGGCCGCCCGGCGGTGCTGCCGCCAGGTGAACAGCAGGTACAGATCGATCGCCGCCATCGCCAGCAGGACCGAGTAATCCAGGTACGTCCCGACCACCAGCGTGACCGCCAGCCAGATCCAGATGCGCAGTCGACCACTCTCAACCGCGCGCACAAACAGATACAGCGCCAGCAGCCCGAACAGCGTGGCGATGGAGTACATCCGCGCCTCACGGCTATAGAAGATAAGTTGCGGCGAGGCGGCGACGATCAGCGCCGCAACCACTCCGGTGAAGTTGTTGAAGAGCCGCCGGCCCAGAACGTAGGTGACGGGAATCATCAGCACCCCGGAGGGCACCGACATCAGCCGGACCAGCGGCTCGGATTCGCCGAACGCTCCGTTCCAATAGTGCAACAGGACGTAATAGAGTGGCGGGTGCTCGAACGGCGCACTGGCAATGGCGGCGAAGATCTCGCTGGGCTCTTGCCGGGCGTACCAGACGCTGGCCACTTCGTCGAAATCGAACTCGCCCATCTGGTCGATGCGCCAGACCCGCAGGAATGTCCCGAGCACGACCGCGAACGCCACCCACCAGGTGGAGGAACCGGGCAGGCCGCCGCCGGCCCTCAGCCGCCTAGCCCACATCGGTGACCGCGTGATACAGCGCCAGCGTGGCCCCGGCGTTGGCCTCCCACGAGAACCGTTCGCTTAGCTGACGCACCCGTTCGCCGTAGTCGTGGTGCATCGGCACCGAGCCGGCAAACTGCGATATCGCGTACGAAAGCGAGGTCGCGTCGCCGGGTGGCACCAAGATCACGTTCTCGCCGCTTTCCAACCCCGGGAAGCTCTGCGCCGGCCGCGTGGTGACAACGGGCAGGCCGTGGGCGATGGCGCTCATGAACGTGCTCCGCCGCAGCGATAAGCCGTCGGCGAAGGGCAGCACACACAGATCGCAGCACTGCAGCCAGCGCGACATGCCAGTCGGCTCCAGCCAGCCCGATTCGACCACCTGCCATTGCCCGATGTTGTCCGTGCGCTCGCCGCGATCGTGGCGGCGACCGTCGCCGGGCGGCTCACCGGAGCCAATCAGCGCCAGCACCAGATCACCCTGTAGTTGCTGGGTCTGGCGCAGCGCGTTGCCCAGCACCCGCATGCCTTTGTTGCGCTGCCGAAAACCGATATGCCCGACGATGAACGCCCTGGGCGGGAGGCCGAGTTCAGCGCGCAGCGCTTCGCGATCGTCGCCGATCCCGACCGGCAGGATCGTCGGCCCCACCGGGATAACGCTGGCCACCGTCGAGTCGAGCGGGCTCACCTCGCCAATTGGCAGGTCCTGCTTCATCAATTCGCGAGCGTCCTCGGGGCTCACGAAGATCACCCCGTCACTATCCTTAGCCGTGCGACGCACCAGGAAGCGGCGCAACATCCCGGCCTTCGGGAAGACATAGGGAGTGCGCAGATCATGCAGGGTGGTGACCGTCTTTGCCTCGACCCGCCCCATGCGAATGAAACGCGGAATCAGATTGACGGCGGCACTCAACCCGAACGCCCCCGACTGGTATTGCAGGTGCACAACATCCGGGTTGATTTCCTGCAATCGCCGCATGAGCGCCGTCATCCGGCTGAAGCCCCAGCGGCGCATCATCCGCGCCGTGCGCGGGTGGTCCACTTCCAGCCCGGGGGTGGTGCCGGTTATCACCCAGGTCGTCACCCCCATCTGTTCGAGGGTCTCGCGCAGCAGGGCGACGTGATCGCCGACGCCGCCGACCTGCGGTGGGTACTCGCCGGTGACAAACGCCACCCGGGGACGGTGCGCCTCAGTCACGCCGCGTCCCGCCGGTGGCGAACAGCCACAGCGACCGGGCGATTGTACCCACCGCCCGGACACGCCCGCCACGGTCGCCCGCCGGTACCAACGCTTTTATCAATTCCAGTGCCAGCTCCAGGCCCAGGGCCGATGCGTAGAACGTCGCCGCGACCGCCGCCATTGTCCGCGACCAGGTCCGATCGGCATAGCGCACCTTGCTGCGCAAGAAGCGCGCCCGGTTGATCGCCGCGGCCTGGCCGGCACTGGCGCCGCCCTGGTGGGTGACCACCGCCGCCGGCACGTATAGCACCGACAGTCCCCGCTCCTGCAGTCGCCGGCAGAGATCCAGTTCTTCGCAATACATGAAATATCCCGAGTCGAAACCGCCAATCGCCGTAAACGCTTTCCGCCGGACCGCCAGGCAAGCGCCCTCTACCCAGTCCACCCGCGACGGCCGCCCCGGCTCCACCGCCGGGCGGTAGCCGGCCAGCAGCCAGCGGGTACCCCACCAGCGCTCGAAAATCGTGCCGTCCAGCAGCCAGCCGTACGGGGAGGGGAAGCGTCGCACGCTGCGATGTAGATGTCCCGCAGCATCGACCACGGCCGGTCCGGCCAAGCCCGCGCCGGCGTCATCCGGCAGCGCGGCGACCAGCTCCCGCAAGGCGCCGCCGACCAGTTCTACATCGGCGTTCAGAAATACCAGGATCTCCCCACCCGACGCCCTGGCGCCGCGGTTGCAGGCCGCGCCGTAGCCCTCGTTCACGGCGCTGCGTAGCAGCGTAACGTCGCCGAACTCCGTCTCCACCATCGCCGCCGATCCGTCGGCCGAGGCGTTATCGACAACGATTGTCCCCACCTGGAGCCCCGACCCGGCCGCCGCCACGGCCGCGCTGTCCAGGCAGGCCCGCAGCGGCTCCTGCACGTTGTAGCTGACGATCACCAGCGAGACGTCCATCAGCGTCGCCTTCCGGAACG
This sequence comes from uncultured Chloroflexota bacterium, assembly GCA_964631365.1. Classification (GTDB taxonomy): domain Bacteria; phylum Chloroflexota; class UBA11872; order UBA11872; family VXNJ01; genus JASLPR01. The sequence goes on along the minus strand of CAZVZW010000006.1, from coordinate 15,664 downwards.
AAGCTGGCTGTAGACCCGGAATTCGTGTTCGACCATCAAGACGCTGAGGACCAGCCCGCGCCAGCCGTCGCGATAGCCGCGCAGTTCCACCATGCGCCGCCAGAACTCCCGCAGCGCCTGACCAAACGGACTGCGGATCCCGGCGCGTATCCCGCGCCGGCGCAGGCCCTCGGCGGCGAGCGCGGCATAGCGGCGCTGCTGCTCGCGAAATTCGGCGATCGAGTCGGCGCCGGCGTGGCGCATTTCGCTCTGCAGCGTCCCGACCGGCCCGTCGACTTCCACCACCTCGTGCACCGGGCGATCGTTCGTATAGCGGCAACTGTCGCGGCGCAGCAGGCGGGTTTGGTGATCGGGGTACCACCCGGTGGCCCGTAACCAGCCACCGAGGATGCGATTGCGTCGCGGAATCGCGTAAGCGACATATTCCTCTCGCCCGGCGCGCTGTCGGATCTCGGCCGCAAGTTCGGGGCTGATCTGCTCGTCGGCGTCGACGAACAGTATCCAATCCGTTTCCACAACCGCCAGCGCGTGATTGCGCTGCTCGGCAAAGTCGCCAAAAGCGCGGTTGATGACCTCGGCCCCAGCGGCGCGCGCTGCCTCAGCGGTACCGTCCTCGCTCGCGCTGTCCAGCACGACCATACGGTCGGCCCAGCGCAGCATCGCCAGGCAGGCGTCGATGCGTGCGGCCTCGTTGTGGGTCAGCACAACCGCGGCGATCTCCGGGGCTTCCGACGTCATCGGGCCGCCTTCGGGGCCATCATGCCCGCGCGACCCGCACGGCCAGCCGCAGCGCCGCCGCCACGCCCAGGCCCAATCCGCGATAGCGCGGGAGTCGATTCCAGGTGGGGCTGACGGCCAACCCGGCCGCCATGGCCAGCCTTGCCGCCGTCGCGTATGCCGCCCCGTGATGCTCTCTGAAATATCTAGCGCGACTTATGTAAAGCTGTTCGATCATCCGTGCCCGATTCTGGCCGGTGCTGGCGCCACCCACATGAACGGCGGCGGCCCCCGCCACGTGACCGGACTGCCAACTGGCATTGTGCAGTCGCCGGCACAGATCGATCTCTTCGGCGTACATAAAGAACGCTTCGTCAAAGCCGCCGACCGCGTCGAAGGCCTCCCGGCGCACCAGCAGGCAGGCCCCTAACGGGTGATCGACGGCGAAGTCCCGGGACGCCGCCCACGCCGCCGGATAGCGCCCGTTCAGCCGCGATCGCCGCAGCCATCCCGGCGCCGGCACCAGATCGATAACCGCCTGGGCCAATCCCGGGAAGCGGAAACTGCTCTCCTGCACGTCGCCCACCGAGTTCCGCAACAGCGGCGCCGCCAGGCCCCAGCGCGGGTGCCGACGCAAACCGTCCAGCAAGCCATCGACCGCGCCAGGCTCGAAATACACGTCGGCGTTGGTGATGAGCACGAACTCCCCTTCGACTAGCGCCGCGCCCCGGTTGGCCGCCGCGCCGAATCCGCGGTTCTCGGTCATAACCTCGAGCCGGACATCCCCCCCCAGATCCCCGGCCGGCGCCGCGTCGCCCCCGGTCTCAACCACCACCACCCCACCGACCATCGCCGACGCCCGCAGAGACGCCACACAGCGCACCGCGAGTTCGGGAGTACGGTGGTTTACAACGACGACGCCGACCATGACCGTATTCTAGGGAACTGCTCCGGAAAGGCAGAGACCCGCCTTCGGGCGGGTCTCTGCGAAGAAGTCGTTGCCGCTACTTGATTTCGGCTTTGGCGCCTTCCGCTTCGAGCTTGGCCACGATTTCCTCGGCCTCGTCCTTGGAAACGCCTTCCTTTACAGGACCGGGCGCCTCGTCAACAACGGCCTTGGCCTCTTTGAGGCCCAGCCCGGTGATCTGGCGGACCACCTTGATGACCGGGATTTTGTTCGGGCCGACCTCGGCCAGGTTGACGTTGAACTCGGTCTGCTCTTCTTCCGCCTCGGCGCCATTGGCCGCCGCCGGGGCCGCCGCCGCGACCGGCATCGCCGACACGCCGAACTTCTCTTTGAGGGCGTCCACCAACTCGGCCAACTCCAGGACGGTCATCTCTTCGATTGAACCCATGATGTCTTCCACCGGGGATTTCTTCTTTGCCATCTTTGCTCTGTAGCTCCTCTAGCTCGGATCAGGCGCTAGCCTGCCGAAGACTCTTCCATTTGTGAAATTCGACCCTGCAGGGTGTAGACCAGCCCTGAGAGCAGTGCGTCCAGCGTGTATACAAGGCCGGTGATCGGGCTGGCGATTCCGCCGACCGCCTGGGCCAGCAGTTCGTCCCGGCTCGGCAGCGCGGACAGCCGGGCGATAACTTCCGTGTCAATGATCTCGCCATCCATGACGCCGCCGCGGAGGACCATCGATTCATCGTCCTTGAAAAGGTCCCAGAGGACCTTCGCCGCCGCGGCGATATCGCCCCGGCAGGCCGTGACCGCGCTCGGCCCGGCGAACATTCCGTCCGCCGCGCTCAGGTCTGCGGACTCGAGGACGCGCCGGAACAGCGTGTTCTTCGCCACCGTGACGGTGGCGTCGTGCTCACGCAGCTTCCCGCGAAGCTCGGCAAACGCCGGCACCGAGAGGCCGCGATAGTCACTGACCATCCACAGTGGAGCCTCGACCACAAACTCGGTCAGTTCCTGTATTCGTTGTTCTTTCTCGGCCCTGGTGGCCAACTATTTATCCTCCTCTTACGCAAAAACGGACCGCTTGCTTGCGCCGCGGTCCGGTATGTAGACATTACGATTTGTCTTCAACCGCCTGGGAAGGCCCTCGTTTGACGAGGATTAAGCTTGCGCGCCAACCGTCTCCGGCGTCGGGTATTCAGTTGTACCGGCCGGAGCCGGATCGGAGACGGTCCTAGCGCATCTGGCGCGCGAGGCTGGTCGTCTCCTGGATGTCCAATGGTAGCCCGGGCCCCATCGTCGTGGTCATATTCGCCGAGCGGATGTAGGTACCCTTGGCGCCTTCCGGCCGTCCGCGCACCACCGCGTCAATGGCGGTGGTCAGATTGTCGCGCAGTTGCTCTTTGGAGAAGGAAACACGCCCGATGGTGAAGTGCACGTTGCCGGTGCTGTCGGCGCGGTATTCGACCTGGCCGGCCTTGAGGGCCTCGACCACCTTGCCGACATCCTGCGAGACCGTCCCGGCGCGCGCGTTGGGCATCAGCCCGCGCGGCCCCAGCGCCCGCCCGAGCGGGCTGACGGTGCGCATCATGTCGGGCGTGGCGACGGCGGCATCAAAATCCAACCAGCCTCCCTGGATCTTCTTGGCCAGGTCTTCGGCGCCAACTTCGTCGGCGCCGGCGTCGCGGGCTTCAATGGCTTTGTCGCCGCTGGCGAACACCACCACCCGGGTGGTCCGGCCGGTGCCGTGCGGCAGAGCGACGGTGCCGCGCAGCTGCTGGTCCTGGTGGGCGGTGTCGAGTCCCAGGTTCAGGTGCAGCTCGACGCTGGCATCAAATTTCGTATTGGAAGTCTGGCACACCAACTCCAGGGCGTCGTCGGGGTTGTAGGGTCCGCCGCCCTCGACCAGCTTGGCGGCCTCGATGTAGCGCTTTCCGTGTCTGGCCATTCTCTTCGGCTCCTAGCCTTCCCAATCGGCGATCGTGATGCCCATGCTGCGGGCGGTTCCGGCCACGATCTTCTTGGCCGCTTCGATGTCGTTGGCGTTCAGGTCGGGCATCTTGATCCCGGCGATCTCCGCCAGTTGCCCTTCGGCGATCTCGCCGACCTTCTCTTCTCTTGGGGAACCGCTGCCGGCTTCAACACCGGCCGCTTTACGCAGCAGGTCGCTGGTGGGCGGCGTCTTGGTGATGAAACTGTAGGAGCGGTCGGCGTAGACCGTCACTTCGCACGGAATGATCGAGCCCGCCTGCGATTGCGTCCGCTCGTTGTATTCCTTCACAAACTGCACGCTATTGACGCCGTGCTGGCCCAGACTGGGACCGACCGGCGGAGCCACCGTGGCCTCGCCGGCATTCAACTGCATTTTTACGACTGCGAGAACCTTTTTTGCCAATTCGGGGGTCCTGTTTAGTGCGGTTCGGGTTGCCTGCGGGGCAGCGCTATCCGCGAACTCTCTCTACCTGTAGGAAATCAAGCTCGACCGGGGTGTCGCGCCCGAAGAACGAGACCATAACACGGACACGCCCGCGTTCCTGGTTGACCTCGTCGATCGAACCGAGGAATTCGGAGAACGGCCCGTCGATTATCTTTACTGTTTCGCCGATCTTCAGGCTGACCTGGGCGCGTGGAACCTCGCCCTTCATCTGCTTGAAGATGGAGTCGACCTCGGACTGCGGCAACGGAGTCGGACGGTTGCCGGCGCCGACGAAGTTGACCACCCCGGGGGTGTTGCGCACCACATACCAGGCGTCGTCGTTCATCGCCATCCGCACCAGCACGTAGCCCTGGAACATCTTCCTCTCCACCCGGCGGCGCTCGCCGTGGCGGACCTCTTCGACGATCTCGGTCGGGACCACGACCTCGTAGATCTGGTCCTCGGCCTCCATCGAGGCGATCCGGTGGAGGAGGTTTTCCTTCACCTTGTTTTCGTAGCCCGAGTAAGTGTTCACCACAAACCAGTGGCCGGTATCTACTGCCATGATGTGCCTACTCGAAAACCAGGTCGGCGAGCCTGGTCATCCCGTAATCGAACAACCCCAAGAACGCCGCCAGCGCCATGCATACCCCGACGACGATCGTGGTCAGCCGGATGGTTTCCTGCCGGGTGGGCCAGTTCGAGCGTCGCAGCTCCGCGACCGTATCGCGCACGAAACGCACCGGCCCAAAGGACCGACCGCCGCGCGCCCGCGCGACCCGAGCACTTCGTTTGGCCATATGGTTTTCCCGGGTCTCTCAATTCACCTGCCATCAACACCGCTATCGCTTTTCGCGATGGTCCGTGTGCCGCCGGCAGGTAGAGCAGTATTTTTTGATCTCCAGCCGGCCGGTGACATTGCGCCGGTTCTTGGAGGTCGCATAGTTCGCCGAATCACAGCTATCACAGGCCAACTGCACCACCGCCCGGTCGTCTCGTTTGGGCACGACTCAAGATCCTTCAGACTACAAAACAAAGCGGCCCTCAGGCCGCCATCGGCATTATGCCATATTTCCCGCTCAGCGCGGACCAACTTTACCGCCTGTCCCTACGGAGTCGCGAAATACCGATCGGCGCTACCGGGAGCACTGACTCGCGAGAAAAAAGTCGGATCGACGACCAGCAGCAACCCCTGCGCCCCGACCGGCACCGAGAAGGCGAGCCAGCCGGGGTATCGGTGGGGGAGGGTGGCGGCGCGAGCGCGGCGTCCGCCACCGGAGCCGTTGCCGGGCCGCTGTCGGCCGCGGGCTCGATTCGCTGTCGCAAGCAACCAGCGCCACCGCCAGCAACAACGCCATGGCCAGGGCAAGTCGTTTCATCCGGGATTCCCTTCCGGATCGGCCGTCGAGATCGGTCGAGGGCGCCGATCCGGGGTCTCCATCTTAGTCACCCGGCGCGGCATCACCCGGCGATCCGCAGTTTCGCCGGCAACGCGCCTACCGGCTACCATCGCAGCTCAACCTGCCTTGGAGGTCAACCGTGTCACTGCGCATCGGCATCATCGGATGCGGACGAATCTTGAATGCCCACCTGCGCGGCCTAGAACTACTGCAGGATCGTGGGCTCGCCGACTTCACGATCACCGCGCTCTGCTCACGGAATATCCAGGACGCGCGCATGTTTCGCTCACCGGAAGACGGCGTCGCGCCGCGCGAACCGGTCACCGACGCACCGGCCGACGGCCTCTCCGCCCGCCACCACTACGTGAGCGAAATACAATCCGAAACGCCCGCCGTCTACGACGACTACCGGCAGGTGGTCGCCGACGAGAACGTCGACGCGGCAATCGTGCTCACGGCGCTGGATTCGCATCACGAGATCTGCACGGCGCTGGCGGAAGCCGGCAAACATGTCTTCGTCGAGAAGCCGCTGGCCATCACCGTCGCCGCCGGCCGCCGGATGGTCGAGGCCGCTGACCGCGCCGGGGTGGTGCTGGCGACCGCCGAGGTGGCGCGCTTCAAGGCTGACTGCCGCGCCCGCCACTGGGCCATCGACGCCGGACGAATCGGCACGGTGCGCATGGTCCTGTCCGGGATGATGGGCCACCCCGACTGGTCACCGGACCACATCGTCGGCGACACCCCCTGGCGGCACCAGAAGCTTCGTGGCGGCGGCGGGCCGACCATCGACCTGGGCGTCCACCGGCTCAACCAGATCGAATACGAGTGCGGCCCGATCGACGCGATCTCCGCCGTCGCCGCCACCACCGAACCGGTCCGTCGCTACCGGCCCGATGCTCCCTTCGACGGCACCATCGCGGCCGACGCCGAGGACACCGCCTTCGCCACCCTCCGCTTCGCCTCCGGGGCCGTCGGCACGCTGCTGCTAACCTGGGGCGGGCGCGGCCGCCTGGTCGAGGTACCGGCCTTCGCTATCTCGGGCAGCAGCGGTGGAATCGTTGAGACCGAACTCACCGACGATGCCGGCGCACGGGCCGATGTGATCGCGACCACGCGCGCGGACGCCGCCCCCGAAACCCTCGACGCCTGGTTCCCCGATGGCATCGATGACGCCTTTGCCCTAGAGGCCCTGGACTGGTTCGCGGCCATCGAGTCCGGCAACCCCGCCGAGGTCGACGGGCCGGCCGGGCTGCGCGATCTGGCCGCGGCGTTCGCCATCCTCGAATCCGACGTCGCGCGCCGCGAGGTCACCATCGAGAGCGTACTCAACGGCGAGATCGATGCCTACCAGCGCCCCATCGACCGCGAACTGGGCATCTGACCCGGCTTATCGCCTAGGGACTCACGATCACCCGGCCGCCCTGCATCACGAATTCGACGTGCTGCAGGGTCTCCAGGTTGCCCAACGGATCGTCACGCACCGCCACTACGTCCGCGTACTTGCCGGCCTCCAGCGTCCCGATGTCCTCCTCCATCCCCATCGCCTCCGCCGCCGTCTGCATACCGGCGACCAGCGCATCGACCGGCTCCATGACGTCGCCCAACAACTTGAACTCAATGGCGTTGCCGGCTCCGTGGGTCGAGTCCTGCTCGGCGCCGGTGGAATCGGTACCCAGGGCGATCTTCGCGCCGGCCTTGTAGGCCCGTTCCAGCGACCCCACCTGCGACTTGAACGTCACCTTGCCCCACTCGGTTTCGTCGCGGTGGCGCAGGCGCAGGGTCGGCACCAGGTAGACACCGCGCTCGACGATCAGGTTCAACGTTTCGGGCGTGATCCCGTAGCCGTGCTCCACGGTGTCCACCCCTCCCAGCACCGAGCGCCGCACCGCCTCGTCGCCCATGGCGTGCACCGCCGCGCGGATGCCCCAGGCGTGGGCGATCTCGGTCATCGCCTGGACTTCTTCGATGGAGTACGTCGGCACGTCTCCCCAAGCGCTCTCGTGCCCGGCCGAGGCGCCGATCTTTAGCAGCGTCGAACCCTCCAGCAGCGATTGCTGGGCGGCTTTGATGCACTCGTCGATGCCGTCCGCCGGACGGACCCAGCGCCACGACTGATCGACCGCGAACCACGGCCCGCGGGTGCGCGCCACGGCCATGCCGGCCATCCGCGACCTTGGCCCCGAAAGGATGCCCTCATCGATCGCCTTTTTCAGCGAGACGCCCGTCTGCGAACCGAGACCGCGAATTGTGGTGAAGCCGGCCTCCAGCAGATCGCGGGCCTCGCCCGCGGTCCGCAGGGCGCGGTACTCAATCGGCCCCGTCGCCCAAGGCATGCGATCGGCCGGCCTCCGCCCCCAGAGGTGCACATGGGCGTCGATGAGGCCCGGCAAGAGGGTGCAGGGGCGCAGGTTGATGGTCTCGTCGGCGCTGGCCGCACCCACCTCGGCGGCTGCGCCCGCCGCCACGATACGGTCGCCGGCCACGATCACCGCCGCGTCCTTGACGGTCGCCACGCCGGTGCCGTCGAAGAGCGCCCCTCCCAGGATTGCCGTCCGCCGATCGGATGCTTCACCAGCCATCGTTTACCTCCTAGGTTGACGCGCGGTCCGCCGCTGTCCGACCGGGTCGCCACGGCCGCCCGGTCCGGTGATGCTATTGAGCGCCCGCCGGGCCGGTCAAACCGGCGACCGCACGGGCCCGGCGCGCTGGCGTCGGGCACCCCCACCGACTACGCTTGCCCCCTCAAGCGGCCCGCCCGTTTCGCCCCACCCGGAGGTTCCCCATGGCCGACACCAACACTCGCATCCTGCTCGCCAGCCGCCCGGTCGGCGAGCCGACCGGCGCCGATTTCCAGATCGAATCGGCTCCCATTCCGGATTCCGGCGACGGCCAGGTTTTGCTGCGCACGATTTACCTCTCGCTCGACCCCTACATGCGCGGCCGGATGCGCGCCGGGCCGTCCTATGCGGCCGCGCTACAAATCGGCGAGGTCATGACCGGCGGCGCAGTGGCGGAGGTGGTCGAATCGCGCGCCCCCGGGTTCGCGGTTGGGGACATCGTCAACGCCCACATCGGCTGGCAGTCCCACGCGGTGATGGACGCCGCCGACCTCCGCAAGGTTGATCCGTCCCTCGCCCCTATCTCCACCGCCGTCGGAATCCTGGGCATGCCCGGTTCGACCGCCTACTTCGGTCTGCTGGATATCTGCGATCCGCAGCCGGGCGAGACCGTCGTCGTCTCCGCCGCCTCCGGGGCCGTCGGCGCCCTGGTGGGCCAGATCGCGCGCATCAAGGGTTGCCGCGCCGTGGGCGTCGCCGGCTCCGACGCCAAGTGCGCCTACGTCCTCAACGAACTCGGCTTCGACGCCGTCATCAACTACAAGACCCAGAACGTCCCCGAAGCCCTGGCCGCAGCCTGCCCCGACGGAATCGACGTGTATTTCGACAACGTCGGCGGCGCGACCCTAGACGTCGTCCTGGACCAGATCAACATCGGCGCCCGCATCTCGATCTGCGGGATGATCTCCGAGTACAACCATGAGGAGCCCGAACTCGCCCCCCGCCCCACCCGCGCCCTATTGACCAAACAGGCCCGTATGGAAGGCTTCCTGATGTTCCAGTTCGCCGACCGCCACGAAGAGGGCCGGCGGCAGATGGCGGAATGGATCCGCGACGGCCGCCTGGTCTACCGGGAGGACTTCGTGGACGGACTAGAAGCCGCGCCGCGGGCCTTCATCGGGCTGCTGCGCGGGGAGAACTTCGGCAAGCTGATCGTGCGCGTCGGCAGCGACCCGACCCGCTAGACCGGGGCGACAACGACGACCGGCCGACCCTCCCTGCAAAGCGCCCGCCGCTTCGCCTATCCTTGGTGTCCATCCAGAATCAAGAACCCGCCGACGCCCCGCAGGAGCCCACCATGACCGTATCCGCAGGAAGCATCTCGGCCGATCTCCAAGCGCGCATCGCCGCCGAACTCAGCGCCCGCCGCAGCCTCTCCCCGGGGGATTATCAGAAGCAGGTCGAATCCGGCCAGGGCCAGGCGGTGATCGAATCGCTGCTGTTCTTCACCGACCCGGCCGCTTTCACCGAATCGGCGACTGAACTTCTGGCGTCTCTGGAGGCGGATTTCGCCGCTTCCGCGCAGTCCGCGCGACCACTGGTACTGGATTTCTTGATCGACCTGGCCATCAGCCTGCGCTCGTTCCTGCCGGTGTGGAACCTGCGCAGTTCCGGACTGCACGGCGACGCCGCGCTCGGTCCCGAAGCCGTGGGGCAGGTCGCCGCGACCACCCGCGATCTGCTGGCGAAACTCGAAGCCGCCGCGCCGGACGAATCCGCGACCATCATCCAGCGGCGGCGCGCCGACGCCCTCGCCCGCCTGAGCGCCGAGGTCGCCGCCGATCCCGCCGCTGAGGCCGGGCGACTGACTGGCGGCTCGCTGGCTGATTTCGTCGACCGGGTTTCCGCGATCGTCGAGTCCAGCCACCTGCGCCGACTGGCCGAACGCCGCGCCGCCGGGGAAACGCTCACCGAACTCGGCAACGACTACGCGATTTTCCTGCAACACACCATGTATGTGGGCATGTCCTTTGTCACCAGCAACCCGGTACTCGTCGATGTCGCCTGGGTCGCCGACCCCGACACCTGGAGTCCGGTGGTAGACGCCATCATCAAGGCCAATCCGGACGCCAACGAATCCGAACTCGCCCGGCTGGCGACCCTGGAGGTCGTACTCGCCAATATGCGCCTGCTCCGGCCGATCTTCCTGCTCACCGACGGCAAGATGGGCTACGTCAGCCTGCAGGTGAACCCCAAGAAGCACGGTGACCACGCAAGCATGATCGCCGACGCGACCGCGCTCTACGCCGAGCTTTCGCGCCGGTTTGACGGCGGGGTGCCCAACGTCGTCTTCAAACTCCCGGGCACCAACGCCGGCCTGACCGCCTGCCGCCACGTGACCGCGCGCGGGATCGGCGTGAACATCACGGTCAACTTCGCCATGTTCCAGCAACTGCCCTTCGCCACCGCGATCCACGAAGGCACCGCGCTGGCCTCTTATCTGACCGAGATGAACGGCCGCCTGGCCTACCCGGTCCGCGACGAACTGCTGGCGAAACTCGACGAACTCGCCGCCGGCGGCGTCAGCGAAGAGCAGGTTCGGGCGGCTGCAGCCTGGTCGGGCGTCGCGGTCACCCGCCGCCTGCACCAACTCCTGTCCGCGAAGGACTACGACCTCTCTCGCGTCCGCCCCTTGATCGCCTCGCTGCGCTGGTACGAAAGCTCTGGCCACGCAACCCTTCCCGATCCCTGCCCGGATGTCATCGACTGCGCCGGGGTCAGCGTGATCACGATCTTCCCCAACGTCCGCCATGCGCTGGACGGACTGGACGCGATTGAGTGGCGGGATGACGCCGTCGCCGAGCAGATCGAGGCCGAGCACCTGGAGATCCTGAAATCGAGCGAGCTTTTCAAACAGGCCTATTTCGTCGGCGACGGCGAATGGGTGGCCGATGACAGCGCGTTCGCGCCGGATTTCGAGATTCGGCTTGCGGACGAGACGGCGACCGTCGGATTCGTGCCGATCAACGCCACCCTCACCGAGTTCGGCGGCGTCTATGACGTCTTCGTACGGCGTCTGCGGGGACGCAGCGCGCTGCTGGCGCTCCACCAGGCATTCGACCTGGACGCCCTGCGCACGGCGCTGACCGATCCGCTGCCCGGAACGGTGGTGGAGGGACTGGAACTCGCCGCGAACGCCGCCGCCCCCGGCATCGACGCGCTGCTCGGAGAGGACGACGTCCGCTCCGCGGTGACCGCCGCCGGCGACGCCGCCATCGCGCTCCACCAGCAGGCGCTGATCAAACACGGCCGCGAATAGCTGAATCACCCCTAGACCGCATCGCGACAAACAACCATCGAACGGAAACAGTCGAAAAGGAATCGAAAATGAAAGACCTGCTGCTCAGACCTCCGGATGGCCCAATCCGCGTCTACGCCCGCCCCGGCGGCAACCCACTGCAACTGCTGGGACTGGAAACCGCCACGCTCGGGCTGGGAATGACTCACTCCGGTGAAGCCGACCAATTCGAACGCTGCATCCTGCTGATCGGCGGGCACTGTACCGTCGCCGTCGAGGGCAAGGAGTGGAAGGACATCGGCGAGCGCCCGACGCCCTTCGACGGCCTGCCCCACGCCATCTACGTCCCGCGCGACTCGGCCTGGGAAGTCCGTGGACCCGACATCGGCGAAGTGACGGTGGCAATCACCTCCGCTCCGGCCGACAACCGCCACGAGCCCTACCACATGCTTCCCGAGGAGACCGACACGGTCTACGCCGGGCGCAAGAACTGGCGCCGCGAAATCAGCTACCCGCTGCACGGCGGCCTCATTGCCGACAAGTTGCTGGTGGGCGAGATTCGCACCGGCGCCGGCCACTGGAGCAGTTCACCGCCGCATCGCCACGAGATCACGCAGATGCCCGACGAGGTCTTCATGGAGGAGATCTATTACTTCAAGTTCCGGCCATCGAGTGGGTTCGGGGCGCAATTCCTGTACACCGACGACCGCGAGATCGACAACGCCTACCTGGTGCGTGACGGGGACGCCGTGGCGCTGCCGCGCGGCTACCACCCGTCCGTCGCCGGGCCCGGCTATGCCAAGTACTACATGTGCATGCTGGCCGGCGACAACCGCATGCTCGCGCCGCGCTACGACCCCGATCACGCCTGGCTGCTGGACGCCGACCGGCTAATCGACCTGCCGCCGGACCCGCACCCGCCCGGGATGGTCTAGACCCGGCGCTTCGTAAGCCCCACCACCCGAATACCCGCCCTGGCTAAACGATCTTGTTCAGCGGGTACTCAATAATCCCCTCGGCACCAAACTCGCGGAGCCGCGGGATCAGGTCGCGCACCTCGGCCTCGGAGACGACGATCTCGACGGCGAACCAGTCCTTGCCGTAGAGATTCGCCACCGTCGGGGCGGTGATGCTGGGCAGAAGTTCCAGGATCGTGTCGATCCGGTCCTTCGGGATGTTCAGCTTGATCCCGACCCGCGATTTCGCCTCCAGCGCGCCGCGCAGCAGCAGCGCGATCTGGTCGATCTTGGCCTTCTTTACCGGGTCGCGGTAGGAGTCGCGATTGGCAATCAACTGGGGATTTGAAGTAGTCAGCGTGTCGATGATCCGCAGTCCGTTGGCCCGCAACGTCGACCCGGTCTCGGTGACGTCGACGATGGCGTCCACCAGGCCTTCAGCGGCCTTGGCCTCCGTGGCCCCCCAAGAGAACTCGACCTGCACGTTCGTGTTGTGCCCGGCGAAATAGCGCTCGGTGGACTTCACGAACTCGGTCGCGATGACTCCGCCTTCTAGATCCTCGGCCTTCTGCGCGGGCGAGTCGTTCCGGACCGCCAGCACCCACTTGGTCGGCCGAAAGCTGACCCGCGAATAGACCAGGTCGGCGATCACCGCGACATCGGATTCGTTCTCCAGCGTCCAGTCGGAGCCGGTGATGGCGGCGTCCAGCGCGCCGCTCTCGACATAGCGGGACATCTCCTGCGGACGGGCCAGCTTGCAGCTGATGGCGTCGTCATCAATGGTCGGGATATAGCTGCGCGAGCTGTTGGCAATCTTCCATCCGGCGCGGCGGAAGAGTTCGATTGTGGTCTTTTCCAGGCTCCCCTTCGGAATCCCCAGATTCAGTGGCTCCATATCGGTCGCTGGCTACCTTCGCTGGGCGGACCCGTCTCCGGGCGCGTTTCAACCGGGAAAGTTTAGCCGCAGTTTCCGGCCCCGGCGTTCAATTTACCGCGGGCGGCGCCAACGCGCCGCCCGCCGGGCCTATCCGATCGAGACCACGTTGCCGTCCTGCGGCGTCGCACTGAGCGGCCGTCCGCGCTTATCGACGTACTTCACAAACTCGGTCTTCTCCGGGGCAACGATTCCCTCGGGCCCGTCGCGCCACAGGCGTTGCTGCCAACGCGGGGCCTTGTTGCGACGTAGGAAACGCACGTGCTCGGCGTGCAGCTTCTCGGCCTCGTCGAGATGATCGCCGATCACGTCGTTGAGCATGCCGATATCGCTCGGCAGGTGATAGAGCGCGCGGCGCTCGGGCTCCGGGAAGTCGACCAGCGCGTAGTCCTTACCGGTAACCGTTACCGAAGTCCAGCCGGGCCGGTCGTAGCCGTTGGCCTGCGGCTCGCTGAGGTCTTCAATCAGCCGCGGCTTCTCTCCCGAAATCGCCACCCGCCGCAGAGAACGCTTCTC
>CAZVZW010000006.1:1620-1952 GCA_964631365.1 uncultured Chloroflexota bacterium | reverse complement strand
CACGACTCGCCCGGCAGGTTCATCGCTTCTGGAACATCGACGCCCATCGCATCCAGAATTGTCGGCGCGAAGTCGGCCGGCTGCACCAGCGCCTGGAAGCGCTTGCCCGCGCCCAGCCCCTCCGGGTGTCGAATCATCAGCATCTGGTGGGAAACCTCTTCATAGAGCGGTCCCGACTTGCTCTGCTGATCGTGCTCGCCGAAGTAATGGCCGTGGTCGGACATGATGACGACCATGGTGTTCTCGCGCAGGCCCAGGTTGTCGATTTTCTCCAGCACCCGCCCGATGTGGTTGTCGGCCATGGTGCACTCGGCCGCGAACAGGTGCCCGAT
>CAZVZW010000006.1:478-1606 GCA_964631365.1 uncultured Chloroflexota bacterium | reverse complement strand
GAGTCAACCCAGAGGAAGAATTCGTCGTGGCCGGCGTTGCGTTCCAGCCAGTCGGAGACCGCCTTCATGACCCGCGGCGCGCAGTAGTCATCTTCGGATAGGCGGTCCTTGGCCTGCCGGTGCCACTGGGCCATGCCGTGGGAGTAGCGGAACTTGGTCACGTCGGACAATTCCAGCTTTTCGAAGTAGTCGGTGCGCAAGCGGTCGACCTCGTTACCGCGGATCATCTCCCAGGCATGGAAGGGGCGGTCGAAGCCGTAGCCGAAGTTGATGAGGTGCGGGGTGTCGTTGATGAGCATGCTGACGATGCCGCTCTCACGCAGGACTTCGGGCAGTGTCAGCGCTTCCCATTCGAGCGGACCCCAGTCGTGAAAGGGCTCGCCGAAGCGGCCCTTGATGAGGTCGTGGCGGCAGGGGACCGTGGCGAACGAGCCGATGTAGCAACGGTCGAAGATCGCGCTCTCTTTGGCGAACTGATCCAACACCGGAGTGTGAATCCAGTCGTTGCCGTGGGCTCCGACGTGGTCATAGCGCCAAGTGTCATTCATGATGAAGACGACATTCACGGGATCCTCCTGTCAGAGCCGGTGTCGCGAACGAGGAGGAGTGTAGATGGCGAGCCGGGGCCGGGTCCAGCCGGGACCCGCGTCGCGCTAGACCGGCATCGTTCGGCCCGTCAGGGCCCGTCCCGCCACCGCCAGTTCCTCGCCGGGCGGCCCACAGGGAATGATCTTCGCGCCGATCACGTTGATCGCGTGCGCGGCTCGCTCGGCGGCGTTCATGGAATCGTCGTTCCAGCCGCAGAGGAACGGAATACCGGCCGAGTCACAGGCGCCCTTGATGGTGTCCCGGGCCGCTTCCATTTCCGGCGGATAGGGGGGATCGTGACGCGAGGCGTACCCCAGCGACATCCCCATATCGCCCGGCCCCCACTCCGCGAACGCCAGGCCCGGCACGGCGGTGCTGATGGCCGCGGTCGGCAGGCAGTGTCGATCCTCCAGCTTCAGCCCCAACATCAACTCCCCCTCCGGATTCAGCGGCCAGACGTCCGCCTTCAGCACGTACTCCTCCGGCGTCATGTCCCAGACTTCGGCCGGGTGATTCTGCCCCGCCGAACCCCGCAGCCCC
>CAZVZW010000006.1:0-468 GCA_964631365.1 uncultured Chloroflexota bacterium | reverse complement strand
TCGGGGAATACACATTCCTCTTCCAGTTCGTCACGCCCCCACCCCAGCCGGCGCTATGGGGTATCGGCAGCACTCCACAAATGCCCGCGCGGCCCCCGGATCGCGGGCGTGCACCATCAGCAGGCCGTGTACGCCGGCCGTCAGCAGATGGCGGATCTGCCAGGCGTTTACGCAGACCTCTTCCGGCGATATCCCGCTGATGGCGGTGGTCGCGATCACGGTCGGCGTCGGGTGCCCGCTACGCGTCGGACCGGCCGCGCGCAACCCGTCCATGAAGGCCGACAGCCCGATCACGTCCAGCGGGCGGTGTTCGAAGTCGATCGACAAGAAGTCGGCCCAGGTCCCCGCCAGCGCCCACCCCGACTCAAAGCTGAGTTCCTCCACGCCGGCGTAGTAGATCGGCTGGCCCTGTTCCAAGAGTTCGATACCTCGATTCACTCTGGCCATTGCTCACCTTCCTCTTCCGTG
>CAZVZW010000005.1:0-29762 GCA_964631365.1 uncultured Chloroflexota bacterium | reverse complement strand
GGTGGAGATGAGGGGGCTCGAACCCCTGACCCCTGCCTTGCAAAGGCAGTGCTCTTCCATCTGAGCTACATCCCCGGGGCCGGGCGGATTTGGTGGGCCATCCTGGAGTCGAACCAGGGACCTCGCCCTTATCAGAGGCGCGCTCTAACCAACTGAGCTAATGGCCCGGACATTGATTTTATCGGCTGGCGGGCCGGGTGCATATAGGTGCGGCGTGAATTCTTGACGATGGTCGCGCCACCTTCAGAAACGCTCGCGGATGGACGGACGCACGATCGCGACCACGGACACGATGAGCAGGCCGATGACCGTCATGATTACCAGCGCCGGGGTCAGCCCGAGCCAGTCGGCAGCCATGCCGAGAAACAACCCGCCGAGTGGCCCCATGCCCAGAAACATGACCGTCCACAGACCCATCACCCGGCCCTGCATGTGGCCGGGGGTCTCCATCTGCATCGTGGTGCGCAGACTGGAGGAAAAGAACGTGCTGGAGACGCCGATGACGAACATGAAGGCCAGCGATAGCAGAAAGTACGGGCTGAGCGCGATGCCGACGGTGAAGATGGCGAAGACGAGCAGGCCGCCGAGCATCAGCCGCGTCTGGTCGCCGGATCCGGCGACCGCCGCGAGCACGAAACCGCCGGCCAGCGCGCCGAAACCCATCAGCGACAGCAGCAGCGATAGCTCGCTCTCACCGACATGCAGGATTTCTTCGGCAACCGCCGGCATGATTCCCTGGAACGAACGGCCAAAGAGGTTGGCGGCCAGCGCCATGAGCAACAGTGCCGAGATGATCGGACTGGCGACGGCGTACCCGATACCGGACATGAAGTTGGCGATCGGCCGCTCACGGCGCTCGGGCGGAGCCGGCGGGGGGATGTCCATCTTCAGCAACGCCCAGATGATGGCCGCGTAGCCGACGGCTCCGAGAAAGAAGAGCGACTCGATGCTGACGAACGGGAACAAGAGCAACCCAGCGGCGAGCATGGGACCGAAGGCGGAGCCGCCGACGAAGACTATTGATGAGAGGGCGACGGCGGCGGGTATCTGCTCGCGGCTGACGATCTGCGGGATGACGGCCTGGCGAGCCGGCTGGTCAAAGGCGTTGCCGATGGCGATCAGGAAGCCGGCGACGTAGATGTGCCAGACCTGGCCGTAGCCAAGCGCGATGTCAAAGGCGATGGCAAGACTGACGGCGAGCCCGAACAATTGCCAAAAGAGCATCAATTTGCGGCGGTCGAAGCGATCGGCGAGCACGCCGCCGACGACTGGAAAGAGAATCAGCGGGATCACCCGCGCCGCGCCGACTCCGCCAAGCGCCGCCTTGGATCCCGTTTGTTCGAAGACCCAGATGCCCTGGACGACGATGATCATCCAGCGGCCGGAGTTGGTGGCGAGCAGCGAGTAGAAGAACAGCGCGAAGTCGGGGTTGCGGAGCACCGCAAAACGGCGCGCGTAGGAACCTTGTGTCAATGCGGTCAGCGCCAAGTGCCCCCGGGGTTCTGTCTGGCTCGATGGGATGCGCGGCGACCGGGGCTAGCCGGGGACGCGCACGATCCAGACGTTTTGCACGCCGTGCGAAAGTGGCGTGCCGAGCTCGGCAAAGGCGGCGCGCGACCAATCGACCACCGCCAGCGGGCTCGCGACAACGTCGATTATATCGGCTACAACGTAGCGACGGGTCTCGGGGTTCACGCCAACGAGGCGGTCGCCGATCCAGGAACGGTCGTGGACGGCGGCGTACCAGGCGGAGGGATGGGCGGTGTAGGCGTCGGAGAGTTCGCCGCTCTGCCGGCGCACGTCGATGACCCGGCCCCAGTCGGCGTCGTACCAGGTGGAGCGCCCGAAGGTGCCCAGGCGCTCGGCGAAGTAAAGGCCCAGATCGCCCCAGGTGCCGGAAGCGTCGAGGACGCCGGCGTGAGCTTCGACTGCGAGTTGTTCATCGGGCGGCAGCGCGAAGATACGGCCGGAATTCGCGTCGGAGCCGGGCTCAAGCAGCTCGCCAGCTCCCACAACGACGGCCGCCTGGAATAGCCGGCGGCGGGGTAGATCGTTGGTTTCCAAAGGGGCTCTCCGGGGAAGGTGGGGGGCGCGCCGGGAGCGCCGCCGGGGGTTGAAATCTTCGATCAGTGTTTGTGTTATGTCAAGTTTTCCGAGACCGTCCGCGACGGCCTATTGTCCGACCACCTGCACGTGGATGGTGCGCCGCCAGGGGCCGTCGAACTCGAGCAGGATGGCGCGCTGCCAGGTGCCCAGCACAACCCGCCCGGCAGCGACCGGCATCATCACGGCAGAGCCGAACATGGCGGCCCGGAGGTGGGCGTCGGCGTTGGTCGGGTGATCATAGCCGGCGTCGCGCGGCGCGATGCGCTCGATCCAGTTTTCCAGGTCGCGCACGAGGTCGGGTATGAATTCGTTAACGATCAGGGCGACCGTGGTGTGACCCGCGCTGACGACGACCAGGCCATCTTCCACGGCGACGGCCTCGACAACTTGCTGCACGCGCCCGCTGATATCAATCGCCTGGACCCGGTGGTAGGTCGCGAGTTGGAACGATTCCACACCTAGACGTGGGGGCGGATAATCCCGGTGACCTTGCCCTGGACGTCGACGGCGTCGACGATGATCGGATCCATGCTCGAGTTGGCGGGCTGGAGACGGATGCGGCCGCCCTCGCGGTAGATGCGCTTGAGGGTGGCGGTGCCGTCTTCGAGCAGCGCGACCACCGTCTCACCGTCGTCGGCGAATTGCTGCCGGTGGATGACGACCAGGTCGCCGTCGAGGATGTGGTCTTCGATCATGCTGTTGCCCTGGACGCGCAGGACGAACTGCTCGCCGGCGCCACGCATGTTGTCGGGCAGGTGGATGGTTTCCTGGTGATCTTCGACGGCCAGGATGGGCTCGCCGGCGGCGATGGCGCCGACCAGCGGGGCGCGGCCGTCGCCGCCGAGGAAGGCGGGCTCGGGATCGGACTCGAGGATCTCGATGCCGAAGGCGAAGCCGGTACGGGCGATGGTGCCCTTGCGCTCAAGGGCGTCGAGATGCTGCTGGATGGTGGCGGGGGCCCGCCCGAGGCGATCGCCGATCTGCCGCACGCTGGGACTGTATTCGTTTTCGTTGAGCAGGTCGCGGATGGCGGTGACGACGGCGCGCTGCCGGCGGGTAACCAGGTGGGCCACGGAAGATCTCCTGAGTGGACGGCTCTTCCCGGAAATTACCAGACACCTACCGAACGGTCAATCTTCGCGTGGCTCGGGTGGGTGGGTGCGGGTCGGTTTTGGCCGCAATCGGGGCGAGCGCCAGCGACCCCGACGGGCACGAAACCAGCCGTCCAGGTGGACGGCTCACGCAGGGTTACTGGCGACAAGGGGCCCCGGCTCTCGGATTAGTCGACATGATGAACATATCTACCCCAAACCGATCAAATGATCGCGGCGCCATCTGGCCCGCAACATGCGCCCCACCCGCTACATTCCACAACCGCCGGAGCGGCATTCCAGTTTCTTCAAGAAGAATCCTGCTACAAGATTCACGGAACCTTCAGTAACCAGTAACCCGGTTATCAATTTCTAACGAAATTTGGACATGGGGTGAGGGCCGGCCCGTCTTCGGCGCCGGCGGCGGCGGCGCGGACAGTCGGGTTGGTGGGCGGACGGGGCTTCGCGCTATATTTCGCCGGATGGCCATGGCGAGCCGCGCGGCGGCCGCGACCGGGGGTAGTGCTCTTTGAAGAATGTGTTTCGCAACCTGATGGGCAGTCCTGACGATCTTGCTCCGCAGGCCGGTGAACCGGCCGCGCCAGTGAACGCGGTGGTGGATTTCGGCCCCGAGGTCCGGATGGGCAACGACTGGTTTGAGATTCGCGGGAAACGTTTTGCGCGACGCGGGCCGGAACCGGTCGCGCCGGAACGGTCGTTCCTGCCGGAGCAGCCGGGAGCAGCGGGCGACGCGCCGGCGTCGCCGCCGGCGCGGGACGACGTGTTCTTGCACCTGACGCCGCACATGGTGGATGTGCTGGAACGGATCGCGGATATCGATGACAACGAGCGGCTGGGCACCTTCGTCCTGCTGAGCGGTCCGACCGGCTGTGGCAAGACGACGCTGGCGAAGACCTACTGCCATATCTCGAATCAACCGCTGATGGAGTTGAACTTCAGCGGCGATACGACGCTGGCCGACTTCTTCCGCCGCACCGAGGTGGTGACCGACGACGCCGGCAACCAGAGCACCCTGGCCGGGCTGGGCCCGGCGGCGCGAGCGATGCTGCTGGGGCGAAAGCTGATTGTGAACGAGATCAACATGCTGCCGCCGGACTTGATCAGCGTTATCACCCATGCGATGGACACCGGCCGGCTGCTGCTGTCGGGGACCGAGTACGGCAACATCGAGATCGAGTTGCACGAACACTTCGGGATCATCGCGACGGCGAATCCGAATTATGTGGGTACGGCCGAGATGGGTCGCTCGCTGCAGCGCCGCTTTGGGCTGGGGCTGGGCAATGTGCCGGTGGCGTTCTTGCCGCCAGCCGAGGAGACAGAGTCGCTGCTGGTGGAGTTCGCCCGGCACCCGGTGATGCAGTCGCTGGGCGCCGACGCCGACAGCGGCCTGGGCGGGCGGCTGGTGACCCTGGCCGACTCGCTGCGCAACCACCCGGATGTCGGGGCGCAGATGCGGGACCGGGTCTCGACCCGGACGCTGGTGCACTGGCTGTCGCTGGGGCAACTGACCGACCTGCCGCTGGCGGAGATCGGAAAGCGGGCAGTGCTGACGATTTCGCCGCCGGCGGTGCGCGAACAGGTGGTGCAGATCGCGAGTTCGGCGCTGGGCAACGTGCGGCTGGAGCGGGGCGAACGCGATGCGCGTGAGCTGTTGCTGGGCAATGAGCCGCCGGACCACGGCGAGGCGGTGGTGGTGCCAATGGCAGTGACGCCGGAGACCGAAGATGCGCCGGTGGACGAAGACGGCGAACGGATCGAATTGCCCAGCGGCCGGGTGGCGGTGCTGGGGCAGGGCGAGCACGACACGCCACGCCTGCACGCCTACGACAGCGAGGGCCGCCGGCTGGCGGACCTGGCGGACGTGCGCGCCGAGCTGCGCCGCGAGCGCGGGATCAATCTTCCAATGCCACTGGGACACGTGCCGGGACAGGGGGAGATTCTGCCGTGCCTGACGCAGACTTCATGGACGGCGACCCGGCTGACCCAGGCGACGCTGCTGCTGAATCGGCCGGTGTTCCTGCGCGGTCCGACCGGCACCGGCAAGTCGGCGCTGGCACGGACGGTGGCGCACCTATGGGGGCTGCCGACGGTGGAGTTCGCATTTACCGGTGAGACCGCCAAGTCGGACCTGACGGCGGTGCGGCAGCTGAGTCACGGGGCCACCCGCTGGAGCTTGCAGGCGTTCCTGGAGGCGGTGCGCGATGGGCTGTTTGTAATCGTGAATGAATACAACACCGCCTACCCGGACGTGCACTCGATCATCAACGGCCTGTTCGACAAGGCGGAGCTGGTGACGCTGCCGGACGGGACGGAGATCCGGGCGCATCCGGACTTCCGGCTGATAGCGACGGGCTTCCCCGACGGTCCCGGGGTGAAGCCGCTGAACGAGGGCGTGGAGAACCGCTTCGGGGCGATCGTGGCGTTTGACTACCCGCCACATGAGGAAGAGCGGGCGATTCTGGAATTCGTCGGCGAAGGCCGGGTGAGCGTCGATGCGCTGGGCGGGATGGCGGAGCTGGCCTCGATCGCGCGGGCAATCCTGGGCGGGGAGATCGATGTGGAGTTCGGCGGCGGGATGGCAAACATCGCGCCGGATGTGGCGGCGTCGGTGGCCGAGCGGACGGCGCTGACGACGGCCGAGATGGTGACGCTGGCGCGGGGCGCGCGGACGAGCGAGGAGCTGGTGGCGTGGTACCGGCGGGGGGTCCTAGAGGGGACTTCGCCGGAGGTGGCCCGGGTGCTGGAACCGGTGCTGGCCAACTACAGCCTGGGATAGCGAGGCAAGGCGTGGCCGAGCAGGCGGAGGATGCCGGGACACTGACACCGTCAGAACTGGAGACGGTGGCGCGAATGATCCTGGGGCATGACCAGCTCCGCGTCCTGCCCGGATCGTGGTGGTCATACATCCCGCGGGAGCAGCTGATTACCTACCCGGCGCAGCTGCTGGGTGAATGGCCGACGGCGCGACTGGTGGGCGCGATTTGCCACGAGACCGCCGAGGCGCGCTTTACCGGCAGTCGCGGGTCGAGCCAGGTGGGCCGCTGGCTGCGCGGGCAGAGCCAGCAGGGACTGCCAGCGCGGACAGCGATGCTGCTGGTGAACACGATCAACGACATGCGGGTGAACCGGATGTACCTGGACCGCTACCCGGGATCGCGGCCATTCTTTCGGGAGCTATACCGCGATGTGCCCAATCTGGATCCCCGCGACGACCGCGCCGGGGATCTGCCGGAGGCGCTGGGACGGCTGCCGCATCACCTGTTTGTGAACGCGCTGACCGATCGCTGGGCGACGGAGAACTGGGGCGACCGCGAAGCTGCCGAGGATACACCGGACGAGGTGCGCAAGGCGACCCGCAAGCTGTGGTCGGCGGTGGAACGGGCGGCGGATTGCAACGACATCCAAGAGATGCTGGATGTGATTCGCAAGAAGGTGGTGCCGGGCTATCGCCGGCTAGTGGAGATGGCGCCCATCCCGGCCTCCGGCGACGGCGGCGATAACCCGGAACTGATCGACCAGAGTGAGGGCGCCGGCCAGCAGATCGATGACAGCAACCTGGATGATCTGCCCGACGACGCCGAGGAGAACGTGGCCGGGATCGAGGGCGACATCGAGCGGGCGCGGGCGGCGCAGGCCGGCGGGCGCGGCGAGGGCCGCCAGAAGGCCGGGTCGCAGCTGCGCCGGTTCGGCGCGCGCGGGACGACCCCGGGCCGGCGCGGGCCGCCCTCAGCGGCGGAGCTGGGCGGGGACCGCTGGGAGACCTCACTGGTGCAGCAGATGCGCGACGAGGACGAGGAGCGGATCGATTACACCCGCTTTGACTACCGGCTGGCGGTGTCGATCCTGGACGAGCAGATCAAGAAGACCATCGACGGCGACGGCCGCCGGCCGGGGCTGAAGGCGATCATGGACCGCCGCCGGCACGGTATGAACGAGGCGCTGCGGCGACCGCGCAAGCAGCGCACCGGCGACCAGGGCGAGATCGACGTGGCGCACCCGGAGCGGCTGCTGACCGACCCGGTGACCGCCTTCTTGAAAGGCGTCCGCATCCCGCGCGAGGATCGTCAACGCGATTTCGCCAGCGCGGTGCTGCTGGATATCA
Organism: uncultured Chloroflexota bacterium; assembly: GCA_964631365.1. Classification (GTDB taxonomy): domain Bacteria; phylum Chloroflexota; class UBA11872; order UBA11872; family VXNJ01; genus JASLPR01. Next base: position 22,442 of record CAZVZW010000005.1, on the reverse strand, counting down.
GCGGCAGTATGGTGCAGAAGGGCTACCCGACGCGCAAGTTCGACCGGCTGGTGGAGACGGCGATGCTGTTCATCGAGATCCACGAGCGGCTGCGGATACCGTTCGAGGTGTTTGGCTTCAGCAGCACGGTGACGCCGCTTTGGAGCTTTGCCGAGTGCCGCTGGCCGCGCGGGACGATGGGGGAGCGAGCCTACAAGCCACGCGATCACAGCGAGGCCTTTCGCCGGCTGTACGAACTGGATCACAAGGACACCGATGACGCCGGGGCGCTGCGCACAGCGATCGAGCGCTGCCAGGCGCAGGCGGGACTGAAGAGCATTTTTGTGATCACGGACGGCATCAGCAGCAACCCGTCGGAGCTGCGGCGGGTGCTGATGGACCTAGACCGGGGCAACCGGGGCAAGGCCGAGGGCGAACGGATAAAGGTGCTGGCGTTCGGGGTGGGGGTGGTGAAGTCGGAGTTCCAGCTAGCCTACCAGCCACGCCAGTTCGGGAAGATATTGAATTCGTGCACCGGGGTGGTGGTGGAGAACATGACGCGGGTGCCGGGGCTGGTGCGGGACGCGGTGGACGAGCGGATTCGGCTGGCCTGAGCGGGGCCGGAGGGTGCGGGATTGCGACACGGTGAGCGGGCGGATTTGGCCTTTGTAGCGGCCCGGCGACCGTCGGGGTGCTTGCCCTGTGGCGCACCTTGCATATACTGGTGCTTCGCGCACTGGTAAGAGTGCGCCCTGGAGCTTGATTCACAAGGGAATATTTAGTACGTGCCAAGCAGCAAGATCGCCGCCGAAATCAAGAGGGTCGCCCCGGACTACGACTACTCGCAGATAGAATCCATGGAAGAACTGCTGGATGCCGGCGAGCACGAAGTGAACGTCTACCGACGGGGCATGGTGATCGACGGCACGGTGGTGCGGGTGCAGGGCGAGGAAGTGATGCTGGATGTCGGCCTGAAGGCCGAAGGCGTGGTGGTGGGCCGAGAACTGTTTGACCCGCGGCTGATGGCGGAGCGCCTGGAACTGGAGGTGGGCGAGTCGATCCCGGTGTACGTGGTGCAACCGGAGGGCGAGGGAGCGGCAATGCTGTCGATCCGCCGGGCGCTGCAGGAGAAGCTGTGGCGGGAGACCGAGGCGCTGTACAACGAAGGCAAGATCATCGAGTCGAAGGTGACTGAGTTCAACAAGGGCGGGGTGCTGGTGGACGTGGGTCCGCGGGGCTTCGTGCCGATGTCGCAACTGGTGAGCCTGGCCCCGGCGGCCCCGGACGAGACCCGCGAGGACGTGGCGGCGCGGCTGTCCGAGCTGCTGAACAAGACGCTGCGGCTGAAGATCATCGAGATGGACCGGCGGCGCAATCGCCTGATCCTTTCGGAACGGGCAGCCGAACGCGAGATGCGTTCGGAGCGCCGCGAGCAGCTGCTGGACGAGTTGCAGGTGGGCCAGATTCGCAAGGGGCGGGTGAGCAACCTGGCGAGCTTCGGGGCGTTTATCGACCTGGGCGGCGCCGACGGCCTGGCGCACATTTCGGAATTGTCCTGGAGCCGGGTGTCGAGCCCCGGCGAGGTGCTGCAAGCCGGCGAAGAGGTGGATGTTTATATCCTGTCGCTGGACCGGGTGGAGAAGAAGATCGCGCTGAGTATTCGCCGCGCGCTACCGGACCCCTGGTCGACACTGGAAGAGCGGTACTCGCCGGAGATGGTGGTCGAGGGCCACGTGACGAAGCTGGCGCCGTTCGGTGTCTTCGTACGGCTTGAGGAAGGCGTCGAAGGCCTGGCGCACGCATCGGACATCGGCGAGGAAGCCCTGACCTCGATGCGCGAAGAGGACGTACTGAATTTCCGCATCCTGAGCATCGAGAGCAGCCGGCGCCGCATCCGCCTGACCCCGGCCGACGCCGTCGACGAGGCGCTGGCCGAGTACGACGTGACCGATGACGGCGAAGGAACGGTAGTCGGTACCTCCGATATCGCCGATACTGAAGGTGACGGGGACGCTGAGTCCCTGGCCGAAGCGGTGGCTGAGGAAGTCGCGGTCGAGGAGGACGTCGCCGAAGCCGAAGGTGAAGAGGCCGCTGTTGAGGCCGATGAGGAAGTCGTTGCTGAGGCCGATGAGGAAGTCGTCGCCGAGGCTGACGAGGAAGTCATCGCTGAGGCCGCCGACGAGGCCGAAGAGGCCGAAGAATCTGACGATTCCAAGGCCGCGGACGAGGACGACGCGAAAGCGTAATACCGCTCACCGACCGGCTGTGGGACAATAGGGTTACCGACGAATGGTAAACACGTGGTCACGCTGGGAGCGACAGGTGAGCGACAGGCTCGACAAATTCACCGAGCGGGCAAAAAAGGTCCTCGTCTACGCACAGGACGAGGCGACGCGATTCAATCACAACTACATCGGCACCGAGCACCTGCTGCTGGGATTGCTGCGTGAAGGTGACGGGATCGCCGCCAAGGTTCTTGGCAACCTCGGAGTCGAGCTGAACAAAGTCCGCAGCGCGGTCGAGTTCATCATCGGGCGCGGCGAGCGGATGGTGGTGGGCGATATCAACCTGACGCCGCGCGCGAAACGTGTGATCGAGCTGGCGGTGGAAGAGGCGCGGCGGCTGGGCCACAACTACATCGGCACCGAGCACCTGCTGCTGGGCCTGGTCCGCGAGGGCGAGGGCATCGCCGCGGGAGTGCTGGAAAGCCTGGGAGTGAACCTGGACAAGGTGCGCGCACAGGTGGTACAGGTCGTCAGCCACGGCTCGATGGAGACCGGCAGGCAACGCCCCGGCAAGAAGACCAGCAAGACGCCGCTGATGGACCAGATGGGCGTGGACCTGACCGCGGCGGCACGGCTCGACGAGCTGGATCCGGTGATCGGCCGGGCGGAAGAAATCGAGCGGGTGATCCAGATCCTCAGCCGCCGCACCAAGAACAACCCGGCCCTGGTGGGCGACCCGGGCGTCGGCAAGACGGCGATTGTGGAAGGCCTGGCGCAGCGAATAGTGTCCGGCAACGTGCCTGAAAGCCTGAAGGGGCGGCGGCTGCTGACCCTAGATATTGGCTCGCTGGTGGCCGGCACCAAGTACCGCGGCGAGTTTGAGGAACGGCTCAAGAAGGTCATCGAGGAATTGAAGTCCTCCGACGAAACCATGATCTTCATCGACGAACTCCACACCCTTGTGGGCGCCGGCGCGGCCGAGGGCGCGGTGGACGCGGCCAACATCCTGAAGCCGGCGCTGGCGCGCGGTGAATTGCAGGCAATCGGCGCGACGACCGCCGACGAGTACCGCAAGCACATCGAGAAGGACGCGGCGCTGGAGCGGCGCTTCCAGCCGGTGAAGGTGCGCGAGGCGACGATCGAGGAATCGATCGAGATCCTGAAGGGCGTGCGTGAGCGCTACGAGGATCACCACAAGGTGAAGATCGCCGATGAGGCCGTGAAGCTGGCCGCCGAGATGGCCGGGCGCTACGTGACCGACCGCTTCCTGCCGGACAAGGCCATCGACGTGATCGACGAGGCCTCGGCGAAGGTGAAGATCCGCGCTGGCTCGACGCCGCAGGAGCTGCGCGAGTTGATCGCCGGCATCGAGGACATCGTCACCCGCAAGGACCTGGCGATCGCCGAGAGCGATTACGAGACCGCCGACGAACTGCGCACCGAGGAACGCACCTCGCGAGCACGGGCCGAGCAACTGGAAACCGAGTGGGCCGAGAACCGCTGCGACAAGACCCCGGAAGTGACCGAGGACGACGTGCTGTCGGTGGTTTCGGTGTGGACCGGGATCCCGGTGTCACGCATCGCCGAGGAAGAGTCGCAGCGGCTGCTGCAGATGGAAGAAGAACTGCACACGACGGTGGTCAGCCAGAACGAAGCCATCGAGACGCTGGCGAAGGCCGTGCGCCGCGCGCGCGCCGGGCTCAAGGACCCGAAGCGACCCATCGGCAGCTTCATCTTCTTGGGGCCCACCGGAGTCGGCAAGACGCTGCTGGCGCGGGCGCTGGCGGAGTTCATGTTTGGCAGCCAAGAATCCCTGGTGCGCATCGACATGTCGGAATATATGGAGCGGCACTCGGTATCGCGACTGGTCGGCGCGCCCCCCGGGTATGTCGGCTACGAGGACGCCGGGCAACTCACGGAAGCCGTCCGTCGGCGGCCGTACTCGGTGATCTTGCTGGACGAAATTGAAAAGGCCCACCCGGACGTCTTCAATGTGCTGCTGCAATTGATGGAGGACGGGCGGCTGACCGATACCCACGGGCGCACGGTGGACTTCCGTAACACGATTGTCATCATGACCTCGAATATCGGGGCGCAGTTGATCAAGCGGGCATCGTCAATCGGTTTCAACATGGACGACGACTCCGACGTTGGTGAGGAAGACCAGTACAAACGCATGAGCGGCAAGGTGATGGGCGAACTGAAGAAGGCCTTCCGGCCGGAGTTCCTGAACCGGATCGACGCCACGGTGGTGTTCCGGGCACTGACCCGCGGGGACATCCACCAAATCGTCGACATGGAACTGGATCAGGTGCGCGAGCGCCTGGCGGAACACGAGGTCGAACTGGAAATGACGCCCAACGCGCTGGACCTGCTGGCCGAGAAGGGCTACGACCCGGATTACGGCGCCCGTCCGCTGCGGCGCGCTATCCAGGACCTGGTCGAGGACCCCCTGGCCGAGAAGTTGCTGGCCGGGGAGTTCTCCGCCGGCGACCGCATCATCATCGAGCGCGACGGCGACGAATTGCACGCCGAGTCCCGCGAGCCGGTCGGAGCGTAACCCTTGCCGCAGCGGCAGACGACCGCCTATGTCTGTCGCGATTGCGGAAGCTCGACGCCCAAGTGGGCAGGGCGCTGCCCCGAGTGCGGTGAATGGGACACACTGGATGAGGTAAAGACCCGTAAACGCCGGGGCGTGCGGGCTGCCCAACCCCTGGCGGCGGCGGAGCCGATTCCGCTGCACGCGGTGGATTCGGCCGACTACCCGCGGCTGCGCTTTGGTATGCCGGAAGTGGAACGGGTGTTGGGCGGGGGGCTAGTGCCGGGTTCGCTGGCGCTGCTGGGCGGCGACCCAGGGATCGGCAAATCAACTCTGCTGGCGCACGTATCCGGGTGCCTGGCCGACAAGGACCGGCCGGTGCTGTACGTGTCGGGCGAGGAATCGCCGCACCAGATCAAGCTGCGCGCCGACCGCCTGAACCTGTCCGGGCGCAATCTGTTGCTGCTGCCGGAGGTGTCCGTAGACGCGGTGCTGGAACACGCCCGCACGCAGCCGCCGGCGATGCTGGTGATCGATTCGATCCAGACGGCGATGGTGGACGGGATCGCGTCGGCGCCGGGAAGCGTGAGCCAAGTTCGCGAGGCTGCGTCGCGGCTGCTGCGCTTCGCCAAGGAAACCCGCGTGCCGGTGGTGATCGCCGGCCATGTGACGAAGGAAGGCACCATCGCCGGACCGCGGATGCTGGAGCACCTGGTGGATGCGGTGCTGTACCTGGAGGGTGACCCCTATTCGGCGTGGCGAATCCTGCGCAGCGTGAAGAACCGCTTCGGCCCGACCCACGAGGTGGCGGTGCTGGAGATGAGCGCGAGCGGCTTCGTGGAGATCGCGAATCCATCGGCGGCATTCCTGTCGGAACGACGCGAAGCCACGCCGGGCTCGGCGGTGGCGGTGGCGATCGAAGGCACCCGGGCGCTGATGGTGGAAGTGCAGGCGCTGGTGAATCGCACGGTCTATTCGCTGCCGAAACGGGTGGTGAACGGCTATGACTCGAACCGACTGAACATGATGGTGGCGGTGCTGGACCGCCGGGCAGGAATCCGCCTGCAGGACCAGGACATCTATGTGAATGTGGTGGGCGGGCTGAGCCTGGCGGAGCCGGCGGCCGATCTGCCGGTGGCGCTGGCGATCGCGTCGAGCCTGTGGAACAAGCCGCTGCGCAAGGGTACGGCGGCGTTTGGCGAGATCGGGCTGGCGGGGGAAATCCGCTCGGTGTCGCAGCCCGATCTGCGGCTGGACGAGGCGGGGCGGATGGAGTTTGACCGCTGCCTGGCGCCACCGGCGGCGGCGAGCAATGGGCGCGAGGTGCTGGGCGTGGACAGCCTGCCGGTAGCGCTGGAGGTGGGCTTTGAGCGCTCCTGAGGAGCGGGCGGTGGCGATTGTGGTGGCGGCCGGGTCGGGCGCGCGCATGAACGGCATCGACAAACTGCTGTACCCACTGGCCGGGGCGCCGGCGATTCGCTGGTCGCTGCGGGCCTTCGATGAGTCGCCGCTGGTGCACGGGACCGTGCTGGTGCTGGCGCCGGACCGGCGGGCGGAAATGGAGAAGGTGGTAAGCGAGCTGCCGCTGGCGAAGTTGACCGCCATCTGCGACGGCGGCGACAGCCGCTATCACTCGGTCTTGAACGGGCTGCGGGCGGCCGGGGATGACTACGAATGGGCGCTGATCCACGATGGGGCGCGGCCGTTCCTGGGCAAGGACGTGATCGAACGCGGGATGACGGCGGCGCGGATAACCGGGGCCGCGATCGCGGCGACGCCGGCGACGGACTCGATCAAGCTCTGCGATGACGAGCGCCGGATCGTGGGCGATCCGCCGCGGACGACGGTGTGGCTGGCGCAGACGCCGCAGATCGGGCGGTATGACCTGCTGCTGCGGGCCTACCAGGAGCAGCAGTTCCGCTTTGACCAGTTCACCGATGAGGCCTCGGTGCTGCACGCAGCCGGCCACGAGACGCGGGTGTTTCCGGGCTCGGAGCACAATATCAAGCTAACGACGCCGGCGGACCTGGAGATGGCGGATTACATCGCGGCGCGCTGGCAGGGGGCGGGTGGCAATGGCTGATATCCGGGTGGGCGCAGGTAATGACCTGCACCGGCTGCGGGCGGGCGGGCCACTGCTGCTGGCGGGCGTGGCGATCCCGGCGGAAGTGACCGCCGAGGGCCATTCGGACGCCGACGTGGTGATGCACGCGGTGACCGACGCGATCCTGGGAGCGGCGGCGTTGGGCGACATCGGACGGCTATTTCCGGATACGGACCCAACCTATCGCGACGCCGATAGCACGCTGTTTCTGATCGAGGCGGTGCGGCTGGCCAAGGTGGCCGGGTTCGACCTCGGCAACGTCGACGCGACGATCATGCTGGAAGCCCCGCGCCTGGCACCCCACATCGATGCAATGCGCGAAAACCTGGCCCGAACGCTCGATCTTGACCCTCGCCGGGTGAGCATCAAGGCCAAGACCGGCGAGGGCCTAGGCGCGATCGGGAACGGCGAGGCGGTGGCCTGCGAAGCAGTGGTGCTGCTGACGGGGGGCTAGCGTAAGGCGATGTTGCGGACCGGCGGCCCGACGGCGCGGCCGGCGGCCGGCTTCGGTAGAATCTGACGTTGGAGATTTCACCCGCGACGCGGGAAGGCAGGGGGCAACTGGCTTTTCAACTCTATGACACGGCCACGCGCGGTAAGCGTAATTTCGTGCCGCGCGAAGACGTGGTGCGGATGTACGTATGTGGGATGACGCCGAAGGACCCGCCGCACATCGGCCACGCGCGGCTCTTTGTGCATGCCGATGTGATGCGCCGCTACCTGGAACACCGCGGCTACCGGGTGCAGCACGTCCAGAACTTCACCGACGTGGACGACAAGATCATCGACCGGGCGCGCGAGCGCGGGGTCGATCCGCTGGAGCTGGCGCGGGCCAACAGCGAGGCCTATTTCGAGGTCATGGACATGCTGGGGGTGCGGCACGCGCACACCTTCCCGCGGGTGTCGGAGCACATCGAGGCGATCGTCGGCGAGATCCAGACGCTGATCGACAAGGGAATCGCCTACGAAACGAGCAACGGGGTGTATTTCGAGGTCGGCAAGTGGCCCGACTACGGGCGGCTTTCGGGCCGGACCGCCGAGGATGTGATGGCGGGGGCGCGGATCGAGGTTGACGAGGAGAAGCACGACCCGCGCGACTTCGCGCTCTGGAAGCAGCACAAGTCCGGCGAAATCTTCTGGGACAGTCCCTGGGGTAAGGGGCGGCCGGGCTGGCACATCGAGTGCTCGTCGATGATCCGGCAGCACCTGGGTCCGCGGATCGACGCGCACTGGGGCGGCTCGGATCTGCTGTTTCCGCACCACGAGAACGAACTGGCGCAGGCAGAGGCGGGCTTCGGGACGGAGCCGTTTGTGAACCACTGGCTGCACCTAGGCGTGCTGCGGATCGACGGCGAGAAGATGGGCCATTCGGTGGGGAATTTTGTCACCCTAGAGACACTGTTCAAGGAGTTCCCGCCAGCGGTGGTGCGCTATTACCTGGTTTCAACGCCCTACGGCTCGGTGGTCGACTTTACGGGCGACTCGCTGGCCCAGGCGACGGCGGCGTTTGACCGGCTGACCGGGGCGCTGCGGGCGGCGGCGGAGTCGGGGACAGTGGCTGCGGAGAGCTCGGCTCGGGTCCGTGAGGCGGCGACGGCGGCCCGAAGCGGATTTGAGGAGGCGATGGACGACGACCTGAACACGGCGGGGGCGCTGGCGGCGCTGTTCGACCTGGTGCGGGTGATCAATACGGAGGCGGCCACGGCCAACGAAGCCGACGTGGAACTGGCGAAGGGCGAGCTGGTGGCGCTGGCGGCGGTGCTGGGGCTGGACCTGGTGGAGGAGACGCCGGAGAACGGCCAGATCGGGCCGCTGTTGGATCTGCTGGTGGAACTGCGGACGGAATTGCGCAATGAGAAGCTGTGGGCGCTGGCGGATCGCATCCGCGATAAACTGGCGGCACAGGGAATTACCCTGGAGGACGGCCCCCAGGGAACGACCTGGCGGTAGCGTGTGATGGCTGCGCCGTGCGATGAGATCCGGGTGACCGGGATGACGTTCTTCGCCTACCACGGGGTGAAGCCGGAGGAGAAGCGCCTGGGCCAGCGGTTTGTGGTGGACGTGGTGGTGGGGACCGACCTGCGCGGAGCGGGGGAGTCGGACGACCTGACGAAGACGCTGGACTACGGTCGGATCTACGCGGTGACCCGGGAGATCGTGGAGGGGGAGTCGATGGACCTGCTCGAGGCGGTGGCGGAACAGGTGTGCGCGGCGGTGCTGGCGCTGTCACCGCTGGCGGAGGAAGTGACGACGACGGTGCATAAGCCGGCGGTGCCGATTCCGGGGACGCTGGACGAGGCCAGCGTGCGATTGGTGCGGCGGCGGGCCTAGCAGCGGGAAGCTAGGGACAGGGCGCGCCGGCGAGGGCCGATTCCAGGTCGACGGTGGTGAAGCGAACTTCCCAGCGATCGGCAACGCGGATGGTCCACAGGAGGCCGACTTCACCACCGGTGGGCTGGGCGGAGGCCAGCCAGGGCGATCCGGCCAGGAACAACGGGTCCAGCCGTACGGCGCAACCCGGGGGGCCGAAGCCGTCAGCGCCAGCGGGCCGGACCCGGAACATTATCTCGTTGGTGAGTCCGTAGAAGACCCATACGTTGCCGGCGTCGTCGACGGTCATGGCGGTGGCGTGGGTGCCCGTGATACCAACCTCTTCGATGGCCGACCAGCCGGCTTCCGGGGTGTAGCTCTGGTAGACCATCATCTGTCCCATCGGATGTTCGGCGTGGTAGGCAAGGTGGGCGGTGTCGCCACCGCCGATGATGATGAAGTCGTGGGTACCTCTGAAACTTCCCAAGGTTTCGGTGACCAGTTCGTCCACGGCGTCGCCGTCGCCGGCGATGGCGCGCATTTCATAGACGAGGATGAAGACGGCAACCAGGTCTTCGCCGGCGAAGGCCAGCGAGCCGCTGCTGCCGAAGCCGGTCAGAATTCCTTCTTCGTCACTGGTCAACCGGACCGGCTCGAGCCAGGTGTCCAACGAGTTGTCGATAGCGTGCGTTAACCAGATGTGGTTGATGGAGCCCTCCGGGGTTGACAGGTAGCTACGGATAACGACCCACGGCAAGCCGTCCGGCCCGATGGCGAGATTCGACAGGTACCCCATGAAACTCGCCCCCATGTCCGCCACTAGGATCGGCTCGCCCAATTCCAAGCCGTCCGGGCCGACCGTCCCCGTGCGTAGAAAGACATGGTTCTTGTTCGAATCCGCGTAGAGCACGTAAACCCGATCGTCGATCTCATAGATGGACATCCCGAACCCGGTTTGTGCGTGGGTCACCACCTGTTGCTGCTCGAAGGACCGGCCATCGGGTGAATAGGCGACTACGCCGGCATCGCCGTCAAAATAGAGCGCGTACCAGCCTCCCGATTCGCTCTGAAACAGATGGCGCTGGGAGTGATAGGCGATGCCGTAGGGGTGGGTGGCGGTCCCCACCAGGACGCCGCGATTGCTGGCCAGGGCGGGGTAGGTAGCATGGCGCAGGAGGCCGCGACTGTGGGAAGCCCAGACTTCTAGGGGCGCGCTCTGGCGAAACGCGACCAGGCCGATCCACGCATCGTCCGGATAGCGCCGGTCGCGCATCTCGGCGCCGATGGGGCGGATGGTGACGGTGAGGGTAGTGTGGGTGTAGGCCTCGAGCACGCCAGCCTGGAAGTGCTGTCGAACAATCCCGGTCGGGGGATCGTCCGCCGTGAGCAACGCCTCCGGATGGTCGTCGGATCGCGCCTCGGTCTTTGGATAGCCAAACGAGTCAACTCCGCCGAGCCGCTCGAAGGCGTCGAGGAATCCGATTTCGTCGCCGTCAATCGAGAAATTGGAAACTGTGCGCTCGAATGGCCCGACCGCGACGCCTTCGTTCTCGTTGGTGATTGCCCATTCGGCGATGTCACCGCCGAGCAGGTCCCACACCAGCCGCCGTTGCACCCCGGTATCCGGTCGAAACTCGAGCACCCCGTTCTCGAAATACTGCACCAGCACCCCGGGCTCTTCCTCGAAGATCTCGGAGATCGGGTAGCCCCACCGCTCCAGCCCGCCGGTGGCGTCGAAGAATCCCAGGAAATCGGCGGTCGCCACCCGCTCCGGCTCATAAAGCACCAGGAGCCGGCTGATGTTGTGGGCGTGGTAGGAGTTGGCGATGTGCCGCGCTTCGATCACTCGCGCCAGTGTGTAATTGACGGTCGGCGTAGCGGCGGCGGCGGCAGCCGGAAATGGCAGGATCGCAAGTCCGGCCACCAGGATCACCAGCATCCACCAAGAGGCGGCGCGTTTCCCCTTGTGTCGCGGCCGTTCTACGTCGCTGGTCGTCAAAGTTACTCTCCGATGAGATTCGTCCCGGGTGGTTGCCGAGAGCCTTCCAAAGCGGATCAGTTGCCCCCCGAGCTCGGCCGCAGCCACTATTCTGACAGCCCGTCCTCTGTGGTCAAGTCCGGCTCCGCCGGCTGCCGGATCGAGTTCGCCGCGCTTGTAGGGCTACTCCGCGTAGCGTTTTCTGGCAACTACCGGGACGGTCCTAGTACTGCTCGTCGGCAAGCTGGATCGCCTGGTGCAGATCGACCCGGCGCGCAGCAACAAAGCTGACCAAGGAGGCGGCGACCATGGCACCGAGGGCGATACCGGCGAACTGCAGGGCGCGTTGCCATTCGACGGCCACCTGGAAGGCCGGGGCGCGGGCGGCGCCGCCGACGGCGACCTCGAGCATGACCAGGAAGAACCAGGCGGCGATGGCCCCGACGCTGAGACCGGCCGCCACCGACAGGGCACCGCAGAGGGAGTTTTCGGTGGCGAGCCAGCGAGCCAGCTGGAACGAGGACATCCCGGTGGCCCGCAGGATGCCGACCTGGGGGCGGCGGCGGCGGAAGGTGAGGGCGGCCTGGTAGATGAAGAGGATGAGCGCCAGCAGCAGGATCCAGGCAAAGCCGACTGAAAGCACCCCGAAGACCCCGACGCGGAGGGGATCGGCGCGGAGGCGCTGGAGCTCGGCGGCGACGTCGTGGGCGGAGAGGACGGGCAGGTCCTGGGCGGCGAAGCCAGCGAGGACTTCGGCCAGATCGGAGTCCGGGGCGCGCCGAACGAGCACATCCCAGGGCCGCTCACCGATCTCAAGCATCAGGCGGCGCAGGTCAACGATTACAAATGAGCCGGCGTCGGGGCGGTGGGTGGGGAAGAGGTCGGCACTGCCGGTGACGGTGACGCGCAGGTCGGTGTAGGGCGGACCGCCGGTGCCGTCGTCGTCGGGGCCGAAGCGTAGTTGCAGACTGGAGCCCGGGGAATGACCGTCCCGGGCGAGGATGTCGCCGGAGACGATGGCACCGTTGGTGGTGCGCAGGGCATCGAGCAACGCCCCGAGCGGCTCGTCGGCGAATTCGTCCCGCCACCAGACGACGCCGGCAAACTCGTCGGGGCTGACGGCGTAGACCGCAACCGGGCGGATGGTGGCGCCGACCAGCAGGGCCTGGCCGCGCCAGAGGCGGGCGGCGGCGGCGACGCCGGGAGCCGCCAGGTGCAGGTCGGCGGGGAAATTTACGTAGGGCGACGCTGGGGAATTGAGCCCGGTACCGGCTTCGCCTAATCCGGGGCCCAGGTGGGCGGGGGTGCCGGGAGGACGCCCTTCGACGAGGAGTAGATCGGCGCCGTAGTCAAAGCGGGTACGCAGGTCTTCGTTGAGATCGAGGGAGGCGGCGGCGGACGCGAGAAAGAACCCGGTGGCGACGGTGGCGCTGACCAGAACGAAGCCGGCGCGGTGGGTGGCGATGGCGCGGGAGAGATGGCGAACGGCGAGTTCTTCGGAACCGGAACCGAGCCGGTCGAGCACCCAGCGAGCGGCGCTGAGGGCGGGGGGGAGAAGGCGGGTGGCCAGTAGGCTGAGTCCGACGATGCACAGGACCGGGGCGCCGACGGTGAGGGGATCGGACCGGAGGCCTTCGGCGGAGGTCGCGCCAGCCCAGATGAAGCGCAGCAGCAGGTAGGCCCCGGCGACCAGCAGGAGAAGGTCGAGGTAGTAGCGTTGCCAGGCGGGCACAGCGCGTCGGCGGGCGATACCGCTGCGATGGATGACGGCCGAGGGCGAGGAGGCGCCGTAGGCGGCGACGGCGGCGGCGGCGGCGGCGGCAGCCATGGCGATGGCGGCGACGATGAATTGCTCCGGCCCGACGGTGAATTCAGCTTCGGTCGGCGCGCCAAAGACCAGGAAGCCGCGGGCCTGGTGGATCACCCGGGCGACGTGCAGGCCCAGGAAGGGGGCCGCCGCCGCGACGGCGACGCCGAGCATCAGGAAGTCGGAGAGCAGGAACACGAAGATGTGTGGCGCGCCGGCGCCGCGGCTGCGCAGGGTGGATAGCTCGGAGGCGCGGTCTTCGGCGCCGAGGCAGGTGGCCATGATGACAAAATAGACGAGCGCCATGACGACCGGGAGGGCGATCAGCAGAAGCTGGAATTCGAGTTCGCGGAGGCGCTCGACGGCGCGCTGCAGGGGGACGAGCGGTGATTCGACCACGCGCACCTGGGCTGGCAATACCTCGCCGGGCAGCCGCAGCGCCTCGATGGCGCGGGTGCGGTCGGCGATGTCGTCGTTGGTGAAACCGTCGGCAGGAAATTGGGCGTACCAGGCGGCGGAGCCGACGCCGGCCCCGGACGCCAGGATCGCCCGATAGGCGTCCGGGTCGACCATGAGGGTGGAGCCAAAGGTGTCGACCGGATCGTAGAACCAGTATGGCGACTCGGGCTCCATGGCCCGCCAGCGACCGACGAGGTGGGCGGTGAGGTAGACCGCCGGCCGCCCCCCGGTGTCGGGCAGGCGCAGCCGGATCTGGTCACCAACCAGCAAGCCCAGCGAGTCCATGCCGACGGTGTTCATGGTGGCCTCATAGGTCGGTCCGGTGTCGCCCGCAACCGGCCAGCGGCCCTCCAGAAGCAGCGCGTTGGTGGCGAGTCCATCGACGTAGCCGACCGCCAGTGGCCCGGTGATGGCACCCGCGACCAGCGCCTGCGGATCGGGGCGCAGCGGCAGCGAGATGGCGGCGCGGACGGCCAGGGTCGGCTCGGCGTCCATGGCGGCGGCGAGCGGCGCGAAGAGGTCGAGCTCCACCGGGCGGCCGGTGTCTTCGGACTGGAGCACCAGAACGGAATTGCGCGGGACGCCAAAGGCGCCTTCGTCCTGGAGTTCGCGCTGGAGCGCGGCCTCGGCCTCGTGATCGGCGAAGGCCATGATGCCGGTGACCAGCGAGCCGGCCAGCAATAGGCCCAGGAAGGGGGTGAGCAGCGTACCAAGGCGCCGGCCGACGCTGCGAGCGCCGAGCCAGAGCATCCGGGTTGCGCCGAGGGGGTGACGGTCGACGGGACGAGCGCGGGCGGGGGGGACTTCGGTGGGTTGCAGGGGCTCCACCGGGGGCGCTGTGGATGGGGCGGCGGTGGGCACGGGCGTCGCGCGTCCCGTCTCGTAACCGACCCGCACCGCAAGCTCGGCGATGGGCTCCTCGAGGGCGGCGAGTTCTTCGCGCAGCAGCCGCAGGCGGCGCAGGCCGAGCCGGAAACGCCGCACGCCGGCCAGGACGCGGGTGGGGGGTGGGATGGCCTGGCCACGGAGTTTCTCCAGGACGGCGAGTCCGCGGCTGTCGCCGCCGGCCCGGTAGAAGAGGCCCTTCAACTGCGCGCCGCGCATGCCGGGGAGGTGGTGGGCGGTCGGGACGCGCTCCCAGAGACGCAGCGCTTCGTCGGACCAGGGGGCCTCGAGCAGGCCGGCGGCGGCGGCGAACTCACGGCGCAGGAACTCGGCAATGGCGTTCTGCTCGGCGGCGGCCTGCAAGCGGTTTTCGGAGCGCTGGCGCTGCAACTCGCGGAGCGCGTGACGATACTCGGTCGCGCGGGTCGGGGTGTCGTCCCCGGGCTCGGGCCGGGGCGGGGGGTCGTGGCCGGTCGTCTTATCGTGCATCGGGTCAGTGTAGCGGCTGCGACGGCCGCGGCGGGGTGAATTCGCGGCGGAGCTGCGCGCGGCGGGTCGCCGATGGCCGGAGTGGGCTTGCCGGGATATGGCGCGCGCATTGTAGAATTGCTGTTCATACCACGGCTTCAGTGACCGTGACACTCAGCCCCGGGGGGCCGGCTTTGGATGACAACCACGAGATCGCGGATGCGGTGCGTACGATCCTAGGGGCGATCGGCGAGGACCCGAACCGGGACGGGCTGAAGGACACCCCGGAACGGGTGGCGCGGATGTACGCCGAGGTCTTCGGCGGGCTGGAGGAAGATCCGGCGGCGGTTCTCAGCACTACGTTCGACCAGCCGCACGACGAGATGATTATTGTCCGCGATATCCCGTTCTACTCGATGTGCGAGCACCACCTGATGCCGTTTGTCGGCCGGGCGGATGTGGCGTATGTCCCGAGCAACCGGGTGGTGGGCCTGAGCAAGATTGCGAGGCTGGTGGACATCCTGTCGCGGCGTCCGCAAATCCAGGAGCGCTTCACCTGCCTGATCGCGGACTACATCGAGGACGTGCTGGAGCCGCGCGGGGTGGCCGCCCGGGTGGAGGCTGAGCACATGTGCATGACGATGCGCGGGATCAAGAAACCGGGCTCGGTGATGGTGACGACGATAACCCGCGGCACCTTCAGCAACAACGACGCGACCCGGGCGGAGTTCTTCTCGGTAATCGGCAGCCGCCGCTAGGGACGATCTGGACCGTAGCGGGGGCTACTTAGGGATCAGCACCTTGCGCAGGACTTCGAAGTGCTCCAGCGCGATGCCGGTACCGAGGGCGACACACATCAGCGGCTGATCGGCGACGTGACAGGGGATTCCGGTTTCATCGGTAAGCAACTCGTCCAGGTTGCGCAGCAGGCTGCCGCCGCCGGTCATGACCATGCCCTTGTCAATGATGTCGGCGGCCAGCTCCGGCGGCGTCTGTTCGAGCACCGACTTGACCCCACGGACGATCGACTGGACCGGATCGCTGATGGCGACCGCGACTTCGTCGGAGGTAACCGTGACGGTGCGGGGCAACCCGGCGATCTGGTCGCGACCGCGAACTTCCATGGGGATGGCCTCGTCCATCTGGGTGGCGCTGCCGATGGCGATCTTGATTTCTTCGGCGGTGGGATCGCCGATCAGCAGATTGTGTTGCCGCCGGATGTGGTTGGAGATGGCGCTGTCGATCTTGTTGCCGGCGACGCGGACCGAGCTCGACACGACGATGTCATTCAGCGAGATGACCGCGATCTCGGTGGTGCCGCCGCCGACGTTGATAACCATGTTGCCGGAGGGTGCCGAGATGGGTACCCGGGCACCGATGGCGGCGGCCAGCGGCTCGGCGATCAGGGCAGCCGATTTGCAGCCGGCGGCGACGGCGGCGTCGCTGACGGCGCGGCGCTCGACCCCGGTGACGCCGGTGGGGACCGAGATCATCATCTCGGGCTGGAATAGCCGGAAACGCCCGCAGACGCGGTCGATGAAGTAGCGCATAATCGCCTCGGTGACGACGTAGTCGGCGATGACACCTTCGCGCATTGGCCGCATGATCCGGATGCTGCTGGGGGTGCGGCCGATCATCTCGCGGGCGGCCCCGCCGACGGCCTGGATCTTGCGGCCGGGCATGCTGACCGCCACGACCGAGGGCTCGCTGATGACGATGCCCCTGCCCTGGGCGTAGACGACGACGTTGACGGTACCGAGGTCGACGCCGAGTTGTCGGGGTCCGAAGAAGGCCAACGGTGCGCGCCCAGGCCCTTAGCCCGGTATCCGGGGCTGGATGCTGCCTAGGATGTCGATGCTGGCTCCGAGGGCGACTAGGTCGCCGGCGAGGTCCTGGTAGCCGCGGCGGATGAAGTGGATGCCGTCGATAGTGGTGTCCCCCCGGGCAACGAGCCCCGCTAGGATCATAGCCGCCCCGGAGCGCAGATCGTTTCCGGCGGTCAACTCGGCCCCGTGCAGGACGGTGGGCCCGCGGATGACAGCGCGGGTGCCGTCGACGGTGATGTCGGCGCCGAGCTTCTGCAGCGCGGCAGCATAGCCGAACCGGCGGTCGAAGACCCGCTCGACGACTACGCTCTCGCCGTGGGCCTGGGTGAGCAGCGCGCCCATCTCGGCCTGCTTGTCGGTGGGGAAGCCGGGGTGGGGCATGCTCTGGACTTCGGTGGCTCGCAGGTCGCCGTTGGAACGGATGGTGACGTGCTCGTCGCTCTGTTCGATCTCCGCGCCGACGCCGGCCAGCTTGTGCAGGACCGGCTCGAGATCTTCAGTGTGCACGTCGGCCAGCTCGACCTCGCCGCCGCACATGGTGGCGGCGATGGCGAACGTGCCGGCGACCAGCCGGTCGGGCAGGACGTGGTGCCCGGCTCCGTGGAGCTTCTCGCGGCCAACGACTTCGATGATGCTGGTGCCTTCGCCGCGTATCCGCGCGCCCATCGACTTGAGCAGCTGGACCAGGTCCAGCACTTCGGGTTCGCGCGAGGCGTGCACGATGGTGGTGGTTCCTTCGGCAAGGCAGGCGGCCATTATCAGGTCTTCGGTGCCGGTGTGGCTGGGGTAGTCAAGATAGATGCGGGTCCCCTGGAGCCGGGGTGGTGCGTTGGCGATGTAGCTGGATTGCTCGGTCTCGACGGTGGCGCCCATGACCTGGAAGCCCTGTACGTCGACGTTGACCGGGCGAATCCCCAGATCGCAGCCGCCGGGATGGACGCAGCGGAATTCGCCGAAGCGACTGAGCAGCGGACCGGCGACCAGGAAGGAGGCGCGCATCTCGTTTACGACCTCGGCGTCGGGCTCGAAGCTGGCGATGTTGTCGGCGGTGATGCTGACTGAACTGGCGCGGCGGTCGTAGTCGACGTGCGCCCCGAGCCGGCGGACCAGCTCGAGCATGATCTCGACGTCTTCGATGGCCGGGACGTTGCTGAGGTGGCAGGGCTCGTCGGTGAGCAGCGCGGCCGCGATCATCGGCAGGACGGCGTTCTTGGCGCCGGGTACGCGGTAGCACCCTTGAAGCCGGTCGGCGCCGTGGACGACGAGTTTGTCGGGGACGGTTACGGCCGAACGGTCGCCGGTGGCGATGCCCGTCACCGGGGACCTACCCGCTCCGACGACTGGCGGCTCGGATCCTGGCGAGCGCCCGCAGCAATCGGATCCGCGCTTCCAGCACTTCGGTCGGGGTCATCGTCAGGCTCATGGCCTCGAGGGCGCGATCGCGGGCGGCCTGGGCGCGCTCGAGGTCGATTTCGTCGGAGCGTTCGGAGGTGTCGGCCAGCACGGTCACCGTGTCGCCGAGGAGTTCGAGAAAACCGCCGCTGACCGCCAGGATGTCTTCGTCGCCGCCGCGCCGTAAAACCACCACCCCGGGGCTTAGCTCGGTGACCAGCGGGGCGTGGCTAGGCAGGACGGCCAGTTCGCCATCAATTCCGGGAGCGACGACCACGTCTACGTCCTCTTCCGCCAGGACATGTCGCTCGGGAGTTACCAGCTCAACAGTGAGTTTTGCCATTGGCTAAAAGTCTATCACCCGGCCCGGGTTAGGCCGCCTCTTCGCGCATGCGCTGGACCTTGGCCAGAACGTCGTCCATGGTGCCGACCATGTAGAAGGCCTGCTCGGGAAGATCGTCGTGATCGCCGGCCAGGATGGCGGCGAAGCCGCGCACCGTGTCGTCAATCGGGACCGTGGTCCCGGCCATGCCGGTGAAGGTTTCGGCGACGTTCATCGGCTGGGAAAGGAAACGCTCGATCTTGCGCGCCCGCGAGACCGTGAGCCGGTCGTCTTCGGACAACTCTTCGATGCCCAGGATGGCGATGATGTCCTGCAGGTCTTTGTAGCGCTGGAGCACCTGCTGGACTTCGCGGGCGACGCGGTAGTGGTCTTCGCCGACGACGCGCGGGTCAAGAATCCGCGAGGTCGAGGTGAGCGGGTCGACCGCCGGGTAGATGCCGCGGTCGACGATGGAGCGCTCGAGGCGGATGGTGGCGTCGAGGTGGGAGAAGGTGGCGACGGGGGCCGGGTCGGTGTAGTCGTCGGCGGGCACGTAGATGGCCTGCAAAGAGGTGATGGAGCCGGACTTGGTGGAGGTGATGCGCTCCTGCAACTGGCCCATCTCGGAACCCAGGGTGGGCTGGTAGCCGACGGCCGAGGGCATGCGCCCGAGCAGCGCCGACACTTCGGAGCCGGCCATGGAGAAACGGAAGATGTTGTCGATGAAGAGCAGCAGGTCCTGGCCTTCTTCGTCACGGAAATACTCGGCCATGGAGAGTCCGGCCAGGGCAACCCGCAGGCGGGCACCGGGGGATTCGTTCATCTGGCCGAAGACCATGACGGTGCTGTCCATGACGCCGGCGTCGCGCATTTCGCCGATTAGCTGGGTGCCTTCACGGGTGCGCTCGCCGACACCGCAGAAGACGGAGTAGCCGCCGTAGGTCTTGGCGACGTTGTTGATGAGCTCCATGATGGTGATGGTCTTGCCGACGCCGGCTCCGCCGAAGATGCCGGTCTTGCCACCGCGGGTGAAGGGGGCGATCAGGTCAATCACCTTCAGGCCGGTGGCGAACATCTCGGTGGAGGTGGTCTGCTCTTCGACGGTGGGGGCGGGGCGGTGGATGGGCATGCGCTTCTTGGCGACGACCTCTTCGCCGCCGTCAACGACCTTGCCGGTGACGTCGAAGACGCGGCCCAAGGTTTCGGGGCCGACCGGCACGAGGATGGCGTCGCCGGTGTCTTCGACGGCGAGCCCGCGGCGGAGGCCCTCGGTGGGGGTCATGGCGACGCAGCGGACCCAGTTGTTGCCGATGTGCTGCTGGACTTCGAGGGTGATTACCTCGCCGTTGCCGGGGCTAGTGACCTCCAGCGCGTTGAATAGCCCGGGTAACGCCTGCGGCTCAAATTCAACATCGACGACCGCTCCGATGATTTGTGCGATTTGCCCGGTTGCCATCTGCGAGTTTCTCCTACTGTGAAAGGGCGTTTGCCCCGGCGGCGATGTCGATCATTTCGTTGGTGATTGCTGCCTGACGCTGGCGGTTGTAGGCCAGCGTGAGTTCGTCGATCAGGTCGGTGGCGTTGTCGGTGGCGTTGCGCATGGCGACCATCCGCGCGCTGTGCTCGCTGGCCGCGGCTTCCAAGACCAGCCGGTAGAGGTACATCTCAACGTAGCGCGGCAGCAGCATGTTGAGGACCGTCTCGACGCTGGGTTCGTAGATGTAGTCGGGGGCGCGCTCGCCTTCTTCGTCAGCCTCGGGCCAGGTGATCGGCAGCAGGCGGACGTGCTCGGGCCGCTGGGTGAGGGTGTTGACGAAGTCGGGGTAGACGATGTCGACGGCGTCGAATTCGTGGGACTCGAAAACCTCGACCAGCATCCGCGCGATCGGAATCACGTCGACGATCAGCGGACGGTCGGGGACGTCGTCGAAGTTGGCCACGATCGGCAGCGTGCCGGCCAGCATCCGCACCCCGACGCGACCGACGCCGATGACGCTGTATTCGACGTCCGGGTTGGCCTCACGGCCGGCCTGAGCCAGTTCCAGCGCGGCGCGGGTGACGTTGGTGTTGAGCGCCCCGCAGAGCCCGCGGTTGGTGCTGAGCACGACAACCGCGACCTTGTGCGGGCGCCGCTCTTCGAAGAGGGGATGCACGCCTTCGTCACCAGGAATGGCCCGAGAGAGGTCGCGGAGGACGTCGCTGATCTTGTCGGCGTAGGGCCGCGCCGCGCGGACGGCTTCCTGGGCGCGGTTCATCTTGGACGTGGCGACCAGTTGCATCGCCCGGGTAATCTGGCGGGTACTTTCAACCCCGCTGATGCGGTTGCGGGTGTCGCGTGCGCTGGGCATCGGGGGGAGCTACTCCGCTTCTTCCACGGCGGTGGTTTCGCTGGCCAGGAAGTGATCGGCCCGGAAGGTGCGCAGCGCATCGTCGAGCTTGACCAGCTCGTCGTCTTCGATGCGGCCGCTGTCGCCGATCTGCCCGATGAGTGCCGCCTCGGCGGAGCGCAGATAATCGAGCGCCTCGCGCAGGAATCGCGCGGTGTCCTCAATCGGCAGCCCGTCGGCTGCCCCAGAGGTGCCGCAGCGGATGCAGATAACCTGGTCGACTACCGACTGCGGCTCGTACTGGCCCTGCTTGAGGATTTCGAGCAGGCGCTCGCCACGGTCGAGCTGGTGACGGGTGGACTCGTCGAGGTCGGAGCCGAATTGGGCGAAGGCAGCAACTTCGCGGTACTGGGCCAGCTCCAGCCGCAGCCCGCCGGCGACGGCGCGCATAGCCTGCAGCTGGGCGTCGCCCCCCACCCGCGACACCGATAGACCGGCGTTAACGGCCGGGCGGTTGCCGGCGTTGAACAGGGAGGGCTCGACGTAGATCTGCCCGTCAGTGATGGAGATGACGTTGGTGGGGACGTAGGTGGTGAGGTCGCCTTCCTGGGTTTCGATGATCGGGAGGGCGGTGAGGCTGCCGCCGCCGACATCCGGACTCATGCGGGCGGCGCGCTCCAGCAGGCGGGAGTGCAGGTAGAAGATGTCGCCGGGGTAGGCCTCGCGGCCGGGCGGGCGGCGCAGCAGCAGCGAAATCTGGCGGTAGGCCCAGGAGTGCTTGGTGAGGTCGTCGTAGATGACCAGGGCGTCCTGGCCTTTGTCGCGGAAGTATTCGCCCATGGTGCAGCCGGTGAAGGGGGCGATGTATTGCTGTCCGGCCGGGTCGCTGGCGCCGGCGGCGACGATGATGGTGTGCTCCATGGCGCCGAACTCTTCGAGCGTGGAGTGCACGCTAGCGATCTGCCCGGCCTTCTGGCCGATGGCGACGTAGATGCAGATCACGCCGGTGTCGCGCTGGTTGATGATGGTGTCGACGGCGATGGCGGTCTTGCCGATCTGGCGGTCACCGATGATGAGTTCGCGCTGGCCGCGACCGACGGGAATCATGGAGTCAATGGCGCGAATGCCCGTCTGCATCGGAGTGTCGACGTTGGCCCGCAGAGTCACGCCGGGGGCGACCTTTTCGATGACGTCGGTCTGGTCGGTGTCGATGGGGCCGTGGCCGTCGATGGGCTCACCGACGGCGTTGACGATGCGGCCGAGCAGGGCTTCGCCGACCGGCACCTGGGCGACGCGGCCGGTGGTGCAGACTTCGTCGCCTTCTTTGATCTGTTCGTAGGCTCCGAGCAGCACGGCGCCGACGGAGTCTTCTTCGAGGTTCAGGGCCATGCCCAGCACGCCGCCGGGGAACTCCAATAGCTCTCCCGCCAGCGCTTCGGACAGCCCGAAGATGCGGGCGATGCCGTCACCCACTTCGACGACCGTGCCGATGTTTACATCGCGGACGGCCGTGTCGAGGGAATCGATTCGTTGTCGGAGAAGGGCGGTTAGGTCGTCTGAGTTAGTTGCCATGTCCTCGCAGATGTCTACTTCAGCGGAGAGCCAGTTTCAGCGCTTCAAGCCTGGCGGCGACGCTGAAGTCGCGCCGCCAGTCGCCGTGGCGGAGTACGAATCCGCCTTTGAGGGTGTCGTCTAATTCTTCGTGGACGATCATGCGCCGGCCAGGCCGCTGCATGCGCTCACGGAGACCGTCAATGTCGGTGGCGTTCATGGGCCGCGCCGAACGGACTGTGACCCGGTCGATCGGTCCTTCGGTTTCGC
>CAZVZW010000004.1:30527-38587 GCA_964631365.1 uncultured Chloroflexota bacterium | reverse complement strand
TGGTGCCGAAGGTGGGATTTGAACCCACACGCACAAAAGTGCACGGCGCCCTGAACGCCGCGCGTCTGCCAGTTCCGCCACTTCGGCTCAGACCGCTGATTGTACGGTACGTGACGGCGGTTGGGGAGGAGATGGGAAGGTGGCTTGCGAATAGGGGAGACGGCACGGCGCGATCTGAATAAGACCCGGCATCGGCCAGTTCCGCTACTTCGGTCGCTGAACGGAACTCTGCACTAGACACTGGATCTGGCTACTGGTAGCGGGGGTCGGATTTGAACCGACGGCCAAGAGCTTATGAGTCTCCTGCTCTACCACTGAGCTACCCCGCCGCGCGACCACACGGGTCCGGTGGGCCCACCTGGATTCGAACCAGGGACCAACCGGTTATGAGCCGGCCGCTCTAACCGCTGAGCTATGGGCCCCGGCACCGGGTGCCGGGCAACAAATTCAAGCGCAAGCCCGGTACTTGGAGCCGCGACCGGCTCCGTTTTCCCGGACGGAAATCGTATCACAGGGAGACCGTTCGCAACCGACGGTGGAACGCTTTCGAGGATGACCGCCGAGGACCTAGAATTGTAGACTTGCGTGAGTCCCGAATGACGCCGGAGTGCAGCGGATGGCGCGGACGTTCTCCCGAGAATCGAATGGCGGCGGGGTGGTGGGCGTGCGTTTTCGCAACAGCCGGCGGATGTATTTCTGCCGCGCCGGCGAGGACGATCTGCAGCCGGGCGATTTCGCGGTGGTGACCACTTCGGCCGGGGCGGAATTGGGGAAGGTGGTGCTGGGGGCGGCGGCGGGGGCGAGTGACATTCTGACGGCGGGCCGGGAGATCGTGCGGCGGGCGACGGCAGCCGACCTGGACTCACTGCAACGGGCGCTGCAGGGAGAGTTCGCGGCGCAGGTTCAATTCTTGAGTTCGGCGACGGCGGCGGGGATCGATGTTTGCGCGGTCCGGGCGAACTACAGCTTTGACGGGAGCCGGGTAACCTTTCGGTTCCGGGCGAGCGGGCCGGCCGATCGAGCCGAGCTGCGCCGGCGGCTCGGGGAAGAGTTTTCGCCGCGTGTCGTCCTGCGCCAGTTGAGTTCGCCGGTGCAGCCACCAACCGGTGGCTGTGGCGACGGGGGCTGCGCGACCTGCCCGTCGAACGGGATGCGGGAGCGAGCCGGGACGGCGCTACCAAGTGCGGGGATGGCGCCGGCGGGAGCGTTTGCCGGCGGCTAGACCGGCGCGGTCGGACGCAGGGAGGTGGCTCCAGGCCGGTTGAGACGGACGCTACGCCTCTTGCTGAATCACTTCTGAATGCTCGGCGGCGTCCCGGGAGGTGATCCGGCGCAGGACGACGAACGCCAGAGCGCCGGTGACGATTTCGGCGGCGGCGGCAGCGAGGAAGATTCCTTCGAGGCCGAAGAGCAACGATCCGGCGATGACCAACGGAACTAGCAGAACGAACAGCCGGACGGCGTTCAGGACGGAGGCGTGGATGGGGCGGCGGTAAGCATTCATGGCGGCGGTGGAGACCATCATGACGCCGAAGGCCCCGTAGCTGGCAGGGATGATGTAGAGCAGGCGAACGATGAGATCGATGACGGCCGGGTCGGTGGCGAAGAGCGTGGCGACGTTGCGCGCGAACAGCGCCAGGAGCGCGAAGAGTACCAGGCCCCAGATCAGGGAGAACCGCTGGGCGTGCACGATGGCGGCGCGGGCGCGGTGGGCCTTGCCGGCGCCGAGATTCTGCCCGATGAACGGGGTGAGCACCGAGCAGATAGCCATGAAGACGCCCATGGCCAGCCCGGCGACGCGGCCCCCAGCGCCCAGCGCCGCCACCGCCGCCGGCCCGTAGACGGCGACCATGCCGGTGAAGAAGGCCAAAGACAGCGGGGTGAGCGCGTTGGCCCCGGCGGCGGGGAGCCCGATGTAGAGGATCTGCCGCCACGAGGCGACGACGATGTCCAGCGGTGGACGCGCGAGCGTGAGCAAGCGCTCGCGATGGCTGATGATCCAGAGACCGATGAAGAGACTGGCGGCCCGGGCGATCAAAGAGGCCAGCGCCGCCCCGGTGATGCCCATCTCGGGGAAGATCCAGATGCCGAAGATGAAGAAGGGGTCGAGGACGGCGTTGGCGACGGCGGACATGATCATGATCATCGCCGGGGTCCGCGTGTCGCCGGTGGCGCGGATGGCGTTGTTGCCGACCATGGGGATGATGACGAACGGCACGCCGATGTACCAGAGCACCATGTATTGACGGATGAAGGGCAGGACGTCGTCACCGGCTCCGAGCAGCCGGAAGAGGGGGTCGATGGTGACCAGGCCGAGGCTGGCGAAGAGCAGGGCGCCGAGGAAGGCGAGGATCAGGGTGTCGGTGGTGAGGCGGCGGACATTGGATTCATCGCCTTCACCGATGGCGCGGGAGATGACCGCCGACGCCCCGACGCCGAGGCCCTGGCCGAGCGAACCGACCACGAGCGCGACCGGGAAGGTGAAGCTGATGGCGGCCAGCTGGAGGGTACCGAGGCGGCCGATGTAGACGGCGTCGACGAAGTTGAACGCCATGAAGCTGTAGATGCCGAAAGTCATCGGCAGGGTCAGCCGGAATAGCATCCGCCCGACCGGGCCCTCGGTCATCCGGGCCCTTCTGCGCTCAGCCAGTGGAACGGCCTCTCAAAGCGGGGCGCGCAAAGGTTCCGCCGGCCACTACCAGCCCTGCTCGCGCTTGTATTCTTCGTACTCGCGCAGGATGTCTTCGTTGGGCGGGTAGGCGGTGGTGCTAGGGTAGCCGTCGACGCTGATCTTCTGGCGAATGAAGGCCTCTTTGCGCTCGGTGCCGAACCCCTCGGCGGCGACTTCGGCGACGTGCTCGGGCGGGATGGCGACGGCGCCGTCGGCGTCGGCGACGATGTAGTCGCCGGGGATCACCGTGACGCCGCCGCAGCGGACCGGTTGGTCGTGGTCAGCCGGATATAGCCCGCGCGGGTAGCCGTCGCCGTGGACGCCGCGCACCCAGACGGGCAGGCCAACATCGCTTATCTGGGCGGTGTCGCGGACGGCCCCGTCGGCGATGAGACCGACACCGCCGAGGTACTTGATGCGGGCACTGAGGATGTCGCCGACCAGGCCGCCGGCCGCGACGTCGCCGCCGGCATCGATGACCAGCACGTCGCCGGGGCGGATGGATTCGATGACCAACCGCTGGGGGTTGCCCTCACCGCCACCGGGCTGGCTGACGACGGGCCCGCGCGCCGGCAAGAAGCGGAGGGTCCGGGCAAGGCCGACGATCTTGACCGTCGAGTCGAGCGGGGCGATGCCGGTCATGAAGGAGTTGCGGATACCGCGCTTGCTGAGCAAAGCGGTGAGAGTGGCGGTGGTAACGTGGGCAAGCTTGTCGGCGTGCGGCAGAGCGGCTTCGGGGGGCATGGGGGACTCCTCTGGCGGGCGTGGCGGGAAAGCTGGCGATGATCGCGTGGTGGCTCCGGATACTGACCCGGTGCGACTGGTCGGACGGACCTTGTCGATGCCGATTGACCCGAGCGCCCCCATAGGATACGCCGCGAGCGCCTAGCCGATGGCAATGATGGCGAGCGCGGCCCCAAAACCGATGGCGAAGACGATGACGGCGGTGATGACGATCCACAGGTAGGTGCGCCAGCGGAGCCGGTGTTCGAGCCCGTCGAGGCGGAGTTCAACCCTGTCCATGCTGGACTTGAGATCTTCGGAATCCTCTTCGAGGCGCTGGATGGCGAGGCTGTTGGCGGCGATCTGTGGCGGCGCGGCGCCGGCGGGAGCGGCCGGCCCGGCCGTACGCGGTAATTGCTCGATGACGTTCGCCAGGACGCGCTCGGTAACCATGCGAATGACCGCGCTGGACAGGAAGGCGCCGGCCATAGGCGATAATCTCCAGGATTTGAATCTGGCTACCGGCCATTATTCTACCCGGCACACTGACGACGACGGCGCTCGCCGCCGCAAGGAGCTGCGCCGACCGGTGGTGGATTACACCAGGAGTGTCTTGAGAGAGCTTGTGCCTCGACTGCGCCCTTTCATCGCGGGACTCGCGCTGGCGACGATCGCGGTGATCGTCGTGCTGGCGGTGGCGGCGGTGGTGGCCGGGCGGGGTGGGGCGGACGAGCCCGCGAGCGCAGCGGCGCCGGTGGCGGTATCCGCCGTCCCGGCAGCGGCGACGACCACCGGTGGCGCGCCGGCCGGGACGCCGGCGGCAACCGACCGGACAACCGGGGGGCCGGCGGCGGCGGCCACGCTGGCGCCGCGAACGCCGACCCCGACGCCGCGACTAACCCCCACGCCGGGCTCGGGGAACCTGATAACCAGGCCGATCGACGGCTTGAAGGATGGGGCCAGGGCGCTGGTGACGGCGGCCATTCCGGACTGGTCGGGGACGGAGCGGGTGACGTTCTTGCTGCTGGGCACGGACCGCCGGCCGGGCGAGGACGCTTCGCGGTCGGACACGATCATGGTGCTCAGCGTAGACCCGGCGTCGCGCTCGATGGCGCTCATATCGGTCCCGCGGGACCTGTGCGTGGGCGAGTGCGAGACGGCCCGTGACCGGGTGAACGGAATCTTCCTGCGCGAGGGCCCGGAAGCCATGGCCCGGGCGATCGAGGAACTGCTGGACGTGCAGATCAATTACTACGCGACGATGGGCTTCACCGGTTTTGAGCAACTGGTGGACGCGCTGGGCGGGATCGACCTGCTGGTGTACCAGGAGTTTGATGAGTATTTCCTGGTGCCGGACAGCGAGGATCGGATCCATCTTCGGCTGGAAGTCGGCGAGAACCACCTGGATGGGCCGACCGCGCTGATGTACGCGCGATCTCGACTGGCGAATCCGCGTTCGGACTGGGATCGGGTCTGCCGGCAGCAGCAGGTGTTACTGGCGGTGAAACAGCAGGCGCTGTCGGCGCAGGCGCTGGTGATGGCGCCGAGCCTGATTCGCACGCTGATTACGACAATTGATACGAGCTTCCCGGTGACCGAGATGCCGCCGATGGCCAAGTTGATCCTGAGCATCCCGCCGGAGAACACGGTGCTGCGGGTGATCGATCACGGCAGTGGGACGATTCTGGGGCACGAGGGCGAGGACGGGGCCGAGATGCTGAAGCCGGATCCGGAGAAGATGTCCGGCTTTGTGTGGGGAATCTTCTACCAGGCGGCGAACGGCCTGGGCGGCTACGGGGCGGGGGACGCGATTGAGTTCACGACCGGGGGCTGCGGCTAGGACGACTCTGGTTGGGGGGCGGGGAAGACGCGGTGGAGATCGGCCTCGAGGACGTCGCCGACGAACATGTGGCCGGGCGCGTGGGTGATCATCAGCGGTATTCCGGCGGCGAGGGCGACGGCCTGGGGGGTTACCCCGCAGGCCCAGAAGACGGGCACTTCGTCGGCGCCGATGGGGACGGGATCGCCGAAGTCGGGGGTGGCCAGGTCATGGATGCCGATGGCCTCGGGCGCGCCGGTGTGCACGGGCGCGCCGTGGACCTGGGGGACGTTGCCGGTGATGCGGACGGCGTCGGCGACGCGGTCCATGGGAATCGGGCGCATGCTGACCACCATCGGCCCGGCGAACGGGCCGGCGGACTGGCAGGGGATGCTGGTGGTGTACATGGGCACGTTGACGTCGAGTTCGACGTGGCGCAGCGGTATCTCGGCGGCGGCCAGCTCGCGCTCGAAGGAGAAACTGCAGCCGAGCAGGAAGGCGGTGAGGTCGTCACTCCAGAGATCGAGCAGGTCGGGCGGCTCGGCGGCGAGCGCGCCGGCCCGGTAGACGCGGTAGGCGGGGAGGTCGGTGCGCAGATCGGCGGCGGCGGCGGATTTGGCGGTCAGGAACTCGCCGGCCGGTAGGCGCTCCAGCAGCGGGCAGGGTCGGGGATTGCGCGCGCAGAACTGGCCGAAGGCGTCAGCGGATTCGCCGGGCAGGATGGCCAGGTTGGCCTGGACGTAGCGGGTGGCGACGCCGACGCTGGTGCCGGTCCATTCGCCGCTGCGGCAGAGCTGCCGGAAGGCGGCTCCAGAGAGGTCGGCGGGTGGGGCCGCGGCCATAGCGGGTCCCTAGAAACCCTCGCCGAGGAGCGGCATGAGCGCCCCGAACAGCGCGAACATCAGCTCTTCCTCGCTGACCTCGCGGGCATCGGCCGGTACCTCAATGTCCACCGCGTCGCCCCAGTGCAGGACCTCGACGGCAAGCTCGGTCCCGTCGGCATCGACGGTGATCGAACGGGGGGTGTAGTCACCTTTGATCATGTTCATCAACGCGCCGTCGGACGACTCGACCTGCCAGCAGGTCAGCTCGCCGCAGGGGACCTCGCCGAGGTATTCCCAGGTGCCTTCAGTGAGGTCCTCGGGATTGAGGTCGCCGCCGAACTCGGAGGCTAGGTCGGCCATATCCTCGCCGCCGGGCGCCTGCAACCAGCCACGGCCGACGTCGAGATAGGCGGCGCCTTCGAGGAGGAGGATGTCGAGCTTCACCGAGGTGGCGCCGGTCATTTCGAGGCTGAGCTGCATAGCCGGCGGTGAGAGGTTGATGGTGGCCATGATCTCAGCCGACTCGACGCCGGGGATTTCACCCTCCAGGGCGCCGCTGAGACTGACGCTGACGCCCTCCGGGGGAGTATCGATGACCTGCTTCTGAAATTCTTCGTCGCTGAAGGCATCGGAGGAGCCGCAGGCGGCGAGCAAAAGCACCAGCAGGGCCGGCAGGATAAGCGCGATGGGGCGACGCATTGGGGAACCCTCCAGGGCGGTCGGTGACCTCAAGTAGGGGTACTGTACACCGGCCCGAGGACCCGCCGGATGGGCCGGGCTACTGCCCGAGGCTGGCGGAAATGGCCTGGAAGTAGTCGGCCATGACGAGGCTCAATTCCTCGGGCAGCAGCTCGACGGCGTCCTCGGGGACGGTGATGTCGAACTCCTTGTCCCAGCCGGTGACTTCAAGAGTGACCTCGGGGGGATTGGCCTGCTCGGCGGTCATGACGATCTTCACCGGGACGTAGCCGGGATTGGTGAGGTAGAGGTCGAGGGTGACGTCGGCGAGGGCCTGGACGTGGTGGCATCTGCCACCCCCGCATGCGGCTTCGTCGATGTAGGTCCAGTTGGTGGTGTCGAAGATTCCCGGCTGCAGCAAGAACCCGGCCGGGTTGCCCATGGATGAGATCTGCGGGCCGGATACGTCGTCTTCGACCGCGCCGACCCAGCCGGGGCTGTTGCCGCCGGCCTCGCCGTGCATGTAGAGGCCGGTCCCGGTGGTGACGAACTCAAGGCGCACGTCCAGATCACCGTCGATGTCGAAAACGAAGGACTCGGTGGTACTGGCCCGGTCGCAGGTGATCTCGATGCTGGCGGCGTCGACCTGCTCGGTGGCGATGGATCCCTTGACCCGCGGTCCGGCGATGTCGGACTCGACCATCGCGGTGCGGACGTCGGCCATCTGGAAGGGGACCAGTTGCTCACTGTAACCGGCGAGGCCGACGACGAGAAGCGCGAGAAGAGTGAGGGAGCGAATCGTTGCTGCACCGGTCGGTGGATCACGGTAGGTTAGGTGATCAGGTAGCTGAGGAGCGACAGGCTGCCATCCTCCGCGGATTCTATTCCCAGTAGCACCAGCGGATAGAAGACCTCGTAGCCCAGCCGCGCCGGGTCGACCGCCGCGGTTGCGCCGGTCGGGGCGAGGACCGGCCCCGGGTCCCAGGCGAGGAACTCGGTGGTGGCACGGGTGTAGCGCCCCCCGGCGGGGCCGGTGCGCACCGCTATCGAGGCCGGTCGGAGAGATGTCTGGTCCACGGCCAGGATGATCTCGCGATCATCGAAGGACTGGCTGAAGCGATGGCAGGAGGCTCCGCCGCATTCGGCGCCGTCGAGCCGCTCCCAGGACCCGTTTTCGATGAACTCCCAACTGAGGAGCGTTGCAAGGGGCGGGAGCAAGGCGGTCACCCGGTTCATCACTTCCCGGTTGGCGCTCGATCGGAACCAGCCGGTCGCCACCCCGTCGATGATCACCGACAGGTAGGCGCTTCCGTCGACGAGCACGAAACGCCACTCGACGGTGGAG
>CAZVZW010000004.1:26767-30427 GCA_964631365.1 uncultured Chloroflexota bacterium | reverse complement strand
CACCGACAGGTAGGCGCTTCCGTCGACGAGCACGAAACGCCACTCGACGGTGGAGTAACCCTCGAGGCGCCAGAGGAGATCGATTGCGGACATCCCGGCGTCGTAACTGACGCGACCCTCGAGAACAGCGCGATCGACGAAGTTGCCGATCCCGTCGGGAAAGTCGCGGATGAAGTGCACCCCGGTGGGCTGGAAGGAGAGGTATTGGTCGGTGAACCCGGGAAGGATGAATTCGGAGGGGGGATAGGGAGTGGGACTCGGGGTGGCGGTCGGGGTGTTTGTCGGCGTGGGAGTCGCGGTGGGGGCGGGGGTCGCGGTGGGGACGGGAAGCGGGGTCGGGGCCGGGGTGGCGGACGGAACGGTCGGGGCCGGGACGGCGAGGGAAGGGGCGGCGGAAGGCAACGGCGCGGTCGTAGGTGTGGAGGAGGCAACGACGCCGGGGGCTACGGCGGTGGCCGCCGGTGCGGACGACTCGTTGCAACTCGCCAGAACCACCGCCAGGGAAAGCAGCAGCGGCATGCGCCAGTCCTTCAATCTCACCTCAAGTGATTCGGTGGCAAGCGACGTCGCCGGTGCTCCAGATGCCGAAGCGGTGGCGGCCAACAACCGAGAATACCTTGACCAGGAGCCGTCCGGTGACCGGGCGCCGGGGTCCGGGACACCGACGATGGAATGTCGGAGGTCGGCGCGCCCGGCGACCGGCAATATAATCAACGCTGGCGGCCGGGCCGCTGTTGTACGACGCAATTCAAGGATTTGGGAAAGAGCGCGTGCGCGAGAGACTGGAAGCGGCGGTGCAGGGCCTGAATGCGGACTACTGCGAAATCCGGGTGGAAGACGCGACCTCGACGCATATCGGCTATCGGATGCGCGAGTTGGAGAGCATCGGTTCGAGCGCGGCGCTGGGGGGGAACATCCGGGCGGCGGTGGACGGGGGGTGGGGGTTTGTGTCGTTCAACGAACTGGACGGCCTGGAGGAGAAGGTGGCGCTGGCGGTGCGCCAGGCTCGCCTAGCGGCCCGGGACGGCACGCGGTTGGCACCGGTGGAGCCGGCAACGGAAGTGGTGCGGGCGGATGTCGTCAAGGACCCGGCGGAGGTTTCGCTGGCGGACAAGAAGGCGCTGATGGACGGGTACGTGGAGTCGGCGCTGTCAGTCTCGGACAAGATCCAGACATCGCAAATCTACTATTCGGATTCGTTTCGGAGGGTGCGGTTCGCGAGTTCGGCAGGCAGCTACATCGAGCAGGATCGGATGCAGGTGCGGGCGGCGGGCTCGATATCGGCCCGCGACGGCGGCGACATTCAGACCGGGCGCACCAGTCGGACGAGCACGAGCGACTACGGGGCAATCGAGGGATTGCACGGAGAGTTCGCCGGGGCGGGGCAGAGGGCGGTGGACCTGCTGGCGGCCAGTCCGGCGCGTAGCGGTGAGTTCACTGTGGTTATGGACCCGTCGCTGGCCAGCGTGTTCATCCATGAGGCGTTCGGGCACCTGAGCGAGGCGGATCATGTCTATGAAAATCCGCCGCTGCGCGAACTGCTGGAACTGGGCAAGGAGTTCGGGCCGCCGATCCTGAACGTGGTTGATTCGGCGGCCGAGCCGGGATTGAGCGGCTCGTTCCGCTACGACGCGGAGGGCGTCCAGGCGGGCAAGAACTACCTGATCCGGGAGGGGCGACTGGTGGGGCGTTTGCATTCGCGGGAGACGGCCGGGCAGATGGGCGAGGAACCGACCGGCAACGCACGGGCGACCAGCTACCGCCATCCGCCGATCGTGCGCATGACTAACACTTCGATCGAGGCCGGGGAGACGAGCTTCGCGGACATGATCGCCGACATCGATGAAGGCATCTACGCGGTGAACTGGCTGGGCGGACAGACGGCGATGGAGATGTTTACGTTCCGGGCGATGGAAGGCTTCATGATCCGGAAGGGCAAACTGGCGGAGCCGTTGCGCGGGGTGACGCTGACGGGGAACGTGTTCGAGACGCTGAAGGCGATTGACGCGGTGGGGGACGATTTCCGGTGGGACCCGGGCGGGGGGAACTGTGGCAAGGGCGGACAGTCGGGATTGCCGGTGGGCAACGGCTCGCCCCACGTGCGGCTGGTGCGTTGCGTGATCGGAGGGGTGTGATGTTTCACCGGGAGGTGCTGGAGAAGGCGGCCCTGAAAGCGGACGCGGCGCAGGTGTACCTGCGCTCCAGCAGCAGCACGCCAGTGCGGTTCGCGGCAAACAAGCTGAAGACACTCGAAACCCGCGACGCACGGTCGCTGACACTGCGAATCATCCACTCGGGACGCGTCGGAATCGCCTCGACGAGCAAGTTCGAGGATGCCGACTGGGTTGTTGAGGCGGCGCTGGCGGCGGCGGAATTCGGCCCGGAGGCCCGGTTTGAGTTCGCGGACCCGGCGGCGAACCCGGAAGTAGATGTGTTCGATCCGCGTACGCCGGCGCACGCGGTGGAGGACATGGTGGAGACGGGCCGGGAGATCGTGGACCTGCTGCGGCAACACGAGCCGGATCTGAACATCGATGTGGGCCTGGACAAGGAGGTGGAACGCACGGTGATCGTCGGGGGAGCCGGCGAGTTGGCTTACGAGCGAAGCAGCTATGGCGGCTCAGTGAGCGCCAACCTGGTGCGCGGGACCGACGTGCTGGATGTGTATTCGTTTCAGGTGGAGTGCGGGCCGGATTTCGATATCGATCGCATCTACGCCGAAATCACGGAGAAGCTGGAGCTGGCGAAGGATTCGGCGACGGTGACGACGGGCACGCTGCCGGTGGTGCTGACGCCGATAGCGTTCGGGATGACGCTGGGGCCGGCGCTGGGAGCCGGCTTCAACGGGAAGTTGATCGAGCAGGGGGCCTCGCCACTGGTCGGGAAGATCGGTGAGCAGGTGTTCGACCAGCGGCTGGCGATTGCCGACGACGCGACGCTGCACAGGAGCCCGCTTTCGTGCCCGTTCGACGATGAGGGCGTGCCAACCCGGAAGGTGCCGCTGATCGAGGATGGGGTGGTGAAGAGCTTCCTGTTTGACCTGCAGACTGCGGGCAAGCTGGGCGAAACCAGCACCGGGAACGGCTATGGCGCGACGCCGGCACCGCGCTCGTCGGCGATGGTGGTGGGGGGCGGGGAGGGGTCGCTGGGGGGCCTGATCGGCGATATCGAGGAAGGGATCCTGGCGGACTACCTGCTGGGCGGGGGACAGGCAAATGTGCTGCGGGGCGACTTCGGCGGGAACCTGCTGCTGGGCTTCAAGATCGAGCAGGGGCAGATCGTAGGGCGGCTGAAGGACACGCTGATTTCGGGCAATACCTATGAATTGCTGGCGAAGATCGGGCGGATCGGCGGGCGCTGTGAGTGGGTGGGGGGACGATTGTGCGCGCCGCCGCTGGTGCTGGAGGGCGTGACCGTCGCGACCCGGGGATAGGGGGAGGGCTCGAAGGCTAGCCGCACTGCTCCCCGTAGAGCGCGATGATCGTCTCTACGAAGGTAAGCGGCGAGCGCAGGAACTGATCGAGGAAATAGTTGAAATTGCCCTCGATGCCGGTGAGAGGGGCGGGCTTGCCGTCGATGCCGTAGATGGAGGACCAGAGCAGGACCTGGACGGTGAAGGCGCGGACCTCGGCGTCGTAGCACGCCTGCCCGGGGCCGAGA
>CAZVZW010000004.1:0-26667 GCA_964631365.1 uncultured Chloroflexota bacterium | reverse complement strand
GAGATCGTCGAGGGCGTGCTGCCCCTCATGAGCGAGGACCATGGCGACGACCGCCAGGGTTTCGGATTGCAGATCGGTGTTCAGCGTGATCCAGCCGCCGGAGTAGCTGCCGAGGACGTTGGCGGGCATCGCCTGGTAGGAGGTGCGGGAGGTCATGGCGGAGAGAGTGGCGACGATTTCGTCCATGCGTGGGACCTGGGATTGGTAGCCGGCGAGGAAGTCGATGGCAACCTGGAGATCGGAAGGCGCGGACGGGGACTCGCCGCCGCCACCCGGGTCCAGGGGGGTGGTGACGGCGGCACCGACGGAGAATGCCACCGTCTTGACGACGACTCCATCGACTTCGAGCTCGACGTAGCCGTCGCCGGCGGGCAGGGAGCACTGGTAGGCGCCGGCGCCGCAATACCAGGTGTCGCGAATCCAGCCGGGGCCGCAGGCGGTCTGTGGGCAGGGATTGAAGAAAGCGGTACGCTCGATGCTGCCGTCACCGAAGTGCCAGCGGCTGAGGGAACCGGAGTCGGAGGGCCAGAAGTTGACCTGCGCGACCAGGCACCACTGCTCGCCCATGTAGTCCGGGAAGGAGGTTACGACGTTGGCGGGGCCGAGGGACCAGTTCCAGTCGCAGTCGCTGTCGACGGCCAGATAGGCGGCCGCGACCTGGTCGGGCTGCGGGGTGGGGGTGGGGGCGTCTATCTGGACGCGAACGCTGGCGGCGGCCTCGCTCCAGACGCCGCGGTCGTCACGGACTTTGAGAGTAAAGATGCCGGGCTCGTCGACGATCCAAGTGAAGGAGGAGCTGCCACTGACCTCGACGCCGTTGAATCCCCAGCTGTAGCCGTTGATCTGCAATCCGGGGGCGGCGATGCCGTGACCGCGGATGTTGAGGACGGTTCCGTGGGCGGCGGATACGTCGCCGGCCGGCTCGTCGATGGCGGCGAGCGGGGCGGGCAACTCGTCGACGGTCGGGGAGGGGGAGGGGGTTGGGGTGGGGACGAAGACGCCGGGTGGATCGATGGAATTTCCGACCCAGTAGACGAGCCCGGAGGCGGTCCAAGCCCAGTGGTCCCAACCGTTGGTGAAGGTGGGGGTGTTGGTGTGCTGGCGATAGAACGCCAGGCCGGTGGTGGTTTGTTGGAGGGTATCGCCGTTGTCGGGGTTGCCGTGCTCGCACTCGAGCGGCTCGCCCATGGTGTCGCCGATCTGGCTCTTGAGAAAGGCGAAGTCGAATCGGAACTGGGGCGATTCTCCGGCTCCGCAATGGGCGGCGGCGGCCTCGACCGGGGCGGCGGCGATGGTGAGCAGCAGACCGAGGGCCGCGAGGGCGACCAGGGCGCGCCGGGCCATCCCGCCGGTTCGTGGCGGCGTTGCGGCGACCAGGCTCCGGGCCGCGACCCGTCTAGCTTGTTTCCAACCTCGCCGGAGGTTCATGCGTCGGTCCGTTTGCGGGGGCGACGAAGCTCGCTGTCAGTCTCCGGCCGGCGCCCGCAGCCGGGGCGGCGGTCAAATCTCGGCCAGCTGGCCGGTCTCGCTGGAGCGGTAGATGGCATCGACGATCTGGGCGACGTGGAGCCCGTGCTCGGGCCGCACCAGGGGCTCGGTGTCATTGATTACAGCGTCGACGAAATTCGCCAGCGACCGCGCGTGCATCTCGATGTAGTTGGTGTCGGCGAGCCCCTGCGGGTCCCAGTCGACCAGCATCTGGCCGTCGTCCTTGAAGACCTTGAGGGGATGGAGCTGGGCCCCGCCTTCGTCGCCGCAGAGGACGACGCTCTGCAGATCTTCTTCGATGTTGAGCGCCCAGCTGCACTCGAGATTTAGAGTGGCGCCGCTCTCAAGGCGGATCATGGCGGTGGCGAAGTCTTCGACGTCGTAGTCAGTGTGGTTCCAGGGGCCGAAGCGGTTGAAGACGTCGTCGCGGTTGCCGAATTTGCGGTAGGCGGAACCGAGCACGGAGACCGGCTTCGGATTGCCCATCAGCCAGAGGGCCAGGTCGAGGACGTGGACGCCGACGTCGATGAGCGGGCCGCCGCCGTTCTGCTCGCGGGAATAGAACATGCCCCAGGACGGGATGCCGCGGCGGCGGTTGTAGACGGCGCGGCCGTAGTAGACGTCGCCGAGTTCGCCGCCGTCGATGAGGCGCTTGAGGGCGACGGCGCTGTCAGAGAAGCGGGACTGGAAGCCGATGGCCAGCTTGCGGCCGGACTTCTCGGCAGCGTCGATCATCTTCTGGGATTCGGCGGCGTTCATGGCCATCGGCTTTTCGCATAGGACGTGCTTGCCGGCCTCGAGGGCGGCGATGGTGGCCGCCATGTGCGCGACGGGCGGGGTGCAGACGCTGACGATGTCGATTTCTTCCAGTTCGAGTAGGCGACTGTACTCGTCAAAGGCCATGGGGATATTGTGCTCGGCCGCGACTTTGTCGGCACGCTCGCCAAGGACGTCGGCCACGGCGATCAGGCGTACTTTTTCCGACAGGCCCTTGTACCCAGGGATGTGGGTCATGTTCGCGATGCTGCCAGCTCCAATAATCCCGACGCCAACTGTGTCCGCCACGTTCAGTGCCCCCGAGGGAAGGCGCCCCGGGGAGGGGGCGCGGGCTGGATTCGTGCCCAATGCTACCAACAGGACCGGCGGACGGGTTGGCCCGAAGGTGCGCGAGAGAGGCCCGGTGGGCGGCCGGGTGGTGGGCGGGGGTGGTGAAGCCTATGATCAGGGGGCGCCCGGCCGGGTCGTGACACGGCGGCGCAAGCGGCACTTTGACCCCTTCACAAAAGCGGCGGCGACGGCGACGCCGGGAACCCGGTTTTGACTGCATGAATACCGCGGAAAAACGGATCGTAGTCGTCGCCAACCGCTTGCCGGTACGGAGGGTCGAGGGCTCGACCGAATGGGAGACGAGCCCGGGCGGGCTGGTTAGCTCGTTGACGCCGTTCCTGCAGGATCGCGACGGCTGCTGGGTGGGCTGGGCGGGGGTGGCGGACGAGGAGATCGAGAACTTCAGCCATGGCGGTATCGAACAGCGCCCGGTGCCGATCTCGGCGGAAGAGATGGAGAACTACTACTACGGCTTCTGCAACGGGACGATCTGGCCGCTGTACCACGATGCGGTGCGGACGCCGGAGTTTCACCGGCACTGGTGGGGCCCGTACGAAGAGGTGAACCGACGTTTCGCCCGCGAGGCGGCATGGTCTGTGAATCCCGATGACATCGCTTGGGTGCAGGACTATCAACTGCAACTGGTGCCGGGGTACCTGCGCGAGCAACGCCCGGACGTGACGATCGGCTTCTACCTGCACATTCCGTTTCCGCCGGTGGAACTGTTCGCGCAGCTTCCCTGGCGGACGCAGATCATCGAGGGGATCTTGGGCGCGGACGTGATTGCGTTCCAGACCGCGTCGGGGCTGGCGAATTTCGCGCGGGCAGCGCAGCGGTTCACGTCGGCAAGGCGGCGCGGCAAGGTGCTGGAGTACGGGGATCGCACGATCAAATTGCAGCGGGCGCCGATCGCGATCGATACGGGCCATTTCGCGGCGCTGGCGGAATCACCGCTGGCGGTGGCGCGAGCCGAGGCGCTGCGCCGCGAGGTGCACGACTGCAAGGTGCTACTGGGCGTGGACCGGCTGGACTACACGAAGGGGATTGATATCCGGCTGCGGGCGTTTGAGACGCTGCTGGAGCGAAATCCGGGGCGCGAGAACGAGTTCGTGTTCATCCAGGTGGCGGTGCCGAGCCGGGAGGGCGTGGGCGAGTACACGGAGATGCGCAATCGGATCGAGCAGATTGTGGGCCACATCAACGGCCGCTTCGGGCACCCGGGCCACGTGCCGGTGCATTATCTGTATCGGAACCTGCCGCAGGATGAACTGGTGGCCTACTACCTGCTGGCGGATGTGATGGCGGTTACGCCGCTGCGCGACGGGATGAACCTGGTGGCAAAGGAATACGTGGCAACGCGGAAGGACAACACCGGGGTGCTGCTGTTGAGCGAGTTCACGGGAGCGGCAGAAAGCCTTTCGCAGGCGCTGCTGGTGAATCCGCATGATGTTGACGGGCTTTCCGGGGCGCTGGCCCAAGCGGTGGATCTTCCCGAGGCGGATATGAAGAAGCGGATGGTGGCGCTGCGCCGCTACGTGAAGCGGCATGACATCTACGACTGGGCCCGCAAATGCCTGGGAGAGCTGGGCGCCTGACGCCGCTGGCGGGGCGGCTGCGGGGGGCCGCCACGGTCGAGGTGCTGCTGGTGGCCAGCGACTATGACGGGACGCTGGCGCCGATGGTCGCGGACCCGGCACGAGCATTTCCGGACGCACCGGCGCTGCGAGCGCTGGTGGAGTTGAGCGGGTTGCCGGACACGCGGGTGGCGCTGCTCTCGGGAAGATCGCGGGCGGAACTGGCGAGGCTCTCCGGGGCGCCGGCGGGGATCGAGTTGATCGGCGGACACGGGGCCGAGTTCGGACCGGCCGCTGAAGGCGGGGAGGAGCCCGCTGCCGTCGAGGCGCTGGCGGCGGCGGTCGCGGCGCTGCGGGCGATCGCCGGTGGCTTCGCCGGGGCAGAGGTAGAGCCGAAGCCGACCGGGGTGGCGTTTCACTATCGCAATGTCGACCCGGCGCGGGTAGCGGCGGCGCTGGCGCTGGTGGCCGAGGGCCCGGCCCGAGACCCGCGGCTGATTTCGCGGGAGGGCAAGAAGGTGGTCGAACTATCCACGTCGAGCGTGAATAAGGGCGACGCGCTGGCACGGCTGCGGGACGAATCCGGCGCCGCGGTGACGGTCTTTCTTGGGGATGACGTGACCGATGAGGATGCTTTTGCGGCGCTGCTGGCGACCGATGTGGGGATCAAGGTCGGAGCGGGGGCGACGGCCGCGGAGTTCCGTCTGGCGGGGCAGGGGGAGGTGGCGACAGTGCTGGAGCGACTGCTGGGGCTGCGCCGGGACGCCGCTGAGGGGCTCGCGGGCTAGCGGCGGACCAAGACGAGGCACCTGGCGGAAGGCGACAGTTCACCCCTGTGCGAGCTGGCGGAACTTGGCCGGGGCGGTTAGCGGGAGCGGTCGCGGGCGTAGCTGACGGAATAGAGCTGGCGGTCGACGTTGTCGTCAACAAGGTAGGGCTGGAGCTCGGCCCAGAGCTCGGGGGCCTTTTCACTGTTGCGGAGGACTTCCCAGGCGCGCTCGAACCCGGGCATGTCGTCGAAGTGGTGCTCGATGGTCATCGAGCCGCGCTGGCCGGCGGCCCGAAAGATGCGGCCGGGAGGCCAGCCAAGCTCGATCAGGTCGGTGTGTACCCACCGCCGCACCACCCCCAACACCTGCTCGGTGCAACCCTCGGCGGCTACGGCCGACCACTGGAAAATAATCACTCGGGCGCTAGCTCCTGCCGCGTACAACACCCCTCCCGGATCGAGTGCAAAGTATACCGGGTTGTGTGGAGGTGCGCACGAGAGTCGCTGTGGCGCGAAGGGGGCCGGGGGGCTTGCGTCGCAGCGTATAATCTCGGTTCCGGCAGTCGCCGGCTGGCCACCAGGACGACACCACACGCGAGGATTTAGCGATGCCCACGTACGCCTACGTGTGCGACAACTGCGAGCACGAATTAGAGCAGGTGCAGAGTTTCAGCGACGATGCGCTGGAGCGCTGCCCGAGCTGTGACGAGGATGAACTGCGCCGGCGCATTTTCCCGGCGGGGATCATTTTCAAGGGGAACGGTTGGTACGCCACGGACAATCGACCGAAGGCGGACAAGCAGGCGGCGAAGAAGGATTCTAAGGAGGACTCGCCGAGCAGCTCGAAGGCGGACGCGAAGCCGATTGAGGCCTCCGGCAGCAACGGCGGCGAGACCGCGAAGATGTCGGATGGAGCGGCGAAGACGTCGGATGGAGCCGCGAAGATGTCGGATGGAGCCGCGAAGGCGGAGACGTAGCCCCGGGCCATGCGGGCGGTTATCCAGCGGGTCTCACGGGCGGAAGTGTCGGTGGAGGGGCGGACGGTGGGGAAGATCGCGGGCGGGCTGCTGGTCTTCGCCGGGGTGGCGGACACGGATGAAACGGCCGACGCCGAGTACGTGGCGGGCAAGATCGCCAACCTGCGCATCTTTGAACGGGATGGGCGGATGAACGATTCGGTGGTGGATCGCGAAGGCGGGGTGTTGCTGATTTCGCAGTTCACGCTGCTGGCGGATACGCGCAAGGGCCGGCGGCCGAGCTTCACCAGGACGGCGGAACCGAAGCGGGCGGTGCTGCTGTTGGATCATCTGCGGGAGCAGCTGGAGACGGCCGGGATCGTGGTGGCGACGGGGGAGTTTGGGAGTCACATGGAGATAGCGGCGGTGAACGACGGCCCGGTAACGATCGAGCTGGACAGCGGGGATCGCGGGCGCCCACGGAGGCAGAGTTAGGGTGCGGGTTCTGCGGGGAATGGCGGCGGCGCGCGCGATCCTGGAGCGCAGGTCGATCCTGGATGTTGAGATTCCGCCGGCGGAGGCGGCGCGCTTCCAGGCGGTGTTCGGCGCGGCGATTACGGCGGAAGAGTTTGTACGGCGGGTCTACGCGGAGGTGGGCGAGGACGGGGATGCCGGGGTGCGCCGGATCGCGGCGGCGGTGGGCGAGACGGTCCCGGAGCGTCTTGAAGTTGAGCGCCCCGAGATCGACGCGGCGCTGGGGCGGATCCCGCCGGAGCTGCGGGCCGACCTGGAGATGGCGGCGGAGCGGGTGCGGCGGTTCCACGAACAGACGGCGCCGAAGGATTGGACGGACGACGCGATGGGGGTCGGACAACTGTTCCGGCCGGTGGAGCGGGCGGGGGTCTACGCGCCGGGCGGCCGGGCGGCATATCCGTCATCGATCCTGATGACGGCAATCCCGGCGACGGTGGCGGGGGTGGGGCGGCTGGTGGTGGCGAGCCCGGGCGGGCCGGACGGAAGCGTGCCGGATGTGACGCTGGCGGCGGCGAGGATCGCCGGAGCGGACGCCGTCTATGCGATCGGCGGCGCGCAGGCAATCGCGGCGCTGGCGCTGGGAACGGAATCGGTGCCGAACGTGGATGTGATCGCCGGTCCGGGGAATATTTTTGTGATTCTGGCGATGCGGCAGGCGTTTGGGACGGCCGGGGTGAGCACTTTGCCGGGGCCGACGGAGACGCTGCTGATCGCCAATGACGGGGCCGACGCGGCGGAGGTGGCGGCCGATCTGCTGGCGCAGGCGGAGCACGACCCGATGGCGGCACCGCTGCTGCTGACGAATTCAGAGCGGCTGGCAACGGCGGTGGAGGCGGAGTTGGAACGGCAACTGGCCGATCTGCCCAGGGCGGAGATCGCGCGGGTGGCACTGGGAAACCGCGGTGGGATCGGGGTGGTGGCGGACCTGCAGGAAGCGGTGGAACTGGCGAACGAGTACGCCCCGGAGCACCTGTGCCTGCTGACCGACGACCCCTGGGCACTGGTCCCGAAGGTCAACAACGCCGGCGGGATATTCGTGGGCGCGCATTCGCCGGAGGTGCTGGGGGACTACGTGGCGGGGCCGAGTCATGTGATGCCGGTGGGTGGGACGGCGCGGTTTGCCTCGCCGGTTAACGTGACCCATTTTCAGAAAACGGTGAGCCTGTTTGCGCTCTCGGAGGAGACGGCCGGGGGGCTGGCGCCGGTGGCGGCGCGGTTGGCGCGCTACGAGGGGCTGGAGGGACACGCGCGGGCGGCGGAGATCCGGCTGCCAGAAGAAGAGTCGCCAAGCACCGATTGAATCGACCGGCGCGAGTCGGAGCCGGTACAATCCTTCCATAGACCAAATAGATAGGGCTGAGCAACATTGAGATCGGGTGACGCGGCGCGCGAGACGCTGGAGACGAAGGTGCGGATCACGATTGGCCTGGATGGCGGCGGCGAGAGTGACATCAGCACC
Organism: uncultured Chloroflexota bacterium; assembly: GCA_964631365.1. Lineage (GTDB taxonomy): Bacteria > Chloroflexota > UBA11872 > UBA11872 > VXNJ01 > JASLPR01. Next base: position 18,780 of record CAZVZW010000004.1, on the reverse strand, counting down.
GGCGTGGCCTTTTTCGATCACATGCTGGCGCAGATCGCTCGGCACGGCATGTTCGATCTGAAGGTTGAAGCCGAGGGTGACCTGGAAATCGATTCGCACCACACGGTCGAGGACGTGGGCATCGTGCTGGGCGAGGCGATCGACAACGCCCTGGGCGACCGGCGCGGGATTAGCCGGATGGCGGACGCGACGGTCCCGATGGATGAGGCGCTGGCCCAGGTGGCGGTGGACCTGAGCGGGCGCGGACACTCCGCCTTCGACGGCGATTTCAAGAACGCCGAGATCGGGGACCTGGAATCGGAATTGATCCCGCACTTTGTGGATTCGCTGGCGCGGAAGGCCAGGGCCAACGTCCACGTGCGGATCCTGGCCGGGAACAATGACCACCACCGCTGCGAGGCAGCCTTCAAGGCATTAGGGCGGGCGCTGGACACGGCGACGGCGCTGGATCCGCGGCGGGCGGGGCAGGTGCCATCCACCAAGGGAACGATCACGGAGTAGGAGGCCGGCCGGTGATCGGTTGGACCGCTCCGGCGGGGCTACCTAGAATGGGCGCTACCTTCGACGCCGGATGAGCGTCGGATCGCCAGGCGGGGAAACATGCGCGCAGGTCTGCTATTTCAACCACGAAATAAGGGCGCGGTTGCGATGGTGGATCAGGCCTGCGAGAGGCTGTCTGCCCTGGGCCACGATGTCTGGAGCCTGTCGTCGTGGGAGATTGACGCCAGCGCGACCGACTTTGCGGGCACCGACCTGCTGGTCTCGCTGGGCGGGGACGGGACACTGCTGCGGGCGGTGCGGGTTGGGGCCCCGCACGGGATCCCCTGCCTGGGTGTGAACTTCGGCAATCTCGGGTTCCTGACTGAGGTCGAAGCACCCGAATTCGAAGAGGACATCGGCAAGTACGTCTCGGAAGATGGCTGGCTGGAAGAACGAATCCTGCTGGACTGGCAGCACCGGCGGGACGGGCAGGAACTGGCACGGGGAATCGCGGTGAACGACCTGGTGGTGGCACGGGGCTCGATCAGCCGGGTGATCGATGTGGGTGTGGCGATTGATGGGGCGGAGGTGGTGACGTACACGGCGGACGGGATCGTGGTGGCGACACCGACGGGATCGACGGGATACGCGCTGGCGTTGAACGGGCCGATCATGCACCCGGAGGCGCGGACGCTGGCGATCGTACCGATCTCGCCGTTCCTGACGACCTCGAACGCACTGTTGACGAACAGCGGATCGCAAATTGAACTGGCGGTGACGACCCGGCACGAGGTGGGGCTGACGGTGGATGGGCAGACACACCTGGGCATGCAGGACGGCGACGTGGTGACCTGCACGACTTCGGTATTGCGGGCGCGCTTCCTGCGCTTCAGGCCGCGGAACTACTTCTTCCCGGTGCTGGCCAGCAAGATGCGCTGGTCGATCCCGGCGGAGATCCTGCGGCCGAACCGCGGCGCGGAGTAGCCGGTGCTGGCCAGCGTCCGGATCAAGGACTTCGCCCTGATCGCGGATCTGACGATGGAGTTTGGCGAGAACCTGAACGCACTGACCGGCGAGAGCGGTGCCGGGAAGTCGATCATCGTCGAGGCGATCGGGCTGCTGGTCGGCGAACGGGCGGCGACAGCGAGTATTCGCGGCGGGGCGGGCTCGGCCTACGTGGAAGGGATCTTCGAATTTGCGGACGCGGACGGGCTCGGGGAGGCGCTGGCCGATCTGGGGATCGCGAGCGAGGAGGGGGCGCTGATCGTGTCGCGGGAGATCACGCCGTCACGCTCGATCGCACGGCTGAACGGCCGGGCGGTGCCGTTGCGAGCGCTGCAGCGGGTGACGGCGGCGCTGGTCGATATCCAGGGGCAAAGCGAGCAGTTGTCGCTGTTCCAGCCGGCGCGGCAGCTCTATTTTCTCGATGCCTTTGCCGGGCTGCTGGTACCGGCGGAGGAGTTGCGGCAGGCGGTTCGGGCATATCGCGAACTGGAGCGCGAGATCGCGACGCTGCGTGGGGAGGCCCGGGATCGGGTGCGGGAGATGGACCTTCTGCAGTACCAGGTGGCAGAGATCACGGCGGCGGGACTGGAGGCGGGTGAGGAGGAGGCGCTGCGGTCGGAACGCCTCATCCTGATGAACAGCCGCCGGCTGGTGGAACTGGCCTCGACGGCGGCGCGGGCCCTGGCCGCCGAGGACGGTGCCGGTGCCGGAGCCACGGATCTGGCCGGGGAAGCGTTTGAGCACCTGCAGGAGATGGCGGAACTGGATGCCAGCGTGGAGCCGGAAGTGGGGCGGCTGGGAGCGGCGACGGAGGTACTGGCCGCCCTGGCGGCCGATCTGGGCTCGTACGCGGACTCGGTGGAGGATGACCCGGGCCGACTAGAGGAGATCGAGCTACGGCTGGATCTACTGGAGGCCCTGCAGCGTAAATACGGCGAGGCGATCGAGGACGTGATCGCTTTTGGGGAGGAGGCGTCCGAACGGCTGGGCGGCCTGGAGAACGCCGATGAGCGGACCGGCGACCTGGCGGGGGAACTGGAACGAGCCGGCAAGCGGATGGCTAAGCAGGCCGGGCGGCTGTCGGCCGAGCGCCGACAGGCCGGCGGAGAGCTGACCGGGGCGGTGGTGAACAACATGCGCGAGCTGGGGATGGACTCGGCGCGGTTCGCGATTGATTTCGAGACCATCACCGCGGGGGATGGTGTTGCCGTGGATGGATTTGATGAGCGACTGCACATTGAGGAATCGGGCATCGACCGGGTGACGTTCGTGATATCGACCAATCCCGGCGAGGAGATGATGCCGCTGTCGCGGGTGGCGTCGGGTGGGGAGGTGTCGCGGATCATGCTGGCGCTGAAGGCGGCGCTGAGTGAGGTGGATGCGACGCCGACGCTGGTGTTCGACGAAATCGACCAGGGGATCGGGGCGCGCAGCGCGGATGTGATCGGCGAGAAGCTGGGCTTCCTGGCGCGCCGCCACCAGGTGCTGTGTATCACCCATCTGCCGCAGGTGGCCGCCTTTGCGGACGCGCATTTCTTGATTGAGAAGGCGGCCCGCGACGAGCGGGTGGTGACCAGCGTGGTCCGGCTGGACGCTGACCGCCGGCGGGAAGAGTTGGCGACGATGGCCGGCAAGGGCGAGGGCGCGGCACGGACGGCAGCGGAACTGCTGGACCGGGCAGAGGCCTGGCGGCAGGCGGCCAGGCGAACCGCAAAGAAGGCGACGCGCTAGCCGGCGACGGTCGCGGCGAGTGCTAATCTTGAATTGATTGCCAAACCGGGGGCGCGCCGGATCCTTCATCGCGGGTAGCGAAGGGCGGGCGGCGAACCCGTTTCAGATGTCTGGCCCTGTTTTGCAAACCTCCGCCGCGACCGGTCAATCCACCCAGGTCGGCTCTGAGGCCGAGCTGTTTGCGCTGGTCCGTGCCATGGCGCGACGGATCCGGCAGCAGGACACGCTGCGGCTGGCGCCGAGGGCGCTGGCGCTGGTTCTGACCGGAACCCTGCTGGGGCTGCTGGCCGAGCCGGTACTTGGCGGGACCGGACTGGTTTTCCTGGTCGCGCTGGGGCTGACGGGTGGGGCGGCGCTGCTGGTCCGCCAGGGGCGACGAAGACCGGGGATGATGGCGGCCGCGATTCAGGTGGATCGCGGCCTAGGTCTAAACGAGCGGATGTCGACGGCGGTGCACCTAGTGCGCGCGGGTGCGGGCGGGCCGCTGGTGGAGCAGCAGCTAGGGGATGCCCGCCGGCACGGGGCGGCGGCGGACGTGGGGGGGGCCTACCGGATGGCGATCCCGCGAACCGACCTAGCGCTGGCGGCGGCGCTGGGCCTGCTGCTGGCCGGGCTGCTGGCAACTCCGGTGGGGGTCGATTTGCGGACGGCTATCGGGCGATCGGCGACGCCAGCGGTCGAAACTGGCGAGGGGGCTCTGCCGGAAGCCGAAGGGCAGCCGAAGACGGCAATTCCGGAATCGACGTCGCCGGAGGTGGCGGACGGCCTGGCGGAACTGCAACGAGCGCTGGAACAGCTAAGGCTGAGTTCGAACCCGGAAGCGCTGGCGCAGCGGGACGCGCTGGCGAAGCTGGGACGGGACCTGCGCACCTCGAGCGTGAGCCGCGATTTTGGGCGCGAGTTGGAGAACGGTGACCTGGCGGCGGCGGGCGTGGCGCTGCGCGAACTGGCAGCGGGATTGACGGAAATGAACGCCGGCGAGCGCGCGGAATTGCAGCGTGATCTGGAACTGGCGGCGCTGGCGCTGGCCGATGACCCGATTCTGGGTCCGCACTTCCAGCAGGCGGCGGAGGCCCTGGGCAACTCACGGGAATCAGTTGCGGCGGCCAATCTGGACGACGCAGCGAACAGCGTGGGGCAACTGGCGCCGGTGCTGGCCGCCGAGGACGACCTGCAGCAACACATCGCCGGTCTGGAACAGGAGATCGGCGAACTGGGCGGGGCGGCGGCGGCGGATTCGGGATTGGCCGGAGACGCGAGCCTGACCTCGGAGATCAATCCCGAGGCCGGCCAGAGCAACGGCACCGCGCCGGGGCTGGAGTCGGACACCCGGGGCCGGGAGTCGGACGAGCTCGAAGCGCTGGGCGCGGACGAACGGCTGGACGCGGCCGGGAACCTGGAGATCGTGGAGATCGAAGCGGATGAGGATGCGACGGTGGAAAACTTCGCGCCGCCGAACGTCCAGACGGGTGGCGACCCGGAACCGAGCCTAGAGCCTTCGGCCGGCGACTACGGGTACACGGTCTCGCAGCCGGACGTGGCGACGGAGGTGCCGATCGACGCCGGCGGGATCGTGGCCAACTACTTTTCTCCGGGCCAATAGCCCAGATGAGCAGCGAAAACACCGATACGCAACGTTTCCAAGAAGTGGCTCGATCGCTGCGTGACGAAATTGGGCGGGTGATCGTGGGGCACGACCGGGCGGTCCACCATGTGCTAATTTCGCTGCTGGCCGGGGGTCACAGCCTGTTCGAGGGCGTGCCGGGCCTGGGCAAGACGATGCTGGTGAAGGCGATCGCGGCGACGCTGGACCTGAAATACAGCCGGATCCAGTTCACGCCCGACCTGATGCCGGCGGATATCACGGGTACGACGATCATCCGCGAGTCCGGCGGCGGGCGGCGCGGTTTTGAGTTCGAGCCAGGTCCGCTGTTCGCCAATATTGTGCTGGCGGACGAGATCAACCGGGCGACGCCGAAGACGCAGTCGGCGCTGCTGGAGGCGATGGCCGAACGGACGGTGACGGTGGCCGGGGAAAGCCACGCGCTGCAGGCGCCGTTCTATGTGCTGGCGACGCAGAATCCGATTGAAATGGCGGGGACTTACCCCCTGCCGGAGGCGCAGCTGGATCGATTCCTCTTCAAGGTCCTGATCGGCTATCCGTCGGGCGATGAACTCGAGGAGATCCTGGGCCGGACGACGACCGGCGAGGAGCAGGCGCCCCGGCAGGTGGCGGACGGGAGTGATGTGGAGGGGATGATCCGGCTGGCGCGGGAGGTGCCGATCGCGCCGCATGTGACCCGCTATGCGGTGGCGCTGACGAAGGCGACCCACCCGGACGACCCGGAGGCGCCGGCGATCACGACGCGCTACGTGCGCTACGGGGCCTCACCACGGGGCGCGCAGGCGCTGGTGCTGGCGGCAAAGGTAGCGGCGCTGCTGGCGGGCCAGTTCAATGTATCTTACGAGGACATTCGCGAGGTACTGTCGCCGGCGCTGCGCCACCGGCTGGTTTTGAACTTTGAGGCGGAGGCCGAGGCCATCGACGCGGACGCGGTACTCGAGGAGATCGCGATGGGCGTTCGACCGGAGGGCGCATAGCCCGGGCCGCCCGAGCGGGGCAGGCGCGGGAGCGCATATGACCGACACGGTTGGGCTGCGAACTTCGTTCCGGGCGCGGCTGCACAATCTGCACATCGCCAGTCACGGCAGCCACGCCAGTGTTCACACCGGTGCCCGACGCAGCCGCCAGACTGGCTCCTCGATCGAGTTCTCGGACTTCCGCCGCTACTCGCCGGGTGACGACGTGCGGCAGATCGACTGGAATGTCTACGCGCGCTCGGACCGGCTGTTCATCAAGTTGCGCGAGGCCGAAGACGCGCTGAATGTCCATATCCTGGTCGATTGCAGCGGATCGATGGATCGGGGCGTGACGAACAAACTGAGCTACGCCCGAACGCTGGCCGGGGCACTGGCCTATGTGGCGCTAAATGACGGCGACGCAATCACGCTGACGGGATTCGCCGAACGGCTGCGGAACAGCATGACCGGGGTCGGCGCGGGCCAGGTGGATCGGGCGCTGGACCTGCTGGCCGGGCTGGGCGGTGGCGGGGCGACTGAATTTGGGGCGGCGCTGCGGGAATTCGCCGCACGGCGAGCGCCGCCGGGAGTGCTGTTCCTGATCTCTGACCTGATGGCCGACGGTGCGCTGTCGGGGCTAGGCGCGCTGGCCGAGATGGACCACGAGATCGTACTGCTGCACGTGCTGGACCGCGAGGAGGACATCGCGCCGAAGGTGGGCGAGGACGTGGAACTGGTCGATTGCGAGACGGCCGATCGGCTCGTAATTCCCGGTGATGCCGACGCGGCCGGGATCTACGAGCGGAACTTCCACGCTTGGCTGGAGGAAATCCGCAGCGCCTGTGCGCGCTCGCGGATCCGCTACGTCGCGCTGGAGACGGATTGGCCGGTGGAGGAGGTGGTGATGCAGCGATTGCGGATGTTGAAGGTGGTGGAGTGACCTGGCTGGCGCCGGAGGCGTTTGGCTGGGCGGCACTGGTGGCGCTGCTGATCCTGTTCTACCTGTTGCGTCCGAAGCGCCGACGGATCACGGTGTCGAGCCTGCTCCTGTGGAGGAGAGATCCGGGGGAGGCCCAGGAGAGCACGTTCTGGCAGATCGTGCGGCGGTGGCTGCTGGTGGCGTTGCAGCTGCTAGCGTTGGCGACGCTGGTGGCGACGCTGGCGCGCCCCGCCTGGCCGGCCCGGGAGCGCGCCCGGGCGGACCTGGTGCTGGTGATCGACGGGTCGGCGCGGATGGCTCTGGCGGTGGAGGGGATGACGGCCATGGATCGGATCGTTGAACGGGCGCGGGAGTTCGTGGACGCAAATGGCGGGGAGGCGCAGATCACGGTGATTCTGGCGGCGGGTTCTCCCGGGCTGGAGGCGCTGCGCGAGACCGATCGCGGGGTGGTAGATGAGCGTCTGGGCACGCTGCGGGCGGGCGGGACGGCGGCCGACCTGGAGGCGGCGCTGGCGCTGGCGCAGACGGTGCTGGCCGCCGGAGCCGGCGGCAGCATCGCGGTCTTCTCGGATACGGCTTTCCCGACGGTCGAAACGGGGCTGATGGACCGGGCGGGACTGATCGCGGTGGGCGATCCGCCGCCGAATGTCGGGCTGGAGACGGTGAGCCGGCGCCGAGATCGGAGCGGGAGGGAACAGGTGCTGGCGACGTTGGGCAGCACGCTTGACCAGGCGGTGGAGGTAGGACTGGTGCTGCTGGACGGAGAGGAAGAGATTGTTACGCAGATGGTAGACGTCCCGGCGGGGAAAAGGGCGATGGAGGTGGTGGAGGTCCCGGCGGGCAGCGAGGTGGACCGTGTGGTCCTGCGCGGGACCGGATTGGCGCCGGACGGCGACGACCGGGCGTTCCTGGCGGCGACGGGCCGCCCGATGGCAATCCAGATCGTGGCGGTCGATCCGCGGGTATACGAGCGCGCCCTGCCGGCCGGGGCGAGCTTCAGCACGACAACGGTCGATCCGGTCGCATACGTGGATGGTGACGGCGCGGACCTGCTGCTTTTTGTGGGGTTCGTGCCGGAGACGCTACCGGCGGCCAGCGCGATCTTCATCGCGCCGCCGAGCAACAACCCGCACTTCCCATCGGGCCCGACCGGGACCGGCGCGGGGGCGCCGCTGGCGGCACGGAGCGAACTGACGGAGGCGGTCGATCCCGGCTACCTACAGACGCGCCGGATAGCGGCGTTGCCGGTGCCGGACTGGGCGGTGGCCGATCTGTTCGTCGGCGATCAAGCGGGGATGTTCCATGGAGTCCGGGAGGGCCGGCCGACAGTGGTAATCGGGTTTGACCCGGAGGTGCTGGGCCTGGATCAGCGGGCGGCCTTCCCGATCCTGATTCAGAACGCGGTGGCGTGGGCGGATCCGACGCGGGCGATTCGGGCGGCGGGCGCGCTACGTCCGGGGCAGGCGGTCGAATTCCGCCCGCATCCGGCGGCGACGCAGGTGACGATCGACGGCCCGGGCGGGGAGGCCTTCGCCGAATGGACCGTGCCGTTCCCGGCGACGCTACCGCCGCTGGCGGAAGGGGGCCCGTACCGGTTGCGGCAGTACGCGGGCGAGCGGCTGGTGGCCGAGGAGGTGTTCGGCGTGGGCCCGGCGTTCGAGCTGACGGCGGTTGGCGCGCTGCGGGCCGGTCCGCCGGCGCTGCCAGCGGTGACGGCGGAACTGGACGCGGGCAACTTCGCGGCGTGGCCGTGGTTGGCGGCACTGGCGCTGGCACTGATGGCGGCCGAGTGGGCCTGGTTTCACCGCTCCCGGGCAGCGAGCCGATGACCATCGAACGGCCGGTCGCGCTGCTGTTACTCGGGCTGCTGCCGCTGATCGGCTACCTGGCGTGGACCAGCCGCGCCCGCCTGGGCGGTGGCCGGCGACTGGCCTCGGCGCTGTTGCGCCTGACGGGGGTGGCGGCGGTGGTGCTGGCGATCGCGGGTCCGAGCGTTGCTAACGACCGCCGGGGTACGACAGTGTTCGTGCTGGATGTGTCGGATAGCGTGCTGCTGGCCGAACAGGCGCTGTGGCAAGCCTGGGTCGAGGACGCAATCGCGGCGGCGGAGGGCGGATCGCGGGTGGCGTTGGTCGAATTCGGTAGCCAGGCCCGGGCGACCCGCCTACCGGCCGAAATTCGCGAGTTCGCGGGATCAGCACCGGGCGCGTCATTCACCGGGGGGACGGGCGGCTCGGATCTGGCAGAGGCGATCACCCGGGCGCTGGCGCTGATCGGCGCGGATGGAACCGGCCGGATCGTGCTGCTGACGGACGGGCGCACCCCACCGGACGGGCTGGACGCTGTGCTGGCACGGGCGGCGGACGCGGGGGTCCCGATCTCGTTCGTACCAGCACGACTACCGGAGCGGGCGGATACGGCCTTTGAATCAGTGCAGGCGCCGGCCTACGCATCACCGGGAAGGCCGTTTGCGGTGCAGGTGGTGGTGGTGGCACAGCGCAAGGCGGACATCCGTCTGCGACTGTGGGCCGGGGACCGGCTGGCGGCAGACACCCGGGTGCAGGTGCAGCCGGGGGTGAATCCGCTGGGCACCCGGGTGACTGCCGAGGAGGAGGGCCGGTTGGTTTTGCGGGCGGAAATTCTGGACGACGCCGACGCACTGACCGAGAACAACGTGGCCGAGGCGATTGTGCGGGTCCTGCCGCCGCCGGAGATCCTGCTGGTGGGCGATCCAACCGGGACAGCAAGCCTGGCGACGGTGCTGGACGCACAGGGCTTCGGGACGGTGGAGATCGCGGCCGCCGGGCTGCCGGAGGACGCCGCGGCGCTGCAACCGTTCGCGGCGGTGATGCTGGCGGACGTGCCGGCGAGCGCGCTGAGCGCCGGGCAGGTGGGGGCGCTGGCGGAGTTTGTGCGCATCCGCGGGCACGGCCTCGTCGTGACGGGCGGGCCGAACTCGTTTGGCCCCGGAGGCTACGAGGGGACGGCGCTTGAGGAGTTACTGCCCGTGCGCTCGCGGCCGCCGGACGACGAGGAGCAGAGCCTGGCGCTGGTGCTGGTGTTGGATCGCTCGGCGAGCATGTCGTTGGTTCACGGCGAGGACAGCAAGATCGCACTGGCCCGGGAGGCGGCGGTCCAGGCGGTGGGCCTGCTGGAACCCGGCGATCAGATCGGCGTGCTGGCGTTTGCGGTAAATGCCGTGTGGGTCGTGCCGCCGACGCGGATTGAGTCGCCGGATGATATCGCGGCGATCGAAGCGCAGATCCGGGGGATCGGGATTGCCGGCAGTACCGATATCTACACAGCGGTCCAGACGGCGCGCCGCCGCATGACCGGCCTGACGGCGGGATTGAAACACATGATCCTGATAACCGATGGGCAGGCCAGCTACGGGGATTTCCGCACGTTCAGCAGCCAGGCGCGGCGGGACAGCATCTCGGTGTCGGCGGTGGCAATCGGCAATGACGCGGATACGGAACTGCTGGAGGGGCTGGCGCGCTCGGGAAACGGGCGCTACTACGCAACCGATGACGCGAATTCGATTCCAGCGCTGCTGACCCAGGAGACGGAAATCGCACGCAGTTTCTTCCTGGTGGATCGCCGCCATCAGCCGCGGGTCGCGAGCGCGAGCGCGGTGTTCGCCGATGTGGCAGCGGGCGAGTCAATTCCGTACCTGGGCGGGTTCGTGCGGGTGAGCCTGCGGCTGGAGGCAACGGCGGTGCTGGTTTCGGACAGTAATGACCCGATTCTGGCGACGTGGCAACTCGGCTTCGGTCGGGTGGCGGTGTGGACTTCGAACTTCGGCGACGCCTGGACCGCTGAATGGCGGGAATGGGGGGAGTTTGCGCGATTCGCCGGCGGCCTGGCCGATTGGACGGTGGCGGGCGGGCTGGATCGCCAGGCCGGGCTGCGGGTGGGATCGCGGGCGGATGGCGGCGCGGTGACGGTGATTGTCGATTCGGTGGACGCCGCGGGACGGTTCCGCAACGGCTTGCCGACTACGGGAGCCCTGACGACGCCGGCCGGGGAGAGTATCGAACTGGTGTTCCAACAGACCGCGCCGGGGCGCTACGAAGCGACGATCGATGGCGCCGAACCCGGGGCGTACGAGTTGGTCCTTGAGCAGGGTCGGCCCGACGGGGCGACAATCGGGCCGGTAGAGGACGGGTTCGTGGTCCCGTACTCGATTGAGTTTCAACCGGGACGGCCGGGGGGACCGCTGCTGGAGGCGATTGCCACCCGGACCGGCGGTGAAACCCTGACTGACGCGACGCGGGCTCTTGGCAGCAACGGCCTGGTGGCGCCGGAAAGGCTGGCGCCGCTGCTGCTGACGGTCGGGATGCTGCTGTTTGTGGCCGACGTGGCGGTGCGCAGGGTGCGGACGGGGTGGGCGGAGCTACGGGAGCAATATCGGGATGTCCTAGAATGGTTCGACCACCATCATCCGGGAAGGGTTGCCGCGATGATCACCCGCCGTGTGCGGCAGGGACTCCCCGGCTCCGGCTAGCCGACATGGACGTACTGGGCGCAATCGCAACAGTCTTCGAACGGGGCAGCTTCGAGGTCTATCTCGTGGGCGGCTCGGTTCGCGACCGGCTGCTCGGTAGACCGTCGAAGGACCTGGACCTGACGACGCCAGCGCGGCCGGACGATATCAAGCGGCTGCTGCGGCAGGCCAAACCCGACAGTGTCTACGAGGTCGGCGCGCGCTTCGGAACCATCGGAGCGGTGTTCGGGGATCTGAACGTGGAGGTCACGACCTACCGCGCGGAGTGGTATCCGGAGGAGAGCTCACGACATCCGGAGGTGGAGTTTGGCGACAGCCTGAAGGACGACCTAGCGCGGCGCGATTTCACCATCAACGCGATCGCGCAGGACATCGGCACGGGCAAGATCACCGATCCGCACGGGGGAACGGCGGACATCGCAAAGCGCACGATTCGGGCAGTGGGGAACCCGGCCGATCGATTCGCGGAAGACCCACTGCGGATGCTGCGGGGGGTGCGTCTAGCGACACAGCTCGGGTTTGAAATTGATCCGAAAACAGCCGCCGCGATCAAGGACGGGGCCACCCGCCTACAGTTCATCAGCGCGGAACGAATCCGCGATGAGCTGATACATGTCCTAGTGTCGGACGGGCCGGGGGCGGGAATCTTGCGCATGTTTGAGCTGGGGCTCATTCGCTTTATCATCCCGGAACTGGCCGACCTCGCCTCGACGCAGCAGGACGATGGCCACCAGCACAAGGACGTGTTGGCGCACACGCTGCGGGTGCTGGCGGGGGTGCCGGCGGATCCGCAGGTGCGCTTGGCAGCCCTGCTGCACGACATCGGCAAGCCGGCGACGATGACCGCCAAGGGCGGAAGGGTGCATTTCTACCGCCACGAGATGGTGGGGGCGCGACTGGCGCGCAAGATTCTGGATCGGCTGAACTTTGACAAGGAGACGGTGCGGACGGTGGCCGACCTGGTGGCGCTGCACATGCGCTCGAATCTGTACGAGTCGGACTGGACCGACGGGGCCGTGCGCCGGTACATGCGCGAGGTGGGCGAACTGCGCCCGTGGCTGCTGGCGCTCTCGCGAGCGGATATCACCAGTTATCACGCGGAGCGGATCGCGAACGGCCTGAAGCGGGTGGCAGAACTGGCGGCGCGCTGCGACCTGCTGGCCGGTCAGGCGGATGTGGCGCGGATGGACAGCCCGCTGGACGGTACGCGGCTGATGGAGCTGTTTGCGCGCGAGCCCGGGCCGTGGATCGAGCCGATCAAGGACTACCTGCTGGGGCTGGTGCTGGACGGCGAACTGGACCAGGCGGACACGGCGACGGCGACGCGGCTGGCGCGGGAGTTCGTGGCGGACGCAGGCGGGGCGGAGGCGGACGAGCCGGCGACCGACGAGGAAGTGCCGCCGGCGGAGGACTGAGGGCGGTCGGGCGCGGGATGTCGATCTTCGCCGGATCGGGGCGGAAGGAGCTAGTCGAGTAGCCAGCCGCGGCGGACGGCGTCGTCGATTAGCCGGCCGGCGAATTCCCAGAGGCGCGGCACGCCGTCGGCGATGGGCCGGTTGATCCGGCGGACCTGATCGGCGGTGATGCCGTACTCGCACCAGGCGTCGCCGCGGCCGAGGTAGTTGAGCAGCATCGGTTGCAGGCGATCGATGGCTTTGGCGAAGACCGATTCGGCGGTCTGCACGGCTTCGAAATCTTCCCAGAGGCCGCGGAACTCGGCGGCCTAGCCGGCGATGGTGTTGGAAGGCTCGGCGATACCGCTGAGGACGACCTCGTCAATTTCGGTGCCTTCGACGCCCACAATCTCGCGAAAGAATGAGAAGGCGTACTCGGCGGAAACCGAAATCAGGAACGTTCCGGAGATTTCGCCGATCAGTCCGATGACGGAGGTGATTTCGTGGGCCAGCGCCCCGCCTTTGGTCAGGGTGGGCTTACTGGTCCGAAGGACCTTTGAGTGCGTTTCCTTCTGGAGCACATCCTGAATGGCCCGAATGAACGGGTTGATGAGCTCGGCATAAAGGGTGAGCCCTTCGTGGCTGACTTTCTGCGCCATCTGCTTCGATCTCCCCGATCTACCACTGCCGGACCCTGCGCCGTACCGGGTTTCGCGCTGCTGTCCAGTGTCCTCCGCCCGGGAATCTCGGTGTCTTCGGAAACGAACTGGAAGTCGCCGAGCTTCCTAAACGACACCTTTCTTTTGGATCCCGGGGGAACGGATGTTGGTGGAAGGGCGGGATGGTGCGCCATTCGGCCGGTCGCTAGGATACGCAGCAGCGTATTCGCTCTGATTTTCCGCACAGGTCGTCGGGCCGCAGACGGGTCCCGGCAGAAAGGCTGGCCGGATGGACCTGACTACGAGGGCGCCGCGCAGTCCGTACGCGAAGCTCGGACACATTGTGCTCATTCCACGTACGCTGGACAAGGTCCGGGCGGAACTGGCCGGAACACTGGAGACATATCACTGGCGGGTGGGGACCTCGGCGACGGTGCTGGAATGGCTGGGGATTGACGCGGACGACCTGCTGGCGGCGATGCCGGAACTTACCGGTGACGCCACGGCCTGGAGCTGGATCGAGGCGCGGATGACGCCACGGACGGATGTTGAGATCGCGACGTTCAACAAGTCGATGATTGAGCGTCGCCCGGAGGGCGCGGACTCGCGCCGCCGACACCGGGAGTACCTGGAGGAGATCGGCATCACGGAGGACCTGGACGCGCTGGGCAAGGTGATGACCTCGATGGAGCGGCTGGAGTGGAACGACCGGCGGGAGACCGAGCCGCCGGAGCCCGGGATCGACCTGACCACCGGGGTGCCGCGCAGTCCCTACGAGCGCATGCTCAATATGGTGTTCCTGCCGCGCACGATCGATAAGGCTCGGGCCGAACTGGCGGGGACCGAGGGGGAGTATCTGTTTCGGTACGGGCAGTCGGCCCCGGGGCTGGACCTGCTGGGGATCACGCCGGAGCAATTGTTCGAGGCGCTGCGGGAGAATCCGTCGGACGAGGACATTCGGGCCTGGATCGCCGAAAACACCACGCTGCCCGGCACTCTCGAGATCGCCCGTTACAACCGGAAAGCAATTGAACGACGGGCGCAGACGCCGGAGAAGATCGCCTGGCACCTGGAGCACCTGACCGGCATCGGCCGCGGACACCTAGCGGACATCCTGACATCGGTGGAGCGACTTGAGTGGGACGAGAACCGCTAGAGAAACGGAATTGAGCATGGACCTGACAAAGGAATATCCCCGCAGCACTCGTGCAGAACTGCACGGGATCGCGTTTCTGCCACTGGCGATCGACAAGGGGCGCGCCGACCTGGCGGGGACGGTGGGCGAGTACTTCTCGCGGACCGGCTTCTCGAAGGTGCTGACCGACTTCCTAGAGATCGACATCGATGAGTTCGTTGATGCGCTGGCGGAGTTCATTGGGCGGCATCGCGGCTTCCTGGAGCCGCTGGGGCTAGCGCACCTGGCGGAGAAGATCAGCATGTGCGAACGGATCGATCTTGAGGAGGGGCGGAGCATCCCCGGGATCGAAGACCGGTAGCGAAGGCGGATGCGTTTCTGCATAGCCGGCTACGGCGCGATCGCGGGGCACCACCGGGACGCGCTGCTGGGGATCGATGGCGTGCGTATCGACGCGGTGATGGGGCGGCGAATCGGCCCGACCCGGGGATTCGCCCGGACCTGCGGGGCGACGCTGGCGACCACGGACCTGACCGAGGCGCTGGCCCGGCCGGAGATCGATGCGGTGGTGGTGGCGTCGCCGAGCCAAGTCCACTACGAGCAAACGCGAGCGGCGCTGGCGGCGGGTAAGCATGTGCTGCTGGAGATACCGATGGCGCTGGGACTCGCCGAGGCGGAGGAACTCTGCGCACTGGCCGATGCCGCGGGTCGGACCCTGATGATCTGCCACACGCACCGTTACCGGCCCTTCATTCGCGAGCTGAAACGGCGGATTTCGGAAGGAGAATTGCATCTGCATCATCTCCACTGCGAGTGGCATTTCTTTCGGCGCTCGGACGAGGGATTCGCGGGCTCGCGGCGCAGTTGGACGGACAACCTGTTGTGGCACCACGCGGGGCATGTGGTGGATGACGCGGTGGGGCTGTTCGGCGGCGAGCCGGAGCGCGCGGAGGCAGTGCTGGGACCGGCGGGCGGCCACGGCAGAATACCCCGTGACCTGGGGGCACACCTGCAATTCGCGGGCGGGGGCATAGCCTCGTACGCGATGTCCTACAACGCGCATGTGCCGGAGCAGCAGGTGCGGATGAGCTTCATTTGCGAGGAGGACACCTTCACCCTAGAGGGTGACCACTTTTCAAATCACGACGGCACGCTGCAGCACCTGGACCGCAACGAGGCGTCGATTCCGCGGCAGAACGTGGAGTTCGTCGGCGCGATCCGGGAGGACCGGAATCCGCTGACCGCGGGCCGAGCAATGCTGGCGTCGATGCGGACGTTGCACCGACTGGAGGCCAGCGCCAACCGCCTGACCGCCACGGATGCGGACGAAACGGCGGTTTGAGCGGGTAGAATCCGATGAGCCGTCCGGCAGATCCCGGGACGGTGTCGAGCATCCGGAGCGAGCATGGCGAAACGCAACACGTCGAGTCCGCTTTCGTGCCTGGTGACGATTTTGATCGTCATCGGCGCATTCATCGCTATGGCGGCGTTCGCCATCCTGCTGGCGAATTGGCTGCTGCCCGGGGTTTGATCGTCGTGAAGACCTGGCCGGGAGCCGCAAGACGGAGCCTGCTGCCGGCGATGCTCGGGCTCTCCATCGTCTTCACGGCGATGTCCTGATGGCGGCGCGGAGGTGGGCGGCGAAAGCGGAGGCCGAAGCGGCGGCGGTGCTGGAGGAAGCCTCCGTGGAGGGCGTGCCCGTCGAGCTGCTGGCGGAAGCGGCCAATCCACCACCCCGTCTGCGGGCCACGCCGATCCCGGCAACTCCTACCCTGTCGCCCACCAGCGAGCCGGGGCGCCCGCGGTCGGTTGTTGTGGAACGCATTCTGCCTTACCACACGCACACGCTGACGGCGACTCCGACTCCGACCGCCCCGGGCGGGCCCGGCTCCGGCCCGACGGCCACGCCAACCGCGACGCCGACCGTGACCCCGACGCCGACAGCGACGGCAGTGCCGGTGGACATCATCGATATCGAATCGGTGAACAAGACGGCGGAAACAATCACAATCAGGAATCGCGGCGCTTCTGCGGTGGACATGGCACTGTGGGTGCTGGTAAGCCAGAACGGCGACGAGTGGTCTGTGTTCCCGCCAGACAACAACTGGCAGCGGGTAGCACGATGGTGATTGCCAGCGGGAGCGCCGAGGGTGACCTGAAATGGGCCGAGCCGGATGTCTGGCACGACACGGAGCTGGACGCGGCGGTATTTCTGATCAGCACTTACACGTCGACTTCGTAGGGTCCACGCCGGGATCGACGCTCCGGGGCCGGTGGATCGGTGCCCCCAAGGGAATTCGAATCCCTGTCTACACCTTGAAAGGGTGTTGTCCTAGGCCTCTAGACGATGGGGGCGGGGCGGCCGAAGTTCGTGCGGCCAGTCCGCATTCTAGTGCCTGATGGCCCAGTTTGCCGACCGATTTCAGCCCTGAACCGTGTGACACATCGAGATTTCGGAGCCGGCTCCGGCGGCGCGGGCCGCGCGGTAGATGCGATCGGCGAGGGCGATATCCCAGATGGTGATTCCCAGTGACTTAAACAGCGTCCGCTGCTCGGGGTGGCCACGGCCCTCGACAGCGCCGGCAGCGACGTCGGCCAGCGGGACGATGTCTTCCCAGGCGAAGTCGCCGGCGGCCACGGCGGCGGTGAGGTCGCCGGACTCGATCTTTGCCTGCTCGATGTCGTCGGCGGCGACCAGGTCGAAGGAGGCGAGCGCGGCGGCGTCGAGTTCGCGGGCTTGAATCCGGTTGGCCCCCATGGCCATGACGTGGGCGCCGGGCGCGATCCAATCACCGGCCAGGACCGGCTCGGCGCTGTTGGTGGCGGTGACGATGAGGTCGGCCCCGGCACAGGCTTCCTGGCCGGTGGCGCAGGCGACCACTAGGAGGTCAAGTTTGGAGCTCATCTCGGCGGCGAAAGCTCCGCGACGGGCGGCGTCGCGACTGTGCACACGCGCGGCGGTGAGCTTGCGGGCGTGGGCGACGGCCTCGAGCTGGGTGCGGGCCTGGTAGCCGCTGCCGATGATGGCGGCGACGCCGGCATCGGGCCGCGCCATGAGCTTCGCCGAGACGCCGCTGGCGGCACCGGTACGGAGCTGGCCAAGGTGGCCAGCTTCGATTATGGCGTCGAGTTCGCCGGTGGATTCGCGAAAAAGATTCACTATGAACCGAGCTCCGCCGACGTAGGCCTTGAAACCGATGCGGTCGAGGCCCGGAACAGCGCCGCCCATGAGTTGCAGGGTGGTGGTGCCGCCGCTGACGCGCCGCCGGGGAGAGTTGATGGCGGCTCCGCTGTTCTGCATCCGGAAGACATCTTCCACGGCCTCCATGGCCATCGGCATGTCGGCGAGGCGCTCGACTTCACCTTCGCTGATGAGAAGCGTCATTCGGGGGTTGGCCTTTCTGGGGTTGCTGATTGGAGCGCTGCCGCCGGGGGGGTTACGGCTTGCGCCGACCGTCGTCGTCGAGGCGGGCCTTATTGAGCATAGCCCGGGTGAAGTCTGCGCAATGGGTCTGCACGAACCGAGCGACTCCGGCACGCTCGATCTCGACGAGCACGCGGAGTGCCCGGCCAGGCGGATGGAGTGGCGCTTGTCCGGGATGCAGTGCTCGAGGAACTCGAGGGTGAGCGCGGGAGCGGGCTCGCCAAAGACCGGCTCGCGCCCGAGACGGCGTAGCCGGGCTTTGGTGGGCCCGCCGGGGCCGCCGCGGTTTATGGCGGTGGTGGCCAACGAGGGCGAAGCGGCGGAACCAGAACGGCTCGTCGGTGGCGATCCAGGCACGGAGAAGTTGATCATCGATGATCCCTTCGCCGCGAAATCCGGCCAGGAGGATCACGGAGATGGGGTCGGCCAGCGCCCAGGTATCGGGGGCCACGCACCAGCGTTCGATGAAGGACCAATGGCGAGATGTGTAGCCAGGCTGGGTGCCCATGAAGAAGACGGCGCAGGGGCCTCCTCAAATGAGCCGGCGAACCGCCGATCGAGGAGATCCGGGTCCTCGGGCAGGCCGGCGGCGCGGACGAATCCGACGGCGGTCTCGTGGACGGCGGGCACCGGGACGCCGAGCACTTAGCGGGTGTCGGGCTTGAGGTAGCGGGCGACGTCGTGCGCACGCGCCGGGTCGGCGTATTCGTCAGCAGTGCACGGAGGGGCTCGGGTTTCAACGGTCTGCTTGATATGAGCGCGTGGATGGGTGTTCGCGGCGTCCGTCTACAGGGTTGATGGCCCCCGGCTTACGGATTCCAGCTGTCCTCGTAATTGCGGTCTCTCGGTTACCCAGAGATCCGCCCAGGTTGGTTGCGGGGGTCGGATTCGAACCGACGACCTCCGGGTTATGAGCCCGACGAGC
>CAZVZW010000003.1:0-41002 GCA_964631365.1 uncultured Chloroflexota bacterium | reverse complement strand
GTGCGCAGGTTCGAGTCCTGCTGGGGGGACCATCGTTTCACAGGTTTGGCAACCACCGGCGCGATCTGCACAACCGCTGCGAACTGCCCGTTTGCTAACAATTTGCTAACGCCCGGTCTGAGACAGCCTCGAAAGCTGGCCTCGTGCTACCCCGTCTGAGCGTCCGCCTAGCCTCCCGATAGCCACTCATCCAGCCGTTCGGCGGCGGCATCCTGCAAGCCCGGTAGGACGTGGCTGGCGAACCTGGGGACGACGAAGGTGGAGGTGGCGACGCGGCTGATCGTCCGGACGCGGGTGGAGTCTCGGGGCAGTGGTGGGTGCCGTGGGTGACGGACGCGCTGGTCGTCCCAGTGGATGCGCTGATGCAGTGGGGGATGCTGGACGGCATTCGGCGGCGGGTGGAGGGCAGCTAGGTTTAGCCGTCTTCTCTGGCGGTGAGCGCGATTGACGGGCGGCCAGCTTCGCAGACTGCTGTCAGCAGCGGATGCGGGCGGCGGGCGAGCCGAGGCGGGCCGCCCCGATGTCGGTCGTCCCCAGCCTTCTGCCTTCCATTCCAACCTCCTGCACCGTGCCGGATTCCCGGCGCCGACCTACGTCGCACCGCCGACGCCGCCCCGGTCAGGCGACAGCCGGTTGCCGGCAGTCAGTCTCCGAACTCGAACCCGTACAACTCCGCGTTCTTCAGCCAGATGCGCAATTTCACCCCGCCCGGGATCCCGTCCACGACATCCCCGCCCGCCCACTCCACCCGGTGCCGCACCGCGTCGCCGGTGAACGCCTGGCAGTCATCCCGCGAGAAGCCCGTCCACACGTTGTTGAACGTATCCATCACCTCGACCCGAATGTGCCCGTCGGGCGCGCAGGCACCGTTGATGTAGAGGTGCAGGTGGGTCGAGTACACCGGCTTCGTCTCCACCCACCCCTCGCGCACCGTCGCCCCCAGCGACACGTAGCCATCCTTGCGCAGCGTCGCCAGCGCCAGGTGGTGCCCGTCCATCCCCATCTTCGGATCGATCGCCTCCGGCACGTCCAGTCCTTCGTCGTTGCCGATCACCCACCAGTCGTGATGCACCTTCATGCCGCCGTAGTAGAACCACAACTCGTCCCCCACCTCTATTGGCCGGCAGGTCGTCTCCACCCCGAACTCGTCGTAGCTCCCCGGTCCGCCGTGGGGGATGAACGGCCGATGCTCCAGGAAGCGATTCCACTCCCGCCCGTCGCGCCCGTGGTGCAGATACATATCCATCGTGTTGTCCACCTGGTGCAGCACGTCCAGGAGCCCCAGGTGCATCTCCCCGGCGCGCCAGTGCACGAAGCCGTAGTAACCGTCGTCCAGGTTCGCCTCCGGGCCCGGGTCCCAGCGCAACTCCGGCTCGCTCCACTCGACCAGGTCCGGGCTCTCGATGCGATAGATCCGCCTCCGCACGCCCCAGGTCCCCTCCGGTCGGGCCGGCCACACCGGGCCGAACCAGTTATCCATCGCCGGGTGATCGCTCTCGCCGGCCATCCCGCCGTAGCGTCCCCAGAGCACGTACTTCTCGTCGATCTCGTCCCAGGACATGATCTCCACGTCCGAGAACCAGCCGGGGACGATCGGGTTCCCGGCGAAGGGCGTCCAGTGGATGCCGTCGGGCGACTCGGCCATACAGAGCCCGCCGCTGATCTGCCCGGCGTAAGCCTTTTTCGGGTTGGTCACCGTCTCACCGTGGTACAGATAGACCATCTTGAAGCGCCGGGCCGGGTCCGGGTCGCGCTCGTCCAGGAAGATGTTCGGGCAGATCACCTCCCGGTACGGCGGATGCCCGAACACGGTGTTGGTGTCGCGGCCGTCGATCTCGAATATGCCGGTGGCCGGCTTGGTCCAGTTCAGCCCGTCGGCCGACTCGGCGTAGTAGACCCGCGCCCGCAGGCTCTGCAGGTCGTAGTCGTCCTTGGCCACCGTCCCGTAGGTATAGAAATCCTGGTACCAGCACTTGAAGAGCCCGTCGGCCTCGTCACGCACAACGCTGAAGCAACTGGTGCGAAAGTACGGATTCACCTCCCAGGGCTGGTCGCGCTTGATCAGCGGATTCTGCTCGTGCTTCTTCGGCGTGTGCTGCCGGCGGGTCAGGTTCTTCACCGCCGCTACCACGTCGTCATCGATGAATAGCTGCCGCTGGTTCCCGACGTTCTTGAACCGCTGGTCTTCCTTGTACGCAATCCACATATCGCAAACCCCGCGCTGAATCGGATCGGCCCGTCTCGATTATGCGCCCCGGCAACAGGCCGCGCTCCGGGCCGCATCTCTGCTAGGTTTTGAAGGTGATGATTGTCCTACGCTGGCGAAGATCCCGGTGACCTTCGCGGCCCGTGTACGGCACGGCCGGCCCGGCTCGCCGCATCGGTCGAGTCGCTACCGCCGCTGCCCGAGTCCTGCGCCGGGTATTCTTCCGGCCCCAACCGCTCCCTCGCCTCAACTCCCACGACACCTCGTCCGCCACCGCCAGGACCGCCGCCGGCGAGTTTGCGGTGTCGGCGGCCTCGCCGACCGCAATCCCCTCTTCGGTCAGCAAGGCTTCCGTCCCGACCACGACCTCGCGCTCGCCGACCCGGGCGCGCACGCCCCCGCCGGTTATCGAGCGGAACCTGCCTGAGCGAGGCGCCTCGACCCCACGCGACTCCGCGCCATGCACGATCGCCCGCGCAATCGGGTGTTCGGAATCGCCCTCGGCACCGGCGTCGGCCATCCCCTGGCATCCGGCCGCTCCGCCTACCTTTTCATCGCTGAAGGTGAAATCGAAGCCGACGGCCACAGGTTGGCGACCGGGGATGCGCTGGAATACGCGAGGGAGCCGGAGGTTGCGGTGCGCGGGCAGGCGACGGCTGAGATCATCCTTTTCGACCTGCCGGGGTAGGCGGCTCGGCGGGGGCCGGTCGCGGGATTTGGCCGATCAGAGGGTCGCGCAGGCGCTCTCGATGCGGTTCAACGCCTCGTCGATGACCGCCGCGTCGTGCGCCTGGCCGAACCCGTGATGGCCGATGACGACGTCGTAGGTGTGGAACACGACCTCCTTCTCAAAGCAGGCGCGCGCGAACCGGCGCAGCAGATCGGTGTCGCAGCCGGTGATGTCCTGATAGGCGCGGGGCATGAAGTCCGGCTCCTGGCCGAAGTAGAGCGCGAAGCGGGTGCCGAAGCCGTTGACGCTGCAGTTGAGACCGGCGCGGGCGAAAACCTCCCGCAGGCCTGAGTACAACCGTTCGGCCATCGCCAGGATTCCGGCCGGTCCGTCGTAGAACCCGGGGGCGGACAGTTCTTCAAGGGTGGCGAGGGAGGCGAGGACGCCGAAGAGGTGGCCGGAGAAGGTGCCGCTGTGGGCGGCGGTGCCGAGGGGGCTGAAGGACTCCATCACCTCTCGTTTCCCGACGATCACGGCGATGGGCACGCCGTTGGCCACCGCTTTGCCGAGCAGGGTGACGTCGGGGAAGACCTCGAAATGCCCTTGGGCACCGCCGATCCCGGTGCGGAACCCGGACAGGATCTCGTCGTAGATCAGGACGGTGCCCGCGCGAGTCGCCAAGTCGCGCACCACCCGCAGGTACTCGGGGTCGGGCAGGATGCAGCCAGCGTTGTAGTGGACCGGCTCCATGATGACGGCGGCCAGGTCGTTGCCATGCTCGCGGAAGGCGCGCTCGGCGGCGGCGATGTCGTTCCACGGCGCCACCACCACCGCGCCGGCGAACGCCGCCGGGACGCCGCCGGAGTCCACGATCGGTGCCAGCAACTCGCCGGGCGCCGGCGGCCGCGCCGGCGGGTGGGTGCTGAAAACCACAAGCTCGTGCAGGCCGTGAAAATGCCCCTCGAATTTCAGGATCTTGTCGCGCCCGGTATGGGCGCGGGCCAGGCGGATGGCGGACATCGTGGCTTCGGTCCCGGAGCTGGCGTAGCGGACCAGCTCGGCGCTCGGGATGACCTCCACCAGGCGGGCGGCGAGCCGCTCCTGGTAAAGGGTCTCGGGCCCCAAGACGATACCCATGTCGAGCGCCCGCTCGATGGCGGCCCGCACCCGGGGATGATTGTGACCCAGGATGGTGGCGCCGTAGCCTCCGTGAAGATCGATGTAGCGGGTGCCGTCGGGCGCGACGGTCCACGCCCCATCCCCACGCGCCGCCAACATCGGCCAGCCCAGGGCGGTATTCTCACGGGCCGCGCCGGAAATGCCGGCGACCAGGACCTTACGCGCCGCCGCGAAATGCCGGTCGGCGTCGACGTTCGTCGAGTCGGCCTTCGCCTTCATCGCCATCGCCCCGTCACCTCCGGAAGTGTCCTGCATGCCTATGGCTGATCGCCTGAGCCTACCCCGAATCCCACGTCCACGCCCCCGGCCCCCGGACTACAGGGTCCAGTTCTCGCGGCGGCCGAGGGCGCGGGCAAGGGGGCGGGGGAGAAACGCGGATAGGCCGAGGAGGGGGCAGGAGAGCCAGGGGAGCGGCGGCGGCGCCCGCCGGCTATCGCCTTCGGACTGGTCGACCAGGCACCTCCACGACCCGCGCCGACGCTGCCCGCTCTAGCCGGACTCCCCGGGCCGGGGCGGGCTCGCCCCGTACTTCGGGTAGACGTAGGTCCGATACGTACGGAAGCACTTCTCGCTGCACACCAGGATCGTGTGCCCCCTGTGCTGTTTCTCGATCTCGGCGGTCGGCATCAGGATTCCGCAACTCGCGCAGCGCGGCATCTCGTTCACCTCACGAAGCGGCATGGCGCAACTCCTCTCGCCGGCGGGCGGTTGCGGATGCGTCCGGCGCAAAGTCCACCCCGATCACCACCCCGTACACGGCTTCGGCCGCCTCCCGCCCGATCAACTCGTCGCGCAGGTCCTCCGCCACCAGATGCGGATCGCGATCCAGCGGATCGCCGTAGCCACCCCCGCCCGGCATCCGCAGCAGGATTTGGTCGCCCGCCTCGAGCATGACGTTCGAGAACTTGCCGTCCGAGATCGTGCCGAACAGATCGGTCGCCGTCCGCCATTCATCCTCGCCGTCGCGTTTGAACAGCAGCGCCGTGTTGCCCCCGGCCTTCCCCCCGTGCAGGCCCCAGATCGGCAGCCGGGTGTGGTTCAGGTGCGCGCTCACGGTAATCGGCTCCAGGCACCGCCAGATTCGTTGCACCCCGGCCCCGCCCCGCTGCCGCCCCGGCCCCGGGCTGCCGTCGGCGATCCGGTATTCCTCGATCCGCACCGGGTAGCGGCTCTCCCAGATTTCGCAGGGCGCGTTCAGGCAGTTGCCGTTCTTCACAATCTGCGCGTCGTTGCCGTCGGCGTCGTCGCGGCCGCCCCAGCCCATCCCCTCGTGATGCAGGATTACGAACGGCTGGCCGGTGTCCACCGAGTTGCCGTAGAAGCCCAGCAACCCGCAGGTGCCGCCGTCCGGCGCCGAGCTACGGTCGCTGGCCTGGGCGAACGCGCTCAGCAGGATATCCACGGTCGTCGGGTAGGTATCCGAGTTGCCGCCCACGCACGAGCCCGGGTATTCCACGTTCACAATCGACCCCGGCGGGGCCACGATGCTGATCGGGCGATAGGCGCCGTGGTTCCACGGGATGTCCTCGTCGACCATGTGAAAAATGCCGGCGTAGGTGGCGGAGGCGGTGGTGCCGAAGGACTGGTTGATCGCCCCCGCCGCCTGCTCGTCCGACCCGGTGTAGTCGACGATGATCTCGTCGTCGCGCACCACCAGCGTCGCCCGAATCTTCCACGGCCGGTCGGGAATCACGCCGTCGTCTTCAAGCAAGCCTTCGGCGGTGTACTCGCCGTTCGGGATTCGCCGAATCGCCCGGCGCATCAGCACCTCGGAGACATCCTTCATCTGCGCCGCGAGTTCGTTGAAGCGCTCGATCCCGTGCTTCTCCACCAGGTCCAGGATCCGCCGTTCCGCCAGGTAGGTCGACCCCACCATCGCCATCAGGTCACCCCGCGAAACCACCGGCGTGCGCACATTCGAAGTGATAATCGCGAAGATGTCCTCCACCGGCTGATCGTCGCGATAGATCTTCACCGGCGGCAGCCGCAGCCCTTCCTGGAAAATGTTGCGGGTATCGCCGAACGCGGCCGGAACCATCCCGCCGATGTCGGTCATGTGGGCGATGTTCGCCGCGTAGGCCACGATCTCGCCGTCCCGGAAGCATGGCTTCATGGTCATGAACTCCGGCAGATGGCAGCCGCCGCGGTACGGGTCGTTGTGCAGGATCACATCGCCGGGGTGCATGTTCTCCGGGCCGACCTCTTTGACGGCCCACTCGACGGTGTGCACGATCGCTCCGATGTGCGCCGGGCAAAAGTCCCCCTGCGCCACCATTTCGCCGCGGGCGTCGAAGATCACACAGGAGAAGTCGCGGGCCTCGTTGAACATCGTCGAGTAGGAAGTGCGCATCATCGCCATCCCCATCTCCTCGCAGGTGCTCACCAGGTAGTTGCGCACCACCTCCAGCAGGATCGGATCGGCGATCTCCGGCAGTTCCAGTTCCGCTTCCGCCCGCGCGTCCACCCCGCTCATTTCGCGCTCCTTTCCATGATGATGCTGCCGTGCCGCTCCACCCGCGCCGTCCACGCCGGCGGCAGCAGCGTCGTCGCATCGTCCTCAATCACAATTGCCGGCCCCGCCAGTTCGCTGTCGGCCGTCAGTTCCGTCCTGCGGTAGAAGGGCGTCTCCACCTCGCCGTCGGCCTCGCTGAAGTACACTCCGGCCGTCTTGATTGGCTCCGCCGGAGGACCCGTGGCCACGTCCGGCAAGACCATTTCCCCGTGCCGCGCCAGCGCCACCACCCGGAAGTTCACCAACTCGAACTCCGAGTCGGCAAACGACCAGCCGAACTGACGGTCGTGCTCCTCGTCATAGCGTCCCCGCGCCGCCGCGATCGTCTCCGCCGTCACCGCCTCGCCCGGGATCGATACCTCCAGCTCCCAGTTCTGTCCCGAGTAGCGGAAGTCGATGCTGCGGAGCAGCTCCGGCGGGTCCGCAAAGCCCTCCCGCGCGAAATCCCGCCGCGCCCGTTCCTCGAGTTCGGCGAAGTCGGCGTTGATGGCGTTGAGGTCGATGCTCTCCGAAAACGCCATCCGCGTCTTAACGTAGTCGAATCGCGTATCCGCCATCAGTGCTCCGAGGGCGCTGAATGCGCCCGGCGACGGCGGCACCACGACCCGCCGCATCCCCAACTCCTCCGCCAGGTAGGCCCCGTGCAAAGGTCCGGCCCCACCGAACGCCACCAGGGCGAACTCCCGCGGGTCCAGGCCCCGGTCGATCGTCAGCAGCCGCATCGTCTCCGCCATGTTGGCGTTCATGATGTCCAGAATCCCCGCCGCCGTCCGCCGCGGTCCCAGCCCCACCCCCGCGCTGATCTTCTCCACCGCTTCCCGCGCCAGTTCCGGACGCAACTGCACGTCGCCGCCCAACCGAAACTCCGGGTCCAGCCACCCCAGCACGATATTCGCGTCCGTCGAAGTGGCCGTCTCCCCGCCGCGCCCGTAGCCGGCCGGCCCCGGGAACGCCCCGGCGCTCTGAGGGCCCACCTTCAACAGCCCTGCCGGGTCGATCCAGGCCAGGCTGCCGCCACCCGCGCCCACCGACCGGATATCCAGCATCGGTGTCGCGATCGGCATACCGAATTCCAGCTCCGTGGTGCTGGTGGTCGCCGGCCGGCCGTCGGCGATCAGGCAGGTATCGAAACTCGTCCCCCCGATGTCGGCCGTCATCAACGGATCCAGCCCCAGTAGCCTTCCGGTATACAGGCTGGCGATCACCCCGCCGGCGGGGCCGCTCTGGATCATCGTCACCGGCTGCTCTTTGGCCCCGGCGGTCGTCATCACGCCGCCGTTGCTGCGCATGATCAGCAATTTCGACGCCCCCCGCTCCGCCAGTCCCGTCTCCAGCGAAGTGAGGTAGTCATCGATCCGCGGCTTCAGGTACACGTCGATCACGGTCGTGCTCATCCGCTCGTATTCGCGCCACTGCGGATAGACCTCCGAGGAGATCGACACATACGCCTCCGGATATAGCGAGTTCAGCAGCTCCCGGGTGCGGCGCTCGTGATCGCCATTCACGAAAGAGAACAAGAAGCACACCGCGATCGCCGTCACTCCCTCGGCCTTGAACCGCTCCACCGCCGCCCGCACGTCCTCCGCGTGCAACTCCTCCACGATCTCCCCGTGCGCCCCGATCCGCTCGCGTACTTCCATGCTCATCGCCCGTTCCACCAGGTGTCGCGGTTTCACCCAGTGCAGGTCGAAAGACCGTGGCCGCACCACCCGCTGGATTCGCAGGATGTCGCGAAAGCCCTTCGTGGTTATCAGTCCCACCTTCGGGCCGCGCCGCTCGATGAGCAGATTCGTCCCCACCGTCGAGCCGTGCACGAAGTAGGCAATGGCGTCGAAATCGACCCCGGCCTTGCCGAGCACATCGAAAATCCCGCCCGAAGGATCGTCCGGCGTGGTCAGCGATTTCGCTTCGCCGATCCGACCCACCGCGTCCAGCGATATCAAGTCGGTGAACGTCCCGCCGACGTCCACCGCGATGTTCAGGCTCATTGCCCGCCCCCTTCCGGCCGGTCCGGCCGCGCCGCTGACCTACAGAATCCCGTACTCGCGAAACACCTCGCCGACGTCCCGACCGGCCGCCAGGATCTTGCGGACGTCTGATTCCCCGCGGTTCTTCTCCTCGGCCCGCTCCAGCACCTCCGCCGCCGCCGCCGCCGGGATCACGATCCCGCCCATGTCGTCGGCAAACACGATGTCGCCGCGATTCACCAGCGCTCCGCCACACTCGATCGGCGTGCCGAACTCAATCGCCTCCGCGCGGCCCTCCGAGTCCTTCGCCGACCGCCCCAGCGCGAACACCGGGAACTCGATCTCCTCGATCTCATCCACGTCCCGGGTCAGCCCGTCGATAATCGTGCCGACGGCCCCCTGCGCCCGGGCCGCCGTGGCCAGCAGCCCGCCCCACACTCCGGCGGTGGCGAACCCGCTGGTCGTCATCACGAAGACATCATCCTCCTCCAGCGCCCGATAGGCCTCAAAAAGATGCTCGTAGGGATGCTCCGGCGACCGGTACACTGGCGCCCACAGGACCGGCAGCGCCCGCCCCACGATCACCGCCCCGGGGTACATCGGGCGGATCCGGTGATCCATCACCTGCGGATCCAGGCCCATGCGATCCATGCTGTCGCAAAACAGCGCCGTATGCAGCGCCATGAACCGCTGCCGGAAGTCTTCGGGGAGTTGGTCGTTGGGCATTGCTTCCTCCGTCGTGAGGCCGCCGCGCGCCGCTTTGGGCCACCGCGTGAAATCCCGTTTCCGCGGGTGCTGATTACAACATATTCAGGGTTCTTTTGCAGCGCTCCTGAAATGGCGTTACGTCTTGCGGTTTCTCCGGTAAACCCGCCGCGATACCCTCGCCGGGCGGCCGATTTGCGCCATCGTGGAACTTTAGTTCATGATTGGCCCACGCCGATCCGCGGCGCGAACTGGAAGCAGGTTGAGGAGGACGTCAATGCGGAGCCCACGCCAGGTCTACGACGACCACTGGGACTCGATTCAAGCCGGTAACATGGACCGGGTGATCGCCGACTACGCCGACGACGCCGCCTTCGTCCAACCCGGCAAGGTCGCCCGCGGCCACACCGCGATCCTCGAAACCTTCGACGACCTCGGCGAAGACCTCGCCGGATTCGCGCTCACCCAGGAATCGGTCACCGTCGATGGGCCAACCGTCCTCTTCGAATGGAGCGGCCGCGACGCCGAAGGCAACCAGGCCCACGGCGTCGATGTCTTCCACATCCACGACAACCTGATCCGCCAGCAGGCCCTCTCCTATCACAAGTCGTAGGGCCACTCGCCGGGATTCGCCGACGCGATTCCCCCCTTCGAGGAGATACCGCAATGGACTACGACGCCATCGTCATCGGCTGTGGGCACAACGGCATGGTCGCCGCCTACTACCTCGCCGACGCCGGGCTCAAAGTCCTGGCCCTGGAGCGTAACGACAAGGTCGGCGGCATGGCATCCACCGACGAGTTGATTCCGGGTTACCAATTCACCACCTACGGCCACAGCTTCACGATGTTCCACACGAAGATCATGGACGACATGCGGTTGCTGGAACGCGGCCTGCACATGGACGTCAAGGACCCGGGCTACTTCCACCCGTTCCCCTCCGGGAAAGAATTGACGCTCTGGGGCGACTTCGAAAAAACCCTCGATTCCATCGCCGCCATCTCCCCCCGCGACGCCGAGGCCTGGCCCGATTGGCTGGCCACCAACGCCCGCATGGGCGCTATGTTCGAGCCCTACCTGCTCACCGAGCCACCCAGCCTCGGTGAACTGGCGCGGAAGTTCGAGGGCACCGAGGATGAAGAGATTTTCTACCGCCTGCTGACCGGCAGCGTCCGCGGCTTTGTCGACGATTTCTTCGAGTCCGAAGAGTTGAAGGCCTCCGTGATCGCCACCTTCGACTCCGGCACCACCGACGCTCCTGGGGCGCTGCTCTACTGGGCCTTCCACACCGCCACCAGCGCCGGCCTCGGCGCCCGCGGCCTCAGCGGCTACCCGCGCGGCGGCATGGGCGCGGTGGCGAAGGTCATCGGCGAGGCTACCGAAGAGGCCGGCGTCGAGATCAAGACCAACGCCGGCGTCGAAAGCGTCATCGTGCGCGACGGGCGCTCCGTCGGTGTGCGCCTGAGCGACGGCACCGAGATTTCCGCCCGCGTCGTCATCTCCAACGTCGACCCCCAGCGCACCCTGCTGGGCCTGGTCGGGCGCGACGAGTTGGACCCCGATTTCGCCGAGCGCCTCGACCGCGTCCGCGGCGTCGCCGGCTACTTCAAGCTCCACTGCGCCTGCAGCGGCCTCCCCGAGTGGACCGCATCGCCCGGCGCCGGGCCGCTGCCAATCCACTACGCCCAGACCCACATCTGCAACTCGCTCGATATCTACGACGAAGCCTGGATCGAAGCCCGCCACGGCCGCATCCCGCGCCGCTTCTCGCTGGCGATGATCTCCACCACCGTCCACGACCCGACCACCGCCCCGCCGGGCAAATTCTGCATCAGCATCTGGGGCGAGTTCGCCCCCATGCGTCTGGCCGAAGGCTCCTGGGACGACATGGCCGCCGTCGCCGCACAGAACATGATCGACCAGGTCGCCGAGCACGCCCCCAACTTCCCCGACCTCGTCGACGACTGGTACCTGGTCACCCCCGAATCCATCGCCGAACGCTACGGCCTGACCCACGGCCACATGCATCACACCGACATGAACATCGACCAGATGCTCGACCGGCGGGCGGTCCCGGGCTGGTCCGACTACCGCACCCCGATCGGCGATCTCTACCTCTGTGGTTCCGGCTGTCATCCGGGCGGCGGTATCACCGGCGAGCCCGGCCACAACGCCGCGATGGCCGTCATCAAAGACCTCGGGCAGCTTTGAGCCACTGGATTGAATTGTCGGCGATAGGCCACACCATCCCCGGTCGCGGCGGTTGAAATCGAGGATTCGACATGCCTACGAACGAGATAGACGTTTCGATTGGCCGGCCGATCGCGGAAGTGTCAGAATTCGTCACCCGGATCGAGAACAACCTCCGCTGGGTCGGGGCGGTGGTGGAAGCCGAGCAGACCAGCGAGGGCGCGCCGGGATTGGGCACCGCCGGGCGGTTGAAGGTTTCGCACCTGGGCTGGCGCTTCGAAGTCGACATCGAAGTCACCGAGTTCGACCCGGAGCGGGCCTTCGCCATCAGGAGCACGTCGGGGCTGGTTCCCTTCAGAGTGCGCTGGAGTTTCGCGGAGGAGGAGGGCGGGACGAAATTCGGCTACGAAATGGAACTCGCCAGCGGCATGTTCGGCATCTTCGGCATGTACAAGCGCCAGATGCTGGCCGACGCCACCACCCTGAAGGAACTGTTGGAGAACGGAGACGCCGGGGCGCCCGGCACGTAACCAGCGCGGATCATTCCCGGTCCGCCGGCAGCCAGCGAGGAGTCGCGCGATGAAGTCAGTACAGATCGAGTTCCTGGGGCACGCGTCCTTCAAGTTCACCGCCCCGGGCGGCGAGGTCATCTATTTCGATCCCTGGATCACCGACAACCCTGTCTGCACGACGACTCTGGAGGACATCACCGCCGCCGACATCGTTTGCGTCAGCCACGGCCACGTCGACCACCTCGGCGAGGCGATTGAGATCGTGAAGCAGACCGGCGCCACCCTCATCGGCAGCCCCGAGGTCGCCGGCTATGCCACCACCCACGGCATCGGCTTCGAGACCGATTCCTGCCCGCTCAACATCGGCGGCTCAGCCAGG
Source organism: uncultured Chloroflexota bacterium (assembly GCA_964631365.1). GTDB lineage: Bacteria > Chloroflexota > UBA11872 > UBA11872 > VXNJ01 > JASLPR01. The sequence continues at coordinate 28,682 of CAZVZW010000003.1, read as the reverse complement.
TTGGGCTCAGTCCGCTACACCATGGTGCAGGCCCACCACTCCACCGGAATGCACGGCATCGCCTACCGCGACGGCTCCGCCTACGCCGAGCCCGACGGCAGCGTCTGCGGCTACGTCCTGGATTTCGACGACGGCCCAATCATTTACAACACCACCGACACCGGCGTCTTCGGCGACATGGCACTGATCAGCCAGATGTACGCCCCCGATCTGGCCATCATGCCCGTCGGCGGCAAGTACACGATGGGGGTCAAAGAGGCCGCCGTCGCCGCCTCCCTCATCCGCCCCCGCGCCGTCATCCCCTGCCACTACGACACCTTCCCCAACCAGGCCGCCGACATCGGCGAATTGCGCCGCCGCATCGACGACCTCACCCCGCGCACCGAAGTGCTGGAGATGAAGCCCGGCGATACCCTCAGCTACCCGTAGCCGCTACCCCCAGGGTCGCCGGTCGTCGGTCGCCAGCGGCAGGTCCACCGGCGCGCCGTTGGCCACCGAAATGTAGGCCGCCTGCATTATCTCCACGCAGCGCAGACCGTCCTCCCCGGTCAGCACCGGGGCCTCGCCGCGCAGCACCCAGCCGGCAAAGCTCGACCACTCTTCGTCGTACGCCACGTCATGCCCGTAGCCCTCGAAGAACGTCGTCGCCAGCGGCCGGTCCTTTAGTTGCGAGTGGATCGCCACCTGCCGCGAGTCGTAGGCGATACCGCCGTTCTCGCACACGATCTCGTAGTCGAATGACGTCCGGTACGTCGCCATCGGGTAGAACGTCGACACCTGCACCGACCCCGCCGCCCCGCTGGCGAATTCCAGCGTGATCGCGATCGAGTCCTCGTAGTCGGTGATGTCCGGATACAGCTTCGGCCCGGTCACCGCGTGCACCCGCGAAACCTCGCCCATCAGGTGGCGCATCGTGTCGATATCGTGCACCCCGGCCCAGTAGATCAGCCCGCCGCAGGCCTCCCGGCTGTTCCACCAACCGGTCAGCGTGCGCCCGAAGTAACCGGCCACGTTAATCGCCATCGGCCGGCCGAATTCACCGCCGTCGAGCAGACGCTTGATCTCCGCATACGTCGGGCGCAGCCGTCGCTTGTGCGCCACCATCAGCTTCACATCGTTCTCCTCGGCGGCGCGGATCATCTCGTGACACTCCGCCACGTTGATCGCCATCGCCTTCTCGCAAAAGATGTGCCGCCCGGCCACCGCCGCCGCCACCACGATCTCGCGGTGGGTGTTGTGCGGCGTCGACACCGCCACCGCCGCACACTTACACTCCGCCAGCAGCGCCGCGTGATCGCCCCAGGACGGTGCGCCGTACTCCTCCCCCAACGCCCGGGCCGCCGCGATGTCCACATCCGCCACCCCGGCCAGGTCCAGTTCCGGCAGTCGCGCGATCATCTTCGCGATCTCGATCCCGAACCCACCGGCCCCGACCAGCCCCACCCGCAGTACCCCGCCGCCCGCGTCTGCCTTCACACTCATATCTATCCCTATTCTCCTGACTCAATCGCCGTCATCATTACGTCGAACGTCGCATCGTCCAGCGTCTTTCGATGAAACCAGTTCTCCGGCCCACTCGGTCCCACCGGCTCGTTGATCCGCGCCAGCGTCTCCCGCACCTCAGCGTGGGTGCAGCCGATCTCGGCCGGCTGGTACCGCACCCCACAACCGTCCAGCAGCCGCTTCGTCTCCGCGAAATCCGCCTCGTACAGATACGCGCCGATCAGCGATCCCAGCGACACCCCCTCCGCATGGATCAACTCCCGGCGGTTTACCCACTCAAACGCGATCACGAAGGCGTGATCCACGCCGCGCCGCTCGATATCCCACGTCGGCAGATCGTAGCGCTCGCGGTTGATCTCCGCCGCGATGCGGATACCGATTTCGCCCGGCTGCCCGTCCGCGTCCAGGTCTCCGCTGAACTCCGCGCAGCGCTCCCGCACCCACGCCGCCGTCCCCGCCGCCAGTTCCGGGTCGAACGGCAGGCCGCCGAAACCATGCCGGCCCCACCAGCGCCACGCCCCGTTCCCGCCCAGCTGGCACACGCACTCCCCCATCCCCGCCCGGTTCAGGTGCGCCGGCGCCGACCGGATCACGCCGTAATCAAACAACAAGTACTCGGGCGCCACCGTCTCCCAGCAGAACTCCCACCGATCCGCCCGCCGCACCGCCACCGGCGACTGGAATACCGCTCCGGTCGAGACGATCGTCGGGATCATCACCAGCGGCAGGGCCTTTTGCCACGCCACGTACTTGCCCACGTCCAGCGCGTTGCCCCCACCGATCGCCACCACCCGCCCCGCCCCCGGCAGCCGCCCGAGCAGATCGTCCAGGTAGGCCTCGCCCATGCCGCCGTGGAATTCGCGATGGCGCGGCGAGTGGACCAGCCTCGGCTCCACCACCGCCCACGCACTCGGCGAGGTGATCGCGATGCAGTCGTCCAGTTCCGCGGCGTGCTCCGCCAGCACGTCCGGGCCGTAGCGGGCGTCCCATTCACGGCTATCCAGGATCATGTCGCGCCTACCAGTTTGTGTACGAGCCGTCGCGCCGGCGCCAGTGGGGCGGCTCCCAGTACTCGAACGGGTAGTCCGCCGCCGCCGCCTCGTCAAAATCCACCCCCAGCCCCGGCTCGGTCGGGATCGGGAACCGGTCACCTTCGATGTGCATCACCCGCGGGAACAGATCTTCGGGTTGATGGCGCACGTCCCAGTTGTATTCCAGCAGCGCGAAGTTCGGCGTCGCGATCGCGAAATGCACCGCCGCCGCCGTCGACACCGGCCCCAGCGGGTTGTGCGGCATCACGTCGATGTAGTGCGCCTCGGCCATCGCCGCCACTTTGCGCGATGCGGTGAACCCGCCCACGTTGCAGACATCCAGCCGCGCGTAGTTGCACAGCCCGCGCTCGATGAACGGCGCAAACACGTAGATCCCCGAGAACTCCTCGCCGATCGCGAACGGCATCGCGGTCATCGCCCGCAATGCCGCGTAGGCATCCGGGCTCTCCGATCGGATCGGCTCCTCCAAGAACATCAGTCCCACGTCGTCGATCATCCGGCAGAACTCCGCCGCCTCGGCCACACTCAGCCGGTGGTGGAAGTCCACCGCCAGCCGTATTCCCGGCCCCACCGCCGCGCGCAACTCCCGCAGCCGCTCCGCCGTCCATTGCATCGACTCCCACGGCTCATAGATCGTGTCCGCGAGCCGTTCGAAGTCATCGGGCATCCCCGGCGCGCAGCGGATCGTCCCCCAGCCCTTTTCCACAAGGTCCGCCCCGCGCTCCGCCCAGGTCTCGCCCTCGCCGGAGATCAGGTCCGCGAAACAGGTCACTTCCTGCCGCGTCGCCCCGCCCAGCAACTGCCACACCGGCGTTCCGAGGTGCTTGCCCAGGATGTCCCACAGCGCGATATCAATCGCTGACGCCGCCGCCGTGATGATCGTCCCGCCCTCGAAGTATTGCGACCGGTACAGCACCTGGTTGATGTCCTCGATCCGCCGCGGGTCCTGCCCGATCAGGAACTCACGAAAGTGGTCGATCGCTCCCGCCAGCGCCCGTTCCCGCCCGGCCGTGCCGGCTTCTCCCAGCCCGTGGATCCCGGCGTCGGTCTCCACCTTCACCACGAAGCGGCAGCGAAACCCGACCTTCACCGCGAAGTGCTTCACGTCGGTGATCTTCATCGCGCGTCTTCCCCGTCATCCAGGCGGCGATCCGCCAGGTGATCCCCCAGCACCTCTACCCGGTACTCGTGCCGCAACTCGCGATCCCGCACCGGGTCGTACAGGCGCATCCGGAACACCTCGCCTACCCCGGAAATCGTCTCCGGCGGCAGCCCCAGCCGCGCGATCTCCGCCACCGCCCCCGGCGGCGCCCCGCCGGTCCCGCAATAGAACACCGTCCCGTCCGGGCGCTCCCGCAGCGCGTCAGTCGCCAGCAGCGTGTCGAAGGTCACCAGTTCCGCCAGCGCGAAGCTTTGGATCGCCACGGCCTTCCCATCTATCTCAACCTCGGCCTCAACCCGCAGCTCATCCCAATGATCCTCCACATCCGCATAGCGCCAGACCCGGCGGCCCAGCGGGTGCGGGCAGAGCTGCTTCGGTTTCTCCAGGAACAGCGCGTCCAGTTCCCGGTCGCACTGGTCGCTGCCGACTCCGATCAGAACCTCTTCCCCGACGAAGATCACCACCACTTCCGCCTCGCCGCCGGTCAGCGGCCCCTGCACCTCGATGCTGGCGTCGGTCGTCGCCAAGTGGCGGCCGATCCGGTAGGTGAAGAGATCGCTCGAATGCCACGGCTCGCCGGCCGCGCGCCGCCGTTCCTGCTCCCGCCCCGCCGCCGCGCGATCGCGCACGCAGAGCCCCGCCCCGCGCACCGCCCCAACGTCAACCGATACCGGTGCCGAACCGCCGTCGAGTTCGGTAATGGTCAGTTCAAGGCGATTATTCAAGGGAGGCGTCGCTTCGCCCGGCGGGACATCACAGCATCCGGTCGCCGAGGCGCGCGCGGGCATCGCTGACCGCCCCGGCCGCCACCTCCAGCAACATCGCCGCGTCAAAGCTCACGCTCATGAACCGCGCACCCCGGTCCGCCCAGTGCGCGGCGTCCGCCGCGCTGCCTACGTGCGGCCCGCCGGCCACGCCGTTCTTGTTGGCCGTCGCCAGCATCCGCTCGATGCAATCGACCACGTCGGCGTGCCCGGTTTGCCCCGGTATCCCCAGCGTTGCCGAGAGGTCCCCGGTGCCGATCAGGATCGCGTCCAGGCCCGGCACCGCGGCGATTTCCTCAATGTTGTCAATCCCCGTTCCGCTCTCCACCTTCACCGCCACCAGGATCTCGCGGTTCTGGGACTCGACCCAGTCTGAGCCATCCGGCGACTCAAACTCGGTCAGGATTCCCGGTGACACCAGCCCGCGGATACCTACCGGCGCGTAGCGCGAGTACTGCACCACTCGTCTCGTCTCCTCCGCCGTCGACACATGCGGCACGATCACCCCCATCGCCCCGGCATCCAGCGGCCGCCCGATCAGGTGATCGCCGATACTCGACGGGCCTACGATCGGCACCGCGCCGGCCAGTTTCGACACCGCGCACATCGCCGCCAGATCCTCCAGACTCGTCTGGCTGTGCTCCAGGTCGAAGTAGTTGAAACTGAACCCGGCCGCCGCGAAGATTTGCGCCGTCGGCACGCTGCCGAACGCGATGCTGCACGAGCCCAGCACCACCTTCCCCGCCCTCAGCGCCCGCGTCACCGGGTTCACCCGGGGGCTGATCACCGCCCGCGTTCGATCCGTACCCATCCGGCTCTCCAATCCCGGCCGCGGCCGGCTAGCTCTAAAACTTCGCGCATTCCGTCCGCAGCCATTCCAGGCTGGCCGCCAACCACGCCTCCGGGTCATATTCCGAGGTCGGGACGATCTCCAGGCAGTGCTCCAGGTTGTCCGGGTCCGGCGCTTCCGACTGCAGCACCTCCAGGATCGCCGCCACCGGCACATCGCCGTACCCGATCGGGGCGTGAAAGAACCGCGGCTCCCCCAGGCTCGTCATCGGCCGCGCGTGCATGTCCTTGATGTGCGTCACCACCGTGTAGGGCGCGACCAGCTTGACCGCGTCCAGCGGGTCCTCGATGACCGTTATCGGGTTCGCGAAGTCAAAGCAGTGCCGCAGCCACGGCGAGTCCACCGCCTCCATCACCGCCAGCAGTTCCGCGCAGCGGTAATCCATGTGCGACTCGGTCGCCATCACGATTCCCAGCTTTTCGGCCACCGGAACCAGCGAGCGGAAGTTGCGGATCATCCGCTCGATCTGCCGCTCGACCGGTGGGTCCTGGGTGAAATGGTTGTGGCGCTCCGGGTAGTCGTGGACCACGTTGATGATCTTCGCCCCGCCCTCCGCCGCCAGTTCCAGCGCCCGCACCAACACCGCAAACTGGCTGCCGCCGGCCCAGCCGTGATCGCCAACGGTCGGCCGGTAGCTGAGTCGCTCCCGCGCCGCGTCCGGCAACGGATAGGTGGTGTCGCCCCATTCCTCGGCGGTGGCGGCCAGGTTGGCCGAAGACGACCCGATAAACGCCAGTCCGCCGGCTTCCATCCGCTGCTTGAACCCCGCCGCCTTCCCCTCCGCCAGCCAGCCCGCCTCCATGTACAGCGAGGTCAGATCGTGCTCGAGCACCCGGTCCACCAGCCAGTCCACCGGCGCCCCCCCGGTCTCGGGCGGATCGACCGACATGAAGTATGGCAGTCGCCGCTCCGAGTAGCGGAATTCCGGCACGTCAAAACGCAGCCACGGGTAGCAGACCCAGCGGTAGGTCGCCTGCGAGAGCCCCAACCTCATGGCCCACCGTCGATGCCCGGGAAGTGCTCCGCACAGTTTTCGCGCAGCCAGTCCACGCTCGCCTGCACCCACACCGCCGGGTCGTGCTCCGGCGGCGGCGCCACCTCCACGCACGCCGACAGCGTCGTCGCGTCGGGGGCCTCCTTCGCCAGGATCGCCACCATCTCCGCGATCGGCGCGTCGCCCCGCCCCAGCGGCGTCCAGAAGATGCGTGGCTCGCCGGTGCTGGTCGCCGGTTGGATGCGGAAATCCTTCAGGTGGGCGTTGATCGCATACGGCGCCGCCGCCCGCGCCGCCACCAGCGGGTCCTCGATCACCGCCACCGGGTTGCCGGTATCGAAGTTGATCCCCAGCCGGGGCGAATCGACCCCCTCCACGACCTGCACAACTTCCGAAATCCGGTAGTCCAGGTGATTCTCGAACGCCAGTCGCAGCCCCACCTCTTCGCACACCGGCAGCAGTGATTTGAAGTTCGCGATCGCCCGCTCGATCTGTTCATCGATCGACGGATCGCGGGTGAAGTGGTTCAGGCTGTCCGGCTTGTCATTCACCGCCGCCACGAACCTGGCCCCGGCCCGCGCCATCGTGCGAATATCGCTCACGCAGCGCTCGAATTGCCCGTCCCACTCGTCCGCCTCCGCCGCCACCGTCAGACCCAACCCGCCGATCAGTTCCAGGCCGCGCGCCGCCATCCCGTCGCGAAACACCGCCACATCCTCATCGTCCCCTAGGTACCCCGAGCTCATATACAGCGACTCGAACCCGTGCCCGGCGGTCCGCTCGATCAGCCAATCCCGCGGGCTCTCCCCCACTCCCGGCCCGGCCACCGTCTGCAGGTACGGCGACGGCCGCCCCAGCGACTTGTGTTCCGGGCGGTCGCGGCGCATCTGCGGGTAGAACACCCACCGGTAGCACGCCTGCGACATCCCCAGCTTCATCGCACCGCCACCATCTCGCGCGGACCCGCCGTCACGCAGAGCCGCACCTCAGGAGGTCTCCCGCAGTGCCGTCCACAGCAGGTCCTGGGTCGCAAGGACGTCGTTCCGCGCCATCGCCTCCGCCAGCACCGGCCGGTCGATCGCGTCCAGCACCCGCAGCATGTACTGAGTATTGCGGATGAACTGCCTGCCGCTGCCGGCGCCGTCCTCGCGGGTCCAAACCACGTCCAGCCCCAGGTAGTGCGGATACTCCGTCTCCTGCAGCCAGTACATCATCTCCAGGCACTCCCAGAAATGCTGGCTGCCGAAGATCGTCGACAGGTCCTGCGGCAGCTGGGTGTCGTTCAGGTGCACGTGATAAAGCAGGCCGCGGTGGGCCGCCTCCCAGGTCGACTGCGCCAGATTTTCGAGGCTCATCAGCGTGTGGCTGACCTCGAGTTGGATACCCAGGTTCGGCCGGTCCACCGCCAGCACCAGCTCCAGCGCCTTGCTCACCGAGCCCACGTTCGCCCAGCCGCGCGGTGCATAGGGCCGAAACTCCAGCGCCACCTTCAGGTTGCCGGCAGCCTCACAGATTTCGTGCAACGCATCGATGGTGTAACGCCGCGCGGCCGCGAAATCCTGCTGGAACGGATAGTCCGCCCCGTCCATTGGCGTGAAGACATAGATGCCCATGGCGTCCAGCGCCTGCGCCACCTCCACCGCCCGCAGACACATATCGACTGCCGTCTGCCGGTCCGGCAATGCCGGCGACGTCAGCGCCGCATCCGTCATCACCCCGCGCACATAGGGCTCCCCGTGATGCAGCATCGAGCATTCCAGCCCCCGCTCGTCCAGCCGCCGGCGGATGTGCGCCGCGTTTCGTGGCGTCACCGTCGTGTTGGCGAAGAACTCCACCCCGGCCACGTCCGGCACCCGGTCCAGGCTCACGAACGCCGCGTCGATTTCGTCGTTCGACGGCTGGTCCACAAAATGCGGCCCGAAGTGATGGTAGAGACCGACCGAAAACCGTGGTTCCCAACTCATGATCCTGCCTCCTAGTAGAAGCCGAAGCCGCCGTCGGCCTTTTCCGGGACCGGCCGCCGCCAGGGCTGATAAGGATGTCGTGCGATCTCATCAAGATTCACCCGCGCGCCCCACCCCGGTCCCTCCGGGAGCGCCAGGTGGCCGTCGCTGACCGTCGTGTCCACCTCCACAAAGCTCCGCCGCAGCGCCTGCGCATCCGCCTCGCGACTCCCCGGCAGCCCGGCCTGCGGCAGTTCCATCAGGGTGAAGTTGGGCGTCGCCGCCGCGAAATGCGCCGTCATCACCGTCGTCAGCGGGCCAAACGGGTTGTGCGGGATCAGCGAGATCATGTGCGCCTCGGCCACCGCCGCGATCTTGCGCAGTTCCGTCAGCCCGCCGCACAGCAGCAGGTCCGGCTGCAGCAGGTCCACCGCTCCGGCGTCGATCAGGTCCAGGAACTCATGCTTGCCGTACAGGCTCTCGCCCGTCGCCAGCGGGATCGTGAAGCGCCGCCGCGTCTCCGCCATCACCGCGTGGCTCCCCGGGCGGATGGGTTCCTCGATAAACATCGGGCGAAACGGCTCCAGCCGCCGCGCCAGTTCCGCCGCCCGCGCCGGCTCCTCGAGCTTGGAGTGGAAGTCCACCCCGATATCCGCCTCCTCGCCCACCGCCGCCCGCACCGCCGCCACCCGCGCCACCACCAGGTCGCAGATCGTCCGCCACGGCAACACGTCGTCCTCAGTCGCGTAGGGGAACACCTTGAACGCCGTGAAGCCCTCTTGCTCGTGCCCGGCCCGCGCCTGCTCCGCCATGAACTCCGGCTCGCCGGTGACGATGTCCAGGTACACCCAGATGCGCTCCCGGTAGACCCCGCCCAGCAGCTCGTACACCGGCAGATCGGCCGCCTTCCCGGCCAGATCCCACAGTGCCAGGTCGATCCCGCTTATCGCCGCCCAGCCCACCGCCCCCGCCGGGAAGCGCAGGCCCCGGTAACACTCCGCCCACAGCCGCTCCCGCCGCGAAGCATCCTGCCCCACCAGCCAATCTCCCAGGTAGCGCACCGTCTCCGCCACCGCCAGGTCGGGCCCCGCCGTGTACGCCTCCCCCAGCCCCACCATCCCCGACTCCGTCGTCACCGTCACGTACGTCGCATTGCGCAGCCCGTCCGAGGCAACGTGCGCCTCCACCGACCTAATCTTCACCCTACCCTGCCCGGGTGCGGCCCGCCCTCATGCACCGTTCGCTCCGGGCAGCGCCCCGCCTCCCACCTCGATCTCCTCCGCCAGGTGACAGGCAACGAAATGGCCGGTGGACACTTCCCGTTCCGGCGGGTCCTCCACCCCACAGCGCTCCACCGCCCACGGGCACCGCGGGTGGAACCGGCAGCCCGACGGCGGGTCCACCGGGCTGGGCACATCGCCGGTCAGAATGATCCGCTCGCGGTTCGCCTCAAGATCGGGATCGGGCAGCGGCACCGCCGACAGCAGCGCCCGCGAGTACGGGTGCAGCGGCCGCGAATACAGCTCCGTGCTGGGCGCCAGTTCCACGATCTTGCCCAGGTACATCACCGCGATCCGGTCGCTGATTTGCCGCACGACCTTCAGATCGTGGGAAATGAACAGGTAGGCCACCGCCAGCTGCTCCTGCAGGTCCAGGAACAGGTTGATAATTTGCGCCTGGATCGACACGTCCAGCGCCGACACCGGCTCGTCGCAGACGATGAAGCTGGGCTGAACGGCCAGCGCCCGCGCGAGAGCAATGCGCTGGCGCTGGCCGCCGGAGAATTCGTGGGGGTAGCGAACCGCATGGTTCGGACTCAACCCCACGAGTCTTAGCAATTCGGCCACCCGGTCGCGGCGTTCCTGACGGCTGTCACCGATCCCATGCACGCCCAGCGGCTCCTCGATAATCTTGCCCACCGGCATCCGCGGATTCAGCGACCCGAACGGGTCCTGGAAGATCATCTGCATCCGGCGGCGCGCCCGGCGCTGCTCCGCGATCGGCAGTTCCACCAGGTTGCGGCCCTCGAAGATGACCTCTCCGGAAGTCGGCTTCTCCAGTTGCAGCACCGTGTTGCCGGTGGTCGTCTTCCCGCAGCCCGACTCCCCCACCAGCCCCAGCGTCTCGTTCGGCTGGATGCTGAAGCTGATCCCGTCCACCGCCTTCACGCTGCCGACCTCACGCCTGAAGATCGCCCCCCGAACCACCGGGAAGTGCTTGGTCAGCCCCTTCACCTCGAGGATCGGCTGCCCGTCGTTCGTCGGCGTCTCCCGGCTCATCGCGCCTCTCCCGTCTCCACGTCAACGAAGCAACGAATCGCGTGACCGGGCGGCGATTCCTCAAGCTCTGGCAATTCGGTCCGGCAGCGATCCTGCACGAACGCGCAACGCGGCGCGAACGGGCACCCGTCCGGCAGCGCCGTCAGGTCCGGCGGCGCCCCCTGAATCGCGTTCAGCCGGTTTCCCCGACCGGTTTCCGTATCCGTCCCCGGCATCGAGCCCAGCAGCCCGATCGTGTACGGGTGCCGCGGGTTGTGAAAGATCTCACCGACCGACGTCTGCTCCACGATGTACCCCGCATACATCACCACCACCTCCTCGCAGAACCCCGCCACCACCGCCAGGTCGTGGGTGATCAGCACCACCGCCATCCCCAGTTCTTTGCGCAGCCGCCCCAGCAACTCGATCACCTGGGCCTCGATCGTCACGTCCAGCGCCGTCGAAGGCTCGTCCGCGAACAGCAACTTCGGCTGACACGAGATCGCCATCGCGATCATCACCCGTTGCTGCATCCCGCCGGAAAGCTGGTGCGGGTAGTCCTTCACCCGGTCTTCCGGCGACGGGATCCCCACCATGTCCAACAGTTCCACCGCCCGCGCCGCCGAGGCCTTCTTGTCCATCCCAAGGTGCAGCCGCAGCGACTCCTGGATTTGATGGCCCACCGTCAGCACCGGGTTCAGCGAGCTCATCGGATCCTGGAAGATCATCGAGATGTCGCCGCCCCGAATCTCCCGCATCTCGCCCGGGTTCAACTCCAGCAGGTCCTGGCCCTTGAACTCCACGCTCCCGGCCACGATCTTGCCCACCGGCTGCGGCACCAGCCCCATCACCGCCAGCGAACTCACGCTCTTCCCGCAGCCCGACTCGCCCACGATCCCCAACGCCCCCCCGGCTTCCAGCGCATACGAGATGTCGTTCACCGCCCGCACGATTCCCTCGTCGGTGCTGAACTGCACCTCCAGTCCATCGACCGCCAGCAGCCGTTGCGCCTCGGCCATCATCTCTCTCCCCCGGCCCGCTCCGTCGTCGCGAGGCGCGGGCCGCCGTAAGAACGATACAAACGGTCGCACTGGTGCGAGCAGACCCGCAGCCCGTCATCCGCCACCCAGACATCGCGCGGGATCATCTGACCACACATCTCGCAGTTGATGATCCCCGGGTCCCACCAGTCGCCTTCCAGCGTTTCCCAGTGCCCGGCCGGCTCACCGTCTTCTTCACGCAGCGCCGCCAGCAGGCCCCCGCCCGCCGCTCCGCCGTCCGCCGCTCCGCCGTCCGCCACCGCGCCGCGCCGGTCGGGCGTGATCGCCCTTCCCGCCAGCGGCCGCGAGCGCAGCCGGGCCGTCGCTCCGTGGTCAACCGCAAGATCCTTGCCGGTCGCCACGATCGCCACCCCGTAATCGTCCCGCGCGCCCTCGATCGACACGAAGTCCTCGCGCACATCCGCCAGCACCGCCTCAACCGGCCGTTCCTCCGGCTTGCCGTAGCCCCCGCCCCCCGACGACCGCAGCAGCACCCGGTCCCCGCGCTTCAGCTTGATATTCGAAACCCGCGAGTTACTCGGCGTGCCGTAGGCCTCCCGGAACGTAACGAATTCATCGCTCCCGGCCAGCCTGATCAGCAATTCCGAGTTGTCACCGCCCTCGCCGCCAAAAATGCCCCAGGGCTTCATCACCATCCGATCGAACAGCGCCGACATCGTGATCTCCGGCGCCCGCACCTCCAGGATCCGGTCCGATCCCAGCCCGCCCCGGTGCCGACCAGGTCCGCCGGAGTCGGTGCGCAGCCGGTAGTGCCGCTCCAGGAACGGATAGCGCGTCTCGAAAATCTCCACTGGCGTGGTCTGGGTGTTGCCGTTCGGGATCACCTGGTGGCTGTTGCCGTCGGCGTCGTGCCGCCCGCCCCACCCCACCCCGTCGAAGTGGTAGTGCACGTAATACAGCCCGCTGTCTGGATTGACCCCGCCGAACAGGAAATTACAGGCTGTCGAACCAGTATCGGCCGACACCCGCTCCGGCGCCGCCTGCGCCAGCGCCCCCATTGTGATCCCCCAGATTCGCGGATGCGTTTCCGTGTTCCCGCCCACGCAGGCCCCCGGGTGGACCACGTTCGTAATCATCCCCGGCTTTGCGATCACCGTGATCGGCCGGTAGGCGCCGTCATTGTGCGGGATCTCGTTGTCCGCCAGGTGGAACACCGCGTTGTAGACCCCCGACGCCGTGACACCATACGTGGCGTTCAGCACATGCTCCGCCTGCGGGTCACTAGCGCTGAAGTCCGCCAGGATGTCCCCGTCCTCGATCACCAGTTTCAGCCGAATCCAATCCCGCTCCGGTTCCTCGCGGGCGTCCTCCATGCAGTCTTCGAAGTGGTACACGCCATCCGGGATCGCGAGAATCTCCTCGCGCATCCAGCGCTCCGCGTGGTCCAGCAGTTGCTGGCTGATCGTCTTGATTTGCTCCACGCCATAGGCATCGAGGAGTTCGTGCACGCGGCGCTCGGCCACCGTCAACGACGCCACCATCGCGTGCAGATCGCCCCACGAGATTCGCGGCGCGCGGTGATTGGCCATGATCATCTTCCATACGTCGTGGTTGTACTCACCCTCGCGGATCAGCCACACCGGCGGCACCCGCAGCCCTTCCTGGTAGATCTCCGTCGCCGTCGCCGCGAACCCTCCCACCGCCTGCCCGCCAATCTCCACCAGGTGCGCGATGTTGGCCACATAGCCGAAAAGTTCGTCGTCGTAGTAGACCGGCTTGATCACCACGTGTTCCGGCATGTGCACCCCGCCGCGATACGGATCGTTGTGCACCACTACGTCGCCGGGCTTCAGGTTCTCCGCCCCGATCTCGGCGATCAGCCACTTCACCACGAACCGGATCGCCCCCACCTGCGCCGGGCAGAACTCGGTCTGCGCCAGCATGTCCCCGTCGGCGTTGAAGAGTACGCACGAGAAATCGCGACTCTCGCTGAAGATCGGCGAATAGGCCGTGCGGATCATCGTCGTGCCCATCTCCCGGCAGATTCCCACCAGCCGGTTGTGCACCACCGTCAGCGTCACCGGGTCCACCGCCGCGGAGTCCGTTTTCATGCTCATCGGGACCCCGCCTTCGCGTAGGTCGCCCCGGTGGCCGCCATCGCGGCGTCCTCGCCAAACTCGATCAGCGCCAGCCCCCGCTCGCTCACCGTCAGCGTGTCGCCCGGATGCAGCAGCGTCGTCGAATCCAGTTCCTCCGCCACCGCCGGCCCCTCCAGCACCTGGCCCGGGCGCAGGTCCTCGCGCTCGTAGATCGGGCAGCGCACCACCCCGGTGTCAGGGAAGATCACCTCGCGGAACGCCCGCGGCTCGGCCGCCGGCCCCACTTCCAGCTTCGGCAGCGTCGGCCGCGACGCCGCGCCCCCCACCGTCACGTTGAAACGCACGATCTCGATCACCTCGCCGGCGATCCGGTAGCCGTAAGTAGTCTCGTGGTGGGCGTGAAACGACTCCACCAGCGCCGCCATCGCCGCGTCGTCGATCTCGCCCGGCCGCATGTCGATCTCTTCCTCATAGTTCTGCCCCAGGTAGCGCATGTTGCTCGAGTGCCGCACCGCCGGCTCGCCGCCGAAGCCCTCCTCGCGCAGTTCCGCCACCGCCTCCTCCTCCAGTTCCGCCATCCGGGTGTCGATCGCCGGTGCGTCGATCCCGTCCGAGCGCACGATGTGGGTCCAGGTCTTGTCCACTCGCATGTCCGCCAGCAGCGTGCCGAACGCCGAGCTGAGCCCCGGGTGCGGCGGCACTATCACCCGCCGCGCCCCCACCGCTCGCGCAATCGCGGCGGCGTGCAACGGACCCGCCCCGCCGAACGCCACCAGCGTGAAATCGCGCGGGTCCAGCCCGCGTCGCACCGTCAACTGCCGCATCGCCTCGGCCACGTTCTCGTTGGCCACTTCAATGATCGCCTGCGCCGCCCGCTCCGGCGCGATTCCCAGCCGCTGCGCGATCCCCGCCACCGCGTCCTGCGCCCGCCCGGCGTCGAGCTTCATCTCCCCGCCCAGGAAGTTCTCCGCGTTCAGCCGTCCCAACACCACGTTCGCGTCGGTGATCGTCGGCTCGGTCCCGCCCAGCCCGTAGCAGGCCGGACCGGGCTCCGCACCGGCGCTCTGCGGCCCCACCTTCAAGAACCCGCCCTTGTCGATCCAGGCGATCGAGCCGCCGCCGGCCCCCATCGTCGTCATCTCGATAAACGGCGCCGACACCGGCAGGCTGAACTCCAGTTCCCACTCGGTCGTGTAACCGATATGCCCGTCCGCCACCACCCCCACATCCGCGCTGGTGCCGCCCATATCGAAGGTGATCACGTCCCGGTCGCCCAGTAGCTCGCCGTAGTGCTGACCGGCGATCACCCCGCCCGACAGCCCCGACAGCAGGGTGTGCACCGGGCGTTGCGCCGCCGCCTCGGCCAGCAGCTGTCCGCCGTTCGACTTCATCAGCGCCCAGGGCTTCGCGAAGCCGAAGTCGCGCAACTTATCCTGCATCCGCGCCACGAACCGCGCCACCAGCGGCCGCACGTAGGCATCCGCCAGCGTGGTACTGGCCCGTTCGTACTCGCGCCAGATCGGCGCCACCTCGTTGGACACCGACACCAGCAGGTCCGGGAACTCCGCCGACAGGTAATCGCGCACAATCCGCTCGTGCTCCGGTCGCACGTACGAGAACAGGAAGTTCACCGCCACCGTCACGTCCGCGTCCGGGTCTTCCGCCAGCCGCTCCCGCAGGTCCGCACTCAGCTTTTCCAGCGCCGCCGGCTCCAGCGGATCCACCACCCGACCCAGGTAATCCACCCGCTCCACCACCCCCAGGCAATCGTTGCGGCGCACCAGCGGCAGCGGGCGCTCCCAGGAAAGGTCGTAGTGGAACTTGCGGCTCACCCGTTGCAGGAACGGCACATCCTGCAGCCCGTCGGTCGCCACGTAGATCACCCGCGCCCCGGTGCGTTGCAGCAGCGCGTTTACCGCCACCGTCGTCCCCAGCACCAGCGTCTCGATCGCCTCCGGCCGCACCTCCGAGCGCAGCAGCGCGTCCAGGATCGCCTCGCTCGGATCGCCCGGCGTCGAGGGCCGTTTCACCACCACCACCTCGCCGGTCGCCTCGTCCATCACCACCAAGTCGGTGAAGGTCCCACCGGTGTCGATGCCGATGCGCACCCCGCCGCTCATCCGTTCACCCGGAACTTCGGCCCCTCACCCAGCAAGATCCGCCGGACTTCCGCCACTGCCCCCATCTCGACTTCCAATTCCGACAGGTCCGACCGCCAGCCCATGTGCGGCGTCAGCACCAGGTTCGGCGCCACCAACAGCGGGTCGTCCCAGTCGGGCGGCTCGGGCACAAACACATCCAGCCCCGCCCCGCCCAGCCGGCCGCCTTCCAGGGCTTCCCGCAGCGCCGGCAGATCGATCAGCGCGCCCCGCGAGACGTTCACCAGGAACGCCCCCGGCTTCATCGCTTCCAGTTCCGGCTTCCCGATCAGCCGCCGCGTCTCCTCCGTCAGCGGCACGTGCAGGCTAACGGCGTCGGCCTCGGCCAGCAGCGCCGCCAGGTCGTCGCAGAACTCCATCGCCACTCCCGGCAGCCGCCGGAACCCGGCTCGATCAACATAGGGGTCATAGGCCAGGAGCCGCATGCCGAGCCCGGCCGCGATCCGCGCGGTCTCGCGGCCGATCCGCCCGATCCCGATCAACCCCAGCGTCTTGCCGTGCAACCGCACCGGTGCGTGGCCCGCGCCGTAGGGGTCCCACTCGCGTCGCGTACGTATCTCGGCGTTGGCCTTGCCGACCCCGCGCGAAAGCGCCAGCAGCAACGCCATCGCGTGCTCGGCCACGTCGGTCGAAAACGCCTCCGGTGTATTCGACACCACTACGCCGCGCGCCGCCGCCGCCACGCCGTCGATGTGGTCCGTCCCCACCCCGTACATGACCACCGCCTTCAGCCGCGGCGCGTGTTCCAGCAACTCGGCGTCCACCGGCGAGATATCCACCATCAGCGCGTCCACATCCGCCACCAGCGCCAGCAACTCATCTCGCCTCGGCTCCCGATTGACGACCACGTCGGCGATGTCCGCCAGCGCCGCGATTTCCATTTCGGTGTGCGGCAGGAACACCCCGGTGATCAGCACCTTGAAGCGTCCCGGCCCACCCGGGCCGATCGCCTCCAACGGGGCGTCCGGAGTTAGCACGGCGACACTCGATTCCGGGTTCACGAAGCGTTCACGGGCGGACGCGATTTGAAATACTGCGCGCATTCGGTCTCCAGGAACTCGATGCTCAGCTTCATCCACAGCTGCGGGTCGTACTCGGGCAGGCAGCAGGTCTCGATGCAGTGCGAAATCGAATCCGGCTCCGGCGAGCCCTGCTGCAGGATCTCCAGGATCTCCGGTATCTCCACGTTGCCGTAGCCCAGCGGCGCGTGGAAAAACTTCGGCTCGCCGGTGGTGGTGATCGACTGCACCCGCATGTCCTTGATGTGCGACATCACCGTGTAGGGCGCCGCAAGGTGCGCCGCCTCCACCTGGTCTTCCACCACCGAGTAGCAATTGGCGAAGTCGTAGTTGATCCGCAGCCACGGCGAGTCGACGGCCTCCACCACCTGCACGATCTCGCTGATGCGGTAGTCCATGTGGTTTTCGAAGGCCAGTACGATCCCCGTCTTCTCCGCCACCTTCACCAGTTCGGACAGGTTGCGGGTCAGGTTTTCGATCTGCCGGGCCATCGGGATCTCCCGGCTGAAGTGTCCGAAGCGCAACCCGCCGTTCGGCACCGGCTGCCCCTCGGCCCCCGGCGGATCAGTGTTGACCATCGCCGTCATCGTCACGCCCACGCCCTGCATCTGCTCCAGCGCGAAGGTGGCGTCGTCCAGGATCGCCGGCCACTCGTCTGGCTCCAGCGCCCAGGCCATCCCCAGGGAGCCGATCCATTCGATATTCCGGTCCGCCAGCGTCGTTGCCGCTGCCTTGTACTGCGCCTCGGTCGTAAACCAGGAGGTCGCCATGTACAGCGAATCCAGGTGCCACTCGTCGCAGCGATCCGCCCACCACTCCACCGGCGCCTCGTCCATGCTCACCGGGCCATCGGTCACCGTGCCGTACGGATGAGCCATGCCGCGAAACCCGTACTCCGGCTGGTCGATCCGCAGGCCCGGGTAGGATACCCAGCGGTACGCCGCTTGTGACAGTCCCAGTCTCATTTCTTGCCGCTCCAGTTGGTGTGCATCACGCCGCCGTTTGAAAACGTCTCGGGAAGTACCCCGCGCAGTTCGCCCCCAGCCACTCCACGCTCAACTTCATCCAGAGTTGCGGATCGAACTCCGGCAGGCACGGCGGCGACGCGCAATTGGGCAGGTTGTCCGCGTCCGGTGCCCCCTGTTGCAGGACCTCAAATATCTCTGCCACCTCCACGTCGCCGTACCCGATCGGGGTCAGGAAAAAGCGCGGCTCGCCGGTGGTGGTGATCGACTGCACCCGCATGTCCTTCACGTGGGTCACCAGCGTGTAGGGCGCCGCCCGGTGCGCCGCCTGCAGCTGGTCTTCCACCACCGAATAGCTGTTGGCGAAGTCGTAGCAGATACCCAGCCACGGCGAGTCCACCCCCTCCACCACCTCCACCAATTCGCTGATCCGGTAGTCCATGTGATTTTCGTAGGCCAGCCGCACTCCGCATTCCTCGGCCACCGCCACGAACTCGCCCAGGTTGCGGATCATGTTCTCAATTTGCTGGTCGATCGCGATCTCGCGGCTGAAGTGCCCGAAGCGCAGCCCGCCGTTCGGCACCGGCTGGCCCTCGGCGCCCGGCGGGTCGGCGTTCACGATCACGGTCGTCTTCATTCCCGCCGCCGCCGCCAACTCCAGTTTCCGGCGCGCCTCTGCCCGGCATTCCGGCCACTCTTCCTCCGGCACCGCCCAGGCCCCGCTCACCGAGCCGATCCAATCGATCCCGCGCCGGGCCATCTCCCGGGCGTTCGCCACCACCGCCGCCTCGTCCTTGAACCAGCTCATAGCCAGGTACAGAACTTCCAGGTCCCACTCGGCGCAGCGATCCAGCCACCAGCCGATGTTGTCGTCAAACTCGCGCAGGCCCCCGGTAGTGCTGCCGTAGGGGAAGGGCATGCCGCGAAAGCCGTACTCCGGCTGATCGATGCGCAGCCCCGGGTAGGCGACCCAGCGATACGACGCCTGCGAAAGTCCCAGTATCATCGGCCCGTCAGCCCACGGCCGGCTACGTTTGAATCCGCACGCGCGGATCGACGTAGGTGTAGAGGGTATCGACGAGAATATTCATGACCACGTACACGAGCGATGCCATCATTACCAGCGCCTGCACCACCGGGTAGTTGCGTGTGACCACCGCATTCACAAGTTCGAATCCCAGGCCCTGCCGGGTGAACACAACCTCGACGACGATCGCGCCGGTTAGCAGGCTGCCGAACTGCAGGCCCACAATCGTGATTACCGGAATGAGGGCGTTCTGAAACGCATGGCGCCAAACTACCTTGCCCTCTTTGAGGCCCTTGGCGCGGGCGGTGCGAATAAAATCCCGGCTCATCACATCCAGCATCGAAGATCGCGTTAGGCGGGCCAGGATGGCCGCCGAGCTAACTCCCAGGGTGATCGCGGGCATGATGAGGCCGATGGGTTTGTCACCGCTGATCGCCGGGAGCCAGCCAGCCCATATGCTGAAGATGAAGATCATGACCAGCCCGAAAAAGAAGTCCGGGATGGAGACGCCAAAGACCGCCACGAACTGGCCCACATAGTCGACCCACGTATGGTGGCGGATCGCCGAGATCACCCCGGCCA
Source organism: uncultured Chloroflexota bacterium (assembly GCA_964631365.1). Lineage (GTDB taxonomy): Bacteria > Chloroflexota > UBA11872 > UBA11872 > VXNJ01 > JASLPR01. Next base: position 9,304 of record CAZVZW010000003.1, on the reverse strand, counting down.
GGATCCCGACAAAAAGCGCCACTCCCATCCCCGCCATGGTCAGTTGCAGGGTCTGTGGGAAGAGTTCCTTGATCAGGTCGCCGACCTGGATGTTGGTACGAAAGGAGCGGCCGAAATCGCCGGTGACGACGTCACGCAGGTAGTACAGGAACTGCACCGGGATCGAGCGATCCAGGTGATAGGCCTCCCGCAACCGCTCCACTGCATCACCGGTCGTGCGCGCGCTTGAGGCGCCCGCGCCGCGGCCGGAAAAAATGATATCGACCGGATCACCCGGGATCAGGCGCAGCAGGACAAACACGATGACTAGCACTCCCAGCAGCACTGGTATGGCCGCCAGGAGTCGCAATGCAAGGTATTTGGCCACGTCTGCGCCTGATCAGTTCCGGGTTACTTGATCCTATCTACCGAACGTTCCCTATCCCTCGTCCGTCGAGTACAGGTCGAAGGTGTACGGCGTCTGCGAGATTCCGTGGAACACGCTGCCGCCGACCAGGCTGGTGTTCGTCGGGAACAGGCTGCCCCATTCCACCAGCGGGATTCCAAGGGCCTGATCCATCAAGATGGTGTGGGCCTTGTTCGTGATCTCGGCACGCTTCTCGACATCCGGCTCCTGCTTCACCTGATCTAGCAGGCCGTCCAGAACGTCGTCGTAGTACCACGTGAACGCCCGGTTGCCCGGTACGCCGAAGTTGTCCGAGTGGTAGACGGTGTTCATTACAACGCCGCCCTCCACGCCGACTCCGCCCTGCCACTTGTGGGTGTGCTTGCCCACCAGGTAGCCCTCGACCGCCGTGCCCCACTCAATGTTGGGCGTGATCACCGAGATGCCGATCGCGTTCTCAATGTTCAGCTTGTAAGGCTGCGAGAACGGGTTCGGCGTGTCCGGGAAGTCCACTTCCAGCAGTTGGCCGTCCTGCGTATAGCGGAACCCATCCTCGGCGCGCAGGTAGCCGGCATCGTCAAGCAGCTTGTTGGCCTTGGCGATGTCGAACTCGTACATGCCTTCCAGTTCGGGGTTGAAGCCCACCGTGCCCGGTACCAGCAGGCTGCCGGCGAGGGCTCCGAAACCGAGCGTCACGCCACGGGTCACCGTGCCGCGATCGACCGCGTGGATCAGCGCCCGGCGCACGATCACGTCGTCGGTCGGAAACAGTGAGGCGTTCGTCTGTAGGTACCACGGCTGCCCCGGAATCAGGTGCAGGTGGATCGCCGTGCCCGGGTCGGAAAAGAATGGCTGCAACTCGGTCAGGCTGAAGTGCTGCATGAAGCCCACTTCACCGGCCTCGAAGGCCGCCATCTTCGACGCCACATCGGTCATCTCAAACGATATGAATGTGTCCGGGTAGGCCGGGCCACGGTTGCGCGCCCAGGGCGGGCCCCAGTTGTAGTCGTCGAACCGGTCCAGTGTCAGCGACAGGTTCTCTTTCCACTCCCTGAACTTGAACGGGCCGGTGCCGACCGGGTTCCGGGTCAGGTCTTCGCCGAACTCCTCGATCGCCGCCGGCGACGCAAACACAACCCCGCCCTGGTTGGCCACTAGGTCGTTCATGAAGAACACGTTGAGGGCGTTCAGCGTGATCACCAGCGTGAACTCGTCGGAAGCTTCCACCCGCTCGATCTGCGAGGCCACGTTGGCCACCGCGCCCGGGGTGTTGGCCGGGTCCATCCAGAGCTCAAAGTTGAACACCGCCGCCGCCGCGTTGAACGGAGTCCCATCGTGGAACTTCACGTCCTGGCGCAGGTGGAAGGTGTAGGTCATGAGGTCGTCGGAAATTTCCCAGCTATCGGCCAGCCAGGGCTGCAACGTCGCCCCGGGGCCGTAGGCGATCAGCCCGTCGTACAACGGCTGTCCGCCGGCCATCAGCGACCAGCCGTCCGGCATGTGCAGCGGGTCAAGATTGTTGATGCTCGACGGCGAGCCATGGGTGATAGTCCCCCCACGTCGCGGGTTCCACGGGGTCACATCGCGCGCCGCGCCCATGCGCACCGCGGTGATCGGCCCGATCGAGAAGACGTCGTCCGGCGCGTCCGCGCCGCCGACCATCACTTCGACTTCGACGACCTTTTCGACCTCGACCTCGCGGATGACCTCGACCGGGACTTCTCGGACGACTTCCTCTTTGACCGTGACAATACGGTCAACCGGGACTTCTACCTCGACCTTCTCAACGATGGTCTCGCCCGCGACCTGGACTTCTTTGACGACCTCGACCGGGACTTCTCGGACGACTTCCTCGGTCTCGCCACAGGCGGCCAGGGCGATCGCCCCTACGCCACCCACCAGGCTGCCCTGAATGAGCCGTCGTCGACTCAATGTTTTCAATGCTCTCATGTCTACATCCTCCCTTGGATGTTTACTGGCGCTACTCGCGCCAACGGAATGCGGAGTCCCATCGGGGATTCCGGCTGGAGCACTCAGTATCTAGATTAAATAATTCGATATAACCTCACTTGACCCACGATGTGGCCTGTGGGTCCAGCGCCTCGCGCAGGCCGTCGCCCAGCAGGTTGATCGACATTACGGTGACGAAGATCGCCACCCCATGGGAGATTCCAATCCAAGGCGCGATCCGCAACAGCCGCCGCGCCACCGACAGCTCCAGGCCCCACTCGGGAGTCGGCGGCACCGCCCCCAGGCCCAGGAAGCTCAGACCCGCCGCCGCGATGATGCTGGTCGCCATGCCGAGCGTGACCATGATGATGATCGGGCTGATGATGTTCGGCAGGACGTGGCGCAGCATGATTCGAAATTCGCTCATCCCCACCGCCCGCGCCGCCCGCACATACACCAGTTCCCGCGCCGCCAGCGTCGATCCCCGCACCACCCGCGCGTAGTACGGGATCGCCGATACTCCCAGCGCGATCATCGCATTGGTCAGGCCGGGCCCGAGCGACGACACGATCACGATCGCGAGCAGAACTCCCGGGAACGCCAGCATGACGTCCAGGACGCGGCTGATGCTCCAATCGGTCCGGCCGCCGATGAATCCGGCCGTCAATCCGATGAGGGTGCCGCCGATCGATCCGATGACGACGGCCACAATCCCGATCCGTAGTGAGATTCGCGACGCGTGGATCACGCGGCTCAAGACGTCGCGGCCGAAGTCGTCGGTGCCCAGCAGGTGACCGGGGCTGCCGGGGGGGGCCAGAAACCCTTCCATGCCCGTTTCGTACTCGCTCAGATCGTACGGCGCGATCACGTCCGCGAACACCGCGATCGTGGCTATCACCGCTAGGATGATCCCGCCGACGATCGCGCCCTTGTTGCGGCGGAACCGGTACCACGCCAGCAACCACTCGCTGCGCACCTTGCTGGAGGCCTCCCCCTCCGCCACGGGATCGAATACCTTGGGATTGGCTGCCGTCAAAACCTAGCTGCCTGCCAAATCGACCGGGATCACCGCAAGAATGAGGCTGTGCGCTGCCGACGACCGGTCTGCCTTCCGGCCCTCCCGAGCTCTCAATATGACGATCTTCCTTTGCTTGCCCAACCCCATCACGATATTCATGAAACGCCGTTCCACTGGAATGTGCGCGAAATCTACCGCCCGCCCCAACGAGTGTCAAGTTGCCTAGCGGCAGCCACCACGACCCCGCCAAACAGCCGTCCCGCCACCACACCGTCCTTATGTCCCACCAGCCCTCCAGTCGTACCACTCCTCCAACCCGTCAACTTCCCACTTGGCGCCTCTTCCGACACCACCCATCGCTCCCAATCCGCCCTTCCTCCGGCCTATCCGTCCCCATTTGCATCGGATCGGTCTCCTATTGCAAAATGACATTTCATGAATTGCCGAGGTCGGTGGATAGCATCGCCGGCAATCGCCGGCAAATGAGAACATGACCCCCAGCCCGCGGCCGAATCGATCAAAGGTCCAGCGCGCCCGAAGGCGCGGGTAAAATGCCACGGTCTCCACGAGGGCTCCGCTCCGTCCCCCCCCCCGCAACGGCGGTCCACGAGTGAGCCAGGAAGAAGCCCCCCCCCGGCGGCGCCGGGGGGGGCAATACCGTACGCGCGCGCTATTGCGCGGGCTGAGCCTGCTGGCCTGTTTCGTCCCCGACACCCCCGAGTTGACCCTGGCCGAGCTGGCCCAGCGCACCGACCTTGGCAAAGCTACTGCCTTCCGGCTCCTGACCTCGCTCGTTGAAACCGGGTTCCTGCGGCGCGACCCTGAGCGCAACACCTACCAGGTCGGCCCCGCCGTCCTTCCCATCGCCAGTTCCTTCCAACAGTCCACCACCCTGGCCGCGCTCGCCGACCCGCATCTGCGCTGGCTCGCCGAACACACCGGCCAGACCGCCACGCTCGCCCAGCTCGACGACGGCACCACCGTCAACATCGGCCTCGCCTATCCCGACCGCCCCCTCCGGCGCATGACCTACGTCGGCGAACGCCTTCCCCTCCACAGCACCAGTACCGGCAAAGCCATCGCCGCCGCCATGCGCGACGAAGAGATCGCCGCCATCCTCGAACTCAAGGGCATGCCCGCCAACTCCGAAAACACCATCACCGAATGGTCCGCCTTCCAGGTCGAGATCGAGAAGATACGCGCCACCGGCTACGCCATCGACGACGAAGAGGCCATGGCCGGCCTGCGCTGCGTCGGCGCGGTCATCCGCGACTACACCAGCCGCCCGGTGGCCGCCGTCAGCGTCGCCGGTCCCAGCGGCGAGTTTGGTGAGGAAGCCGCCGTCGGCCTCGGCGAGAACGTAACCAGCGTCGCCATCAAGATTTCGGGCGAGCTCGGGTATTGCGCTCCCGACGCCGCGCCCGCCGGGGCCGGCCACGAATCGCATGACTGACCCCGGCCGGCCGCCGCGGGCGGTGGTGGTTGGCGTCGGCATGATTGGCCGTGTCCACATCAACGCGCTCCGGCGCAACGGCATCGAGGTGGTTAGCGTCGTCGCCTCCACGCCGGCGCGCAGCAGCGAAGTTGCCGGGGAGTTTCGCGTACCCCGCGGCGACCCCGACCTCGCCAGCGCCCTCGCCGGCGCCGACCCCGATGTGGTCCACATCTGCGTCCCCAACCACCAGCACTACACCATGGCCAGCGCCGCCCTGGCCGCCGGCAAACACGTCGTCTGCGAAAAGCCGCTCACCATGCTCCCGGCCGAGGCCGCCGATTTGCGCACCCGCGCCGCCGAAGCCGGGGTCGTCAACGCCATCTGCTTCAACAACCGTTTCTACCCGCTTGTCCAGGAGATGGCCGCCCGGCAGCGATCCGGCAGCCTCGGGTCGGTCTTCGCCGTCCGCGCATCAATCGTGGATGACTCGCTGTGGGCAGATTCGGATACCGACTGGCGGCTCGACCCCACCATCGGCGGGCCGTCCATCGTCGCCACCACGACCGGTAGCCACCTCATCGACCTCACCAGCTTCATCCTCGGCGAACGGGTCGCGGCCGTCTGCGCCGACTTTCACACCGCCTATCCGGCCCGTCGCGCCGCCGCTGCCGGCCCCGGCGGCGAAGAGATCGCCAACCTGATGGTCCGCTACGAATCCGGCGCCCGCGGCGCGCTCTCGATGTCGCATATGGCGGTTGGGCACCCCTACCGCCTGGCGGTCGAAATTGACGCCGCCGAATCCGGCGCCGGCTGGAACTCCGAGCGGCCCAATGAGCTGCTGATCGGCCACCGCGGGCACCCCAACGAAATCGTCACCCCCGACCCCCGCGAAGCCAGCGAGGCCGCCCGCGGCTTCTTTGAAAACCCCGGCGCCTACCGCGAAGGCTTCTCCGAAACGTTCCGCCTGCTGTTTCGCGAGATATACCGCGACGTCGGGCGGGCGCCGGCCGAACGCGGCGAGCCGACCTATCCCACCTTCGCCGCCGGGCAGGCCGGCCTCATCGTGCACGACGCCATCATGCGCAGCGTCCGCGACGCCCGCTGGTCCGAAGTGGACTGGGCCGCCCTCGACGGCTGAGCCTCCCGTCCACGGCCCCGTCTACTCCTCAGCCTTTCCCCAAACCGAGACGTGCGTCGGGCTGGTCGCGAACAACATGCTCGGGACTGCGGCGGAAGCGGGGGATCATAGTAGGTTGACCGGTGCTTCTCATCAGACGATATCGCGGACCTTGATGGGTAGCACAAGAGGGCACCGAGACCGAATTCCCGCTCTAGGCCGTTCTTGACAATCGCAACAGATTCACTGACCCATCAGTAGTCAAATGGACTAGCCGACCGGCCTGGCTGGAGGGACGACGGCTGGACCAACCTTGTCAGGTGGCGGGGGGCGGTGGACGATGAGGAAGAGGCCGAAAAGGAGCGCCGCGAGGCCGGATATGGTGGCACCGGTTAGGAAAAGGCTGTCGTAGCCGAAGCTGGAGACCAATGCACCGCCGATGAGGGCGGTACTGCCGGAGCCAAGACCCCAGGAGAGGGTAACGAAGCCGGACATGAGCCCCCAGAACTCTGGGCGGACGAGTTCCATTTGATAGAGGGAAAGGGCTGGTCGCATCAGCGAGCCGAAGGCGAAGACGATGATGAGCCCGGTGACTGCGGCGGCGGGGGAGACAATGAGCGCCATGCCGACGAGGGAAGTGGCGATGCCGACGGTAGCGACGAGCACCGTGCGCACGGTGCCGATGCGGCCAGAGATGATCGGCGACAGGAGGGCCAGGGGCCCGATGAACAACTGGGAGAACGCGAAGGTCATGCCAATGGTGGCTGTGTCGACGTTGAAGCCGTCCATGTAGATATTGAAGAAGATGCGCACGGATCCCTCGCCGAAAGCCTGAAAGATGCCGAGTACTGTCATGACGGCGATGGCGAAGAAGGGGACGCTGCTGTGCCCCCCGTTTTTTGAGTCCCGGCGGACGGGCTTGACTTCGGTAGTGGCGGCAACGAGGAGGAGGCCGGGCATGACGATAAAGGCGGCAAGGTGTAGGGAATAGCGGTAGGCGGCTGGGTCATCGAGGCCGACGCCGACGAGACCGCCGAAGAGGCCAGGGAGGAACCCGCCGATGAGACTGCCGGCGAATCCGGCGGTGGGGAACGTGGCCATAGCGAGGGCGAAGGCGCGGCTGCGTAGCCGCGGGTCGACGGCACCCATGATGAAGGGTGACCAGTTCGCGAAGTAGATGCCGGCGCCGGCGGTGGCGAGGGAGTAGGTGGTGACAAGCCAGACGGCGCGAACGTCGCCGGAGAGACTGGCTCCGAAGGGGAGCAAGCTGTTGCCGGCGAAGACGCTGCCGAGTCCGACCAGCATGAGCCGTCGGTAGCCGAATCGGTTGGCGCGGGCGCCGGCGAGGGGCGCGGCGATGGCCCAGCAGAGCATCCCGATACCGTTCACGAGGCCGACGAACCCGGGGCCATAGCCGAGGCGCAAGAGGAATAGGTTCATGAGGACGGCGTAGCTGCCGAAAAGGGAACCGCTGAGCAGGCCAACGGTTCCGAGAAGGAGCCGGATATTGCGATTGAGGAGGTGACTGCGGGGGTCGTCGGGCAAGGTATCCGCCTGGGGACAGGAAACGGTGGTGGCGGCCTGGGGCTGGAGTGGCGCGACGATAGCACCCCCGACTGTCCTCCACAAAGCCCGGAATCAGCGGAGACTGTCCGAGCCATTGCAGGGTGACCTCGGACCGGTTCCGGGCCTGCGCCTGGGACTATGGAACGACGACTGGCCGGTCGGCAAAGGGAACTGGCCACTGGCGTGAAAACCACAACAAATCGCCCGGCCCGTCAATAGTCAAAGTGTGAAGGGGGAGGGGCGCTCGATATGCGTGGAGTGGGCCGGCTCGGTCGAATAAACTTCTGCTAACGGATTGCTAACGGAATAGGCATGACAGCTTCGGAATCAGAAGGACTCATTCGGCTGCTGGTGGCGTGGCCACCCTGTAGGTACGGCTTCGATCGGCTTGCTGGGGACAGGGACGGTCGCCAGTGTCCGAATTCCTAAACCATGTGCGCAACACGAAGGTGACCGAGACGGTGCACGAGCAGGTCGGGCTGCACTCGATCAGACGTCGGCGGCGGAGCCGTCGGCGTGCCAGTTGCTGCCGATGGGGACCAGGTGGCGCGGGTGCTTGGCGATGTAGTCGAAGTCGAGTTCGATGCCGAGCCCGGGTCCGGTCGGCAATTCGAAATGGCCGTCCTTGACCACGAGCGGCTCCGCCAGGGCTTCCTCGAAGTAGGGTTTCTTGCGGGCGTATTCGAGGACCAGGAAGTTGGGGGTGGCGGCCGCGAAGTGGAGGTTGGCGGCGGTGGCGACCGGGCCGTTGGGATTGTGGGGGGCGACCTGGATGTAGTGGGTCTCGGCGTGGGCGGCGATGCGGCGTAGCTCCGAAATGCCGCCGGCGTAGCAGATGTCCGGCTGGATGATCGGGACGGCACGGGTCTCGATCAGTTCGCGGAAACCCCAGCGGGTGTAGAGGCGCTCGCCGGTGGCGACGGGGACGCCGGGGACGGCACGGGCGACCTCGGCGTAGGCCGGGATGTTGTCCGGGGGGATGAGTTCCTCGGCGAAGAAGACATCGAGCGGTTCGAGTTTTTGCAGGGCGCGGATGGCGGCCGGCGGGGTGAGGCGGCCGTGGAAGTCGATCATGAGGTCCATTTTGGGTCCGACGGCGGCGCGAATCTCGGCGGTCATGTCGGCAGCGACGTCGGCGAGTTCGAGTTCGGAGATGGCGTTCCTTTCGGCCTCGGGTCCGTACTTGATGCCGCCGAAACCGGCGTCCCGGGCCTCGAGGGCCTGATCGACGGCGGTGCCGGCGAAGTCGTTGCGGACGTAGCAGCGGACGCGATCGCGGACGGCGCCGCCGAGCATTTTGTAGACGGGCATACCGGCGACCTTGCCGGCGATGTCCCAGAGCGCCATGTCGATGCCGCTGATGGCGGCGCCGAGCACGGGGCCGCCGCGCCAGAAGGGATGGCGGTACATCTGCTGCCAGAGGTGCTCGACGCGGGTGGGGTCCTGGCCGAGCAGGACATTGCGCAGGTGCTGGATGACGCCGATGACGGCGGTGTCCATGTCCAGCAGGGTGGCGTCGCCGATGCCGGTGATGCCTTCGTCGGTGTCGATGAGGACGAAGGTCCAGTTGCGGTTGAGCAGGAAGTGCTCGTCGGGTGGGGCGCCGACGTCGATGGTGCGGATGTCGGTTATCTTCATTTTGCCTTGCCCCAGGGGAGATTGCGGTCTGCCTGCCGCGCCGAGGATAGCCGGTTGGCGATCCGGCGTCGCAGCGGCCGGAAGGAAGGACCCGTCGCCGGTTGCGAGTGTGGGCGGCGTCTTCCAATAGACGGCGGCGTTCGCCGCGTAGTCCAGCATCTGTCCGACGACTTCTCTCCTGATTCGGGTATCAAC
>CAZVZW010000002.1:9848-54065 GCA_964631365.1 uncultured Chloroflexota bacterium | reverse complement strand
GCCTTTTCTTCCTCGCCGCAAGCAGCGAGAACGGCTATGCCAGCTGTACCGGCCATCCCAGTAAGTACTCGTCTTCGTGTTAACCGCAAATCTGTCCCCCAAATCGATAACACATGAGGTCATGCTAGAAACCTGGCCGGGGAAGGACCGGGTCGATGCATAGAACCTCCCTAGGCGAGTGATGATGCAGGGGAATCCCCCATGTGTCAAGCGGGTTGCACAGGGAATAACCGCGCTCGAGCCCCCTTCCCAACTCACCCCGCGGCACCCGCCTTGGACGCTCTGTACTCCTAAAATCTGGAAAAGGGCAGGCTGTTCGCCAATCCGAAATAGTTGGGTCATAATAGGTACCCGTGTGTGGTGGAGTAGCTGATCAAACCGGGTGCAGGCCCGGCCTTGGCGGGGTCCGGCCGGCTGGCTACACTAGGCCGGGAGTTCCCCCCAACGCCGGACATCGCATTCAGGCCTCCCCCTACGTAGACAATGCAACCAGGAGCTTTGCGGGCATGAAAATAGATTCCAGCCGGATGAGCCGGCGCGCCTTCGTCGGCCTTCTCTCGGCCTCAGCCACCCTAGCCGTCGCCGCCTGCGGAGTCGGAGAAGGCGCCGCCGACCCCGAGCGCCTCAAGGGCGGCATTGAAACTGCCGCCTCAGAGCGCAGCGGTGGAGGCCCCTCGGTCGAACTGGCCGGTGGGCCCCCGTTCCATCTGGAACCCGCGCCTATGGTTGCCCCTATCGGCATTGGGCAAAACGACGAACGCAAGGACATCTACGTCGTCACCGGCGACAACAAGCTCTACGAATTCGACAAGAACGGCGTTTTCCACTTCTGGACCGACGGTGCCACCCCCACTGATGACTGGGCGTTCGATGCCCCCACCGACACCACCCAGGACCGCAGCCGTCAACTCTGGGTCGTCGACTCCGGCAATAGTCGTATCCAAAAATACGGCCTCTACCTGGGCAACCCCGAGGGTTATCTACCCAAGCCCACCATCTGGACCGCCACCGGCATGCGCCAGCTCCGCGCCAGCGCCGAGGGTCAGCCCTTCACCATCAACGACATTGGCGAGATGCGCACCTACGTCGCCCTTGATGGCAGCGGCGAGGAACTGATCGAATCGCCCGAGCCCGGCGGAATCTGGACCGGCATCACCGTGGTCCCGATCTCCGGTGAGGTCTTTGCCCTGCTCTGGTTGCCCGACGAAGGCGTCGCCAAGATCTACGAATGGCTCGCCGGAGGATTCGGACGCTCGCGCGACGACACCGGCCTGGAATTCCGCGCCGACCTCGAAGGCGTGGACACCATGCCCGGTCGCTTCTCGGTCGACCGCAAAGAACGGTACTTCGTGATTATGCCCGAAGAGAACGAGATTCGCCGCTTTGGCATCGACGGCGCCCTCCATCTCAAATGGGGGGGCGAGGGCGCCGGGCCCGGTGAGTTCAATGGCCCAACCGGCATCCAGGCCGGCGTGATCGGCGTCTACGTCGCCGACACCGGCAACAACCGGATCCAGCGATTCGACGCCGAAGGCGCGTTCGTCCTCGAATGGGGTGGCGAGGGCCTGTAGCCGAAGCCGCCTGGCCCCGCCACGCGGGACCGGCCGTCTTCAATCCGTAGTCTGAAATGGCCGCGCCGTTAGTTACGTGGCCCAGAGAAGGCGTGGCCAGACTACGGTGACCGGCAAGCAAGTGGAAGGCGCTCCCAGGGAGCGATGCACGCCCCGGTCCAATCAGTGTGTGTGTCCTTCAGGGTTGGTGCCTCGGGGAACATGCTATGGCTGGTGTGGGGAGCAAACCGGGTAATGGAATGTGAATGGTAAGAGGGCGATCTACGGAGACTTTCGTACAATGCAGCGAGCACGCAATATGAAACTGAACTATCCGGATTGTGGGTCGATCAATGACTGCTAGAGCCGCCGAACTATCCCTATCCCCGAGTGCGCTGGAGCAGATTCCGCGCCTCGATCCCGGCAACATGGGCACCATCTTGTTCGGCCTTGGCACCCTGGCCCTCGAAGCCGGTGCCCGCACGATTTCCATCACCATCACCCGGGACGACTCGGGCCGACCGCGCAATCTCTTCTGCTCCCACGACGGCCGCGCTCCCGACGAGGCCACGCTGCAGTCGCTGCTGGGCGCGGCAGGTGCCGCCGAATCCAAGCTAAACCTGTTGCCTCCGGCCACCGCTGCCGAACAACTTGAAATCGCCACCCGCGGACAGCCAAGCGCCACGATCGTCCGCTGGGACCCCGGCACCGCTCGACTCGCCGCGGATTCGGCCACCGTCGCATCGGACCTGCCCTCGGGTGAACCCGTCGTGTTTGTAGCCCGGGGGCTGCGGACCGACATGCAGGACGTGCGCATTGTCGGTGCGCTCCAGCGCCTGCCGCTCGGCCGCAACCTGACCGTCTACCTGGATGATGGCGCCGGCCGCGCCCCGGTCTCAACCCGAACCTACGCCGGCTCGCTGCTTACCGAGGGCGACCTGCCCTTTGCCTGGCGCGAGGCCGGCGAAGAGCACAAGGGCTCCGTCAGGTATCGCCTGAGCCTGCTCGACTCGGTGCCGAAGGGCCGGGTCCGCTCCGCGGCTCCCGGCGTGGATATCATCCAGGGCGAAACCGTCGCCTACCGCGGCACCCTCGGCCTGCCGGTCCGCACCACCAACCTTGGTCGCCTGAGCGGCTGGTTCCAGACGGGCAACTGGTTCGAATACCAGCCCGGCTCCTTGCGACTGGCGAATCGCGGCCCTACCCGTGCCTTCCTCAAAGCCGCCCGGCAGCTGATTCTCGGCACCCTCGGCGAGGCTAGAATAGAGGGTCGGCGCGATCCCCGCTGGCTGGCGCGCCTCTCCAGCGACCTCACCCAGCGCCTATCCAAGGCTGTCCGTGGGCGCCCCGAGCTGGCCCCGATTCACGAAAAGAAGCAAGAGACCGGCGAACGCTGGGACGTCCTGGACATCCCCTATCGCGCCGGCACGAGCGATGCCGAGTCCAAACTGCGCCTCGGCCGACCCGGCATTCGCGTCGACTTCAGCCTCAGCGACGGACCCGACGACCCGCCGGCGCGCTGGGAGCCGAGCGACATGATCGTCATGATCAACGCCCGCCATCGCAGCGCTCCCACAACCGCCAAGCTCTTTCGGGCATGGTCGCTCCAGATGGCCTCGCTCACCCTAGCGTCCCTGCGGCCCGGCGGGCATAGGTTCCGCGAAGCCATCGCTTCGGGCACCGCCCTGGTGGGGCAGGCCTCCTCCGCCTCCGCTACGCCGGCCTCCACCAGGAGCCAGCGTGAACTGCGCAAGCGCAAAAAGGCCGAGGCCCGGCTGGCCAAGGAAGCCGCCGCCCGCTAGACAGCGCGGCCGCTTTGCCGACGCCGCCGGCCAGTGGGGGGTGACGCCCGGTCGCCGCCGTATTCAGGTGACGCCACCGGCGTGCGCCGCCTAGACTTCCCGCAGCGTCCCCGCTTGTCGCCCCACCGGCGCCAACCCATTCCCAACCTCATCATGAACGAACTCGATATCTTCCCGATCGATACCGTCCGCGACGCCGCCGGCCACCTGACCGTCGGCGGCTGCGACGTAGTCGACCTCGCCGCCCAATTCGGCACCCCGCTCTACATCTATGACGAGGCGACCATCCGCGCCAACTGCCACGCCTACTCGCGGCCGCTCCGTGAGCGCTACCCAAACTCCAGCATCACCTACGCCGGCAAGGCCTACTTGGATCCCACCATTCTGGGGATTGTTCGCGAAGAAGGCCTGGGACTGGACGCCGTCAGCGGCGGCGAGATCACGCTGGCGCTCGCGGCCGGCTTCCCGGCCGCGGACATCGTCTTTCACGGTAATAACAAGCTCCCGGCCGAAATCGCACTCGCGCTCGACGCCGGGGTCGGCCGCTTCGCCGTGGATGGGGAAGACGACCTCCGCGCGCTTTCTGCCCTCGCCGCCGAGACCGGCCGCACCGCCCGCGTAATCCTACGACTGACCCCGGGCATCTCCGCCCACACCCACGAATACATACGCACCGGCATGCTCGATTCCAAATTCGGCACGCCGATCTCCACCGGCGACGCCGAGCGCCTCGTCCGGTTGGCGCTGGACAGCCCGGGCATCGAGTTGATCGGCTACCACGCGCACATCGGCTCGCAGATCTTCGATGTCGAGCCCCTGGCCGATAACTCCACCACCCTTGTCGAGTTCGCGCTCGCCATGCAGGAGCGCCACGGCGCCACCTTCTCGGTGCTATCCCCGGGCGGGGGCGGCGGGGTCCGCTACGTCGGCGCTGACGATGGACTCGACATCGGCCGGCTGGTAACAGCCATCACCGATGCGGTCCGGGCCGCCCTGCCCCCGGGCCACGAGCCCGAACTGATCCTAGAACCCGGCCGCTCGATCATCGCCCCGGCCGGCGTCGCCATGTACGGGGTCGGCACCGTCAAGACCATCCCGGGCGTCCGCACCTACGTGGCCGTCGATGGCGGCATGGCCGACAACATCCGGCCTGCCCTCTACCAGGCTGAATACACCGCCATCCTCGCCGGTCGCGCCCCAACAGGCCCCACCTCCACGGTCACCATCGTCGGGCGCTACTGCGAGAGCGGCGACATCCTGATCCACGACATCGACCTGCCAGACCTGCGGCGCGGCGACCTGCTGGCAATGCCCACCGCCGGGGCCTACAGCCTAGCGCTGGCCAGCAACTACAACATGTCCTTGCGACCGGCGGTGGTCGTCGTCAACGATGGCCAGGCCCGTCTGTCCCGCCGCCGCGAGACCTACGACGACCTGCTCGCCGGGTTTCCGCGGTAGCCGCGCCGCCCGTTGATGCGCTGGATTATTCGCCTCGGGTTGCTCGCCGGTCTGGCCTGGGCATTCCGCCGCCTTAGCGCTCTGCTGAACGCCTCGTCGGAACCTACCGCCACCGATGCCCTCGTCGCCGGCGGCCGCTTTGTCGAAGCCGACGGCGTCCGCCTGCACTTTGAGGAGCGCGGGTCCGGCCCGCCGGTCATCTTCATTCATGGTCTGCTCGGCTCCGCCGGCGTCTGGGCTGATCTCACCGCCCGCCTCGAACCGCATTTCACGTCCTTTGCCGTCGACCTGCCCGGCTCCGGCCTGTCCGACAAGCCGGCCGACCGCAACTACGCGCCGGCCGCCCAGGCCCGCGCCGTCACCGCCTTCGCGACGCAGATCGGTGCCGAATCAGCCTGGCTCGTCGCCACCTCGGCCAGCGCCCGCGTCGCCCTAGCCGCGATGGCCCAGCGCCCCGACCTCTTTGCCGGCGCCGCCCTACTCGCCCCGGTGCTCAAAGCCGGCCCGCCCGGCATTTCCGAAGATTGGGCGCTGCGTATCGCCAACCTGACCACGACCGCTCTGCGCAGCCGCCGGCTGGTCGGCGTTGCCCTGCGAGCGGCCGCCGGGCCGGGCCGGCAAGTCGACCAGACCCTGTTGGATGCCTTCATGATCCCGGCCCGCACCGCGGGTTCTGCCAACGCCCTGGCGGCGTCCCTCACCGCCGGTAATCTCACTGACAGCGATGACTTCTCACCCCCACCCGGCAAACCGCTGCTCATCGTCCGCGGCCTCGACGACCGCCTGGCTCCTGCCATCGTCGCTGAACGGCTGCGCATGCAGACCGGCGGCGATCTGAATCTGCTGCCAGGCTGCGGCCACTTTCCAGCGAACGAGCGCCCCGACGAGGTCGCCCGTCTGTTCCGGGATTTCGTCGCACGCCACCCTTCCAGCTAGCCCGCTCCGCCACCGCCCGTTTCACGAATCCCCAGCAGCGACAGCACCGCCCGGTGCGCCGACCACTCGGCCGCATCTTCCAGGGGGGCAAGCTCAAAGCCCGGGTCCCGACGATTGATCGCCAGTTGCAGTAGGTGATCCGCAAAGTGCGCGTTCTTCGGCAGCAGCGATCCGTGCAGGTAGGTCCCGAATACCCGGTCACGCACGGCCCCCTCGCCGCCATCTTCGGCGTTGTTGCCCCCGCCGGACAACACCCGTCCCAGCGGCGCAGCCGTCGCTCCCAGGTAGGTCCGCCCGCCGTGATTCTCGAACCCGACCAGCGTCCCGCCCTCCCACTCCATCGCGATATTCCCGATGCAGCGCGCCGCCTCGAATCCCGGGTGCCGCGTCTCCAGGTCCAGCAGGCCCAGTCCGGTCAGTTCCGTCCCGTCGGCATCCACATAGACGTTCCCCAGCAACTGGTAGCCGCCGCAAATACCCAGCAACACCGCCCCTGCCTCCACCGCGCCGCGCACGCAGTCGCCGGTGGCCTCCTCCAGATCCTCGCTGGCCGCCCGTTGCTGCCGATCCTGCCCGCCACCCAGAAGGATTATGTCAATCTCATCCGGCGCGAAGGCGCCGCCGGCGGTGATCGCCCGGACATCGACCTCGATCCCCCGCCACTCGCAGCGTCGCCGCAGGCACTCCACGTTGCCGCGATCGGCATAGATGTTCATCAACTCGGGGTACAGGTGTCCCACCGTCAGCTTCATTCCTGCCAGTACTCCCGCAATGCCCCGCGCCGGACCAGCAGCGCGCGGAATTCCAGCATCGCCGTGTAGGTGGTCAGCACGTAGAGCCGTCCGGTCGCCCCGGCCAGCGCCCGATCCAGCGCCGCCGCCAGGTCAGGCTCTGTCGCGATTCCTCGGACCGGATCGAGTCCGGCATATTTGAGACGCAGCGCCATATCCGCCGCCCGCCGCCCGGAAACCACCATCGAGCGCGGTCGCAGCCGGCCGAAGCCCACATCCCAGATCCAGGAGACATCCTCGCCGTCGGCCACCTGGTCGTTGAGGAGCACCAGGTAATCCTCTTCACCTTCCAACCCGGCCAGCGAGCGGATCACTTCGTTGGCGCCGGTGGGATTCTTGATCAGCAGCAGCGTGAGGTGCTGGCCGTCGACCCGCGCCTCCTCGGCGCGCCCAAAGGCCGGCGCGAAGCCTTCCAGGGCCCGGCGCATGGCCTCGCCGCCGGCGCCCATCGCCCCCGCCACCGCCATCGCCCCCACCGCGTTGTAGACGTTGTAGGTCCCGGGCAGCCGCAGCCGCATCGGCAGCCGCTCGCCGTCGGCCTCGACTACGAACGAGGTGGCCTCCAGGCCGTGCCGTTCGATGTCCCGCGCCACCACCCGTGCTTCCGGCCGCGCGAAACCGCAGTCCGGGCACTCGTAGTACCCCAGATGCGAGTAATTCACGCGGGCGTAGTCCAGCATCGCTCCGCAGACCGGGCAGAGCGTGGCGTCAGCCCACTCGTCCGGGCCGTCTCCGGTCGAGTCCTCGACGCCGAAAAAGATCGTCTCCCCGCGATGGCTGCCGGCCGCGTGGGTCACCGCCGGGTCATCGGCGTTGGCTACTAGGGTGAATCGCCCTTCGGACTCCCCGATCGCCGTCCGCCAGCGCCGCGCGATGGAGTCCAGTTCGCCGTACCGATCCAGCTGGTCGCGAAAGAGATTCGTCAGTAGAAGGACCTCGGGCAGCGCCGGTGGCAGCAGCGGAATCAACGCCGCCTCGTCGACTTCCAGCACCCCGACGGTGTCCGGTTCGACTCGCAGCCGCCCCCGCCAGTCCGTACGCCGTAAAAGCTCCGACAGCAGCCCCCGCACCAGGTTCGATCCGCTGGGGTTGCCGATCACCGGCTGTCCCGACTCGGCGAGCACGGCGGCCAGCATCGCCGCCGAGGTCGTCTTGCCGTTGGTGCCCGACAGCAGTGCGTAGCCACCCGGGATCGCCCGCAGCAACTCGTGCAGGTAGCCCGGGCTAACCCGATCGGCGATCAGTCCCGGGGTGGCCGTGCCCCCGCCCCGGCCCGAGCGCCGGATGGCCGTGCCGGCGAGCTTGCCGGCAAATGCCGCGATCACGTGCCGCAAGTATCAATCCTCACATTATCCCGAACCTTCGGGACCGGGTCCTGCCGTACACTACCGGGGCCACACGCCGACTCCACGAAGGCTGATTGCAGATCGCCAGCGATTCGGTCCCTAGGGATGAACTCGAATCAATTCTAGGTCGTGACGGCCTGTCCCGGGACGCGGCCGGCGTTTCGGTCCTCGCACCCGGTTCCAGCGAGGCGCTGGAGAGTCTGGCGCGGCTGGTTGCCGAGGGACGGTTTCGCCTGTCGCTTGACGATGCCCCAGCATCGCCCGCCGCCCGCCTGAGCCTGCGGCGCCTGGACCGCATTTTCGATATCGACGCCGACAATCTGACCGCTTTGGTCGAGCCCGGGGTCACCCACGCCGCGCTCGGCGACGCCCTGACCCAGCTCGGCCTTTACTGGCCGGTCGCTCCCCTGCCCGGGCACGCGACCCTGGCCGCTTCCTTCCTGTCCGGGTTGGCGCTGGGAAGGTCCGGGCGCTTCCCCGACCTGCGGCACTGGGTCCTCGGCGCCGACCTGATCGCCGGCGGCGGGCTCTGCATCCCGGCCGGTGGCGGAACCATCAAGAACTCGGCCGGCTACGAGTTGACCCGCGCCGCCGCCGGGGTCGGCGGCGAGATCGGCATCCCGGCCACGTTACGGCTGCGTCTCGAACGGCAACCCGAGGCCCGGCGGGCTGTCACCATCGCCCTATCCGATGCGGGCGACACGACGGCGGTGCTAGCCCTGGCGCACGCTGAACTGGAAATCGTCGAACGTCTCACCTTCGCCGGCACCGCCACCATCCCGACCGCCGCCACCGTGCGCTTCGCCGGCCGCACCGCCGGGGTCGATCGCCTCGCGTCTTTGCTGCAGGAGCGCTTCCCGATCGGTGCGACCGATCTCGAACCGCCGGCGCTGCGGGCCTGCGCCGCCGCCGCAGCCATACTCATCTGGAACTGCGGACCAGCCACCGGACGCCGCATCGTGGCCGAACTGGCCCGCTGGCCCGGTCCTGAAAACATCGCCTTTGTGTCGCTGCCACTGCAACGCCGAGGCTTTGCCAGCGGGGTCGATCCTGACGCTCTCGCGGCCCTCATCGCCGGCGCCGGCGCCGCCCCAATCACCGCTGGGCCAGGCTTCGGCGGCCTGGCGATCTCCGACCACCTCGCGCCCGCCGTTCGCGCGCTGAGCCCGATCCGCCGCACCCCCTGAAAGAACCCGTGGCGGCCCGCCCGCCAACCCGCTAAACTGCCTCCTCGCGGGGCGTAGCTCAGCTTGGCAGAGCGCATCGTTCGGGTCGATGAGGCCGAAGGTTCAAATCCTTTCGCCCCGACCGCATCCAAGGCCCTCCCGATTTCCACCCGGGGGAGGGCCCGGCAACCGCATAGGGCTGTCCCGGGGTCCTGCCACCGGTGGCCCATACCGACGTACACCCGCCCGTCGGGTCGGTATGACCTGTACCTTATCCCTGTATCGCTACGACCGGCCCGCCGCGGCAGTTGCAGCCCCTCGCCTAGCACCTGGGCGATGCCGAGGCTCTGTGCGAGGTGTTAGGAAATCCGATCACGCCGAACGCGATGCTGCAGAAGGTGGGGGCAGTGCTCCTGGAGGACGGCGGGGACTTCGACGAGGTGCTGGACCGGGTCAAGCGACGCTGCGTGAACTGCCGCGGCCTGAGCTAGGCGGCCGCGGGACGTGACGAGTCGGCGGGCGAGCGGCTGAAGCCAGCGCCCGGATTGGTCGCGAGCAGCCCGGTATAGTGGCCGCGATTTGGGCGATGGACACCGGGAGGGTCGATGCGGGTCGGCGTCGGACAACTCAAGCAACTGGATGATGAGGCGCTGACGTTCGCGGCTCAGCTGGGCGCGACCGGTATCCAGTTGAACACCCCAGAACTGCCCGGCGAAAAGCGCTGGGAGTACGCGGACCTGCTCCGTCATCGCCGGCGGGTTGAATCGGCGGGATTGGAGTTGTTCGCGGTCGAGTCCTCTTATCCAACCTTCTACGACCGCCCCCTGCTCGGGTTGCCGGGGCGCGATGAGCAGATCGAGGACTATTGCGCGACCATCCGCAACGTGGGCCGGGCGGGCATCCCGATACTGGGCTTTCACTGGATGACGGACGGGGTCTGGCGAACATCCCGGGCAAAGCGGGGGCGAGGAGGAGCCCGGGTGGCGGATTTCGACCTGGAACTGGCGCAGCGGGCTCCGGTGTCGCACGGGCGGACCTACCCGGTCGCGGAAATGTGGGCGAATCTCGAATACTTCCTGGACGCGGTGCTGCCGGTTGCGGAAGCGACCGGGGTGCGACTGGCGGTCCACCCGGACGATCCGCCGGTGCCGTTGCTGGGCGGAGTGGGGCGGGCGCTCATCGATTTTGAGGCGTTCAAGCGGCTGTTCGCGACGGCTCCGAGCCCGAACCTGGGCATGCAGTTCTGCACCGGTTCGTGGTCGGCGATGATGGGTTCCGACTGCCTGGAAGCGGTGCGCTACTTCGCTGAGCGGGAGCGAATCTGCTACGTCCACTTCCGTGACGTTCGCGGGACCGCCGAGAGCTTCGAAGAGTGCTTCCTGGGCGAGGGGAACCTGGACCTGGCGGAGGTGATTCGGACGCTGCATGAGGCCGGATTCGATGGCTACCTCATCGACGATCACGTGCCGGGAATGGTGAACGATTCGACCTACGGCCACCGGGCGCGGGCGCACGCGGTGGGCTATATGAGCGGGCTGATCGCGGCGCTGGACTGATTCGGCCGGACCTGGAGCCCGGGGGCTACCCGCCGAACTCGCGATCGATGTACTCGGCCAAGCTCTGTCCGGCCCGATCCAAGAACGCTTCACCAATCTCCGCGTTGGCGTGGCTGGAGTCGTCGGAGAAACCGAGAGTTGGCTTGCCGGCGGGCCCGGCGATTCCGAAGTCGGCGGTCTCGCCGTCGATTGTGGCGGCCATCGCCGCACCTATCAGGGATTCAAAATCGGGACGGACCGAGTTGGGATCGACGGCGAGCATGCAGGAGGTCTCAAAATCTGAAGCGTGACCGGGCAGGGCGCCGAATTCGCCCGGTGCGAGGGCTAGCAGCGCGTCCCGGTTGATGTTCCAGTAGGAGTAGGCGTCGATGCGGATGTCAAAGCGATTGGCGACGTCGCGAGCGGCGACTATGTTCGGGGCGTCGTTGCCACCGTGTCCATTCATCAGTAGCACCCGTCGAAAGCCGTTGAGAGAAAGCGATTCGCAAACGTCCCGGACGACCCGCATGTAGGTGTCCAGGTTCAGTGACAACGTCCCGGCCCAAGGTCGGTGGTGATCGGAAGCGCCGAACACTAGGGGCGGTACGAGCACGACGGGGCGGGAGGTCGCAACGCGCCGCATGGCCCGTTGAACAACTTCGCCGACGAGGAGCGCGTCGACCCGGACCGCGAGGTGCGGCCCGTGCTGCTCGGTCGAGCTGGTCGGGAAGACGGCCACGGCATCCGGGGCGATGCGGGCGACTTCCTCGCGGGTGAGATCCTGAATCTGGTGGATTGTCGTCGCGTCGTTCATGTGCAGCCACTTTCCGGTACCGCCAGTTCGCGTCAAACTCGCGGCCCCGCGAATTCTTGCATAGACGCGGGCGTCCGTTCCTCCATCGGTTGCACGGCGCCGCAAGATCGGCTCTTCCCGGACGGAGCCACTGCCATGGCCGACCGACGGGAACCGGGGGCCGTTGTGGCTATAATTCCGCATCGCCATTGCGGTCTGCGCAACAGCCAGGCCGCCACGAGTGATCCGTCGGGCAGGCCGGAACCCGGGTAAGGGCCCGGCCGGGACGGAGCCGGGAGGTTGGAATGAGCCACGTAATGACCGTACGCGGTCCGATTTCGCCCGAAGAAGTCGGCCCCACGATGATGCATGAGCACATCTTTAAAGACACCAGTGCAGCGTTCTGGGACCCGTCCGATCTCGAAGATCCGGAACTTGGCGAAAAGTTGATGAACGCCAGCCTTTCGGGGCTCGCCCGGTGGAACGGCAGCATGTTTCGTGACGATATCGTGTTGTTGCCCGACGCCGATTACGACCTGATGATCGAGGAACTGGGGCACTACAAATCGTGCGGCGGCGGTTGCATCGTGGAGCTGTCGATCGAGGGCATCAAACCGGCGCCGGTGCGCATGCGCGACCTGTCCCAGGAGCTCGATCTGCACGTGGTGGCCGGGCTCGGTTTCTACGTGCACGCGATCCACCCACCCTGGGTGGACAATGCGTCGGTGGAGGAGTTGACGGACTACTTCGTGAAGCAACTGAACGAAGGGTTACTGGGTACGGACGTGCGGCCGGGGATCATTGGCGAGATCGGGACGTCGGAAGACATCGTCGACTGCGAGATTCGGGTTCTGCAGGCGGCGGGGAGAGCCGGGGTGGCAACGGGCACGGCAGTGAACGTGCACTGCCATCCGCCGGTCCTGGACACGACGCTGCTAATTATTGACACGCTGACCGGCCAGGGGCTTCCGGCGGACCGGGTCTACCTTTCCCACCTCGACGAAATCGACGACGTTGAATACCACACGAAGGTGCTGGAGCGAGGGGTCGTGACGGGGTTCGACAGCTTTGGCCAGGACGGGTACTTCACGCCGACGTGGAAGTCGCGGAGCGACCTCGAGAAGATGCAGATGATGGTGGCGTTGATCGACCGGGGATTCGAGGATCAGCTGGTGGTGGCCCAGGACATCGGCAAGAAGCACTACATGCGACGCTACGGCGGCATGGGCTACGACCACGTGATCGAGCGGGTGATGCCGCGGATGAAGAAGCACCTGGGCGTGTCGCAGACGGCCATTGACAAGGCGCTGGTGGATACGCCGCGGCGGCTGCTGACCCGGGTCGGCGACGGCCGGGACCAATGGTCTGACTAGCTGTCCAACGAAGGGGGTTTTGAGATGAGTCACATCATGACTGTGCGGGGGCCGATCCGCCCCGAGGATCTAGGGCCGACGATGATGCACGAGCACATCTTCAAGACTACGAACGCGGACTTCTGGGACCCGTCCGAAATGACGGATCCGGAGGTTGGCAGAAGGCCCATTGACGCCAGCCTGGGGGGCCTCGCCCGATGGCACGGCACCGGGTTTCTGGACGATGTCGTGATGTTGCCGGATGCCGACTACGACCTGTTAGTTGAGGAGGTCGGGCACTACAAAGCCTGCGGCGGCAGCTGCCTCGTCGAGCTGTCCGTCGAGGGCATTGAGCCGGCGCCGCTACGGGTGCGTGATCTGTCGGAGGAGGTAGATCTCCACGTGGTCGCCGGGCTCGGTTTCTACGTGCACGCGGTGCATCCGCCGTGGGTGGACAACGCGTCGGTGGAGGAGCTCACCGACTACTTCCTGAAACAACTACACGGCGGGTTGCTGGGTACGGACGTGCGGCCGGGGATCGTGGGCGAGATCGGAACATCGGAGGAGATCTACGACTGTGAGATCCGGGTCTTGCAGGCGGCGGGGCGGTCCGGGGTGGCGACGGGCACGACGGTGAACGTGCACTGCCATCCCCCGGCGCTGGAGGTGACGCTGCGGATCATCGATACCCTGATCGGGGAAGGGCTGCCGGCGGACCGGGTATACCTCTCCCACCTGGACGAGATCATGGACCTGGACTACCACACCCAGGTTCTGGAACGGGGCGTGGTGACGGGGTTCGACAGCTTTGGCCAGGATGGGCATTTCACGCCCACCTGGAAGTCGCGGAGCGACCTCGAGAAGATGCAGATGATGGTGGCGTTAATTGATCGGGGATTCGAGGATCAGCTGGTGGTGGCCCAGGACATCGGTCGAAAACGCTACATGCGGTGCTACGGCGGGATGGGCTATGACCACGTGATCGAACGGGTGATGCCGCGGATGAAGAAGTTCATGGGCGTGTCGCAGGCGGCGATCGACAAGGCGCTGGTGGGCACACCGCGACGGCTGTTGACGCGGGACGGCGACGCGTAGCCGGGATTGTTTCGGGAAGTAGCAAACGAAGGGGACTGCGATGAGTCATATCATGACGGTACGGGGGCCAATCCGACCCGGGGACCTGGGTCCGACGATGATGCACGAGCACATATTCTTCGATGCCAGTCAGTTCTGGGACCCGTCGGGACTGGCCGATCCGGAGGACGGCCGGCAGCCGATCGACGCAAGCCTAGCGGCGCTGGCGCGCTGGGACAACGGGGCCTACCTGGACGACCTGGTGGCGTCGCCGGACAGGGACTACCTGCTCATCCTAGAAGAGGTGGGGCATTTTAAGGAGGCGGGCGGCAATTGCCTAGTGGAGTTGACGATCGAGGGTATCTCACCGGCGCCGGCGAAGATGCGCCAACTGTCCGAGGAACTGGACCTGAACGTGGTGGCGGGGCTGGGCTTCTACGTGCACGATTGTCACCCGGAGTGGCTGGAGGACGCCTCCGTGGAGCGGATGACCGAGTACTTCCTGACGCAACTGAACGAGGGCTTACTGGACACCGATGTGCGGCCCGGAATTCTCGGCGAGATCGGGACGTCGGAAACGCTGCAGGATTGTGAGGAACGGGTGCTGCGGGCATCGGCGCGGGCAGGGCTGGCGACGGGGACGGCAGTGAACGTGCACTGCCATCCGCCAAAGCTGGCGGTGACACTACGCATCATCGATCTACTTCTGGAAGAGGGACTGCCGGCCGACCGGATCTACCTGTCGCACCTGGATGAGATCATGGACCTCGACTACCACACCCAGGTGCTGGAAAAGGGCGTGGTGACCGGGTTCGACAGCTTTGGCCAGGACGGCTATTTCACGCCGACGTGGAAATCGCTGAGCGACCAGGAAAAGGCGCAGACGATGGTGTCTCTGGCCGAGCGCGGATTTGAGGATCAGTTGGTGGTGGCGCAGGACATGGGCAAGAAGCACTACCTGCGTCGCTACGCGGGGATGGGCTATGACCACGTGCTGGAGCGGGTGATCCCGCGCATGCGGGAGCACATGGGGCTGTCGCAGACGGCGATCGACAAGGCACTGCTGGAGACTCCGCGCCGGCTGCTGACGCGCCCGGACCCGGCCTAGGCGTAGTTCCTCCGGTGGTTGCCGGGCGGGGCCGGCGCTCCGGCCCCCGGCGCGTCGCCGGGGCGGCTAGTCCCTGTCGATGGTCAGGAAACGCCGCGGAGTCTGCACGAGTAGCTTGTCGATAGTCGCGTCGTCGACGCCGAAGACACTCTTCAGGCGCGGGACGATGCGGCGGACAACGTGGTCGTACCCGAGGCCGCCGAATTCGAGCAGGTAGTGCTTCTTGCAGATGTCCTGTGACATGACCAACTGGTCTTCGAAACCGTGATCGATCAGGGCGACCATGGTGGTCATCTTGGTGTGGTCGCTCATCGACTTCCAGGTGGGGCTGAAGTAACCGTCCTGGCCGAAGCTGTCGAAGCCGGTGATGACGCCGCGCCTCAGGACTTGAATGTGATAGTCGAGGTCCCAGATTTCGTCGAGGTGGGAGATCGAGGTGCGGCGGAGATCGTGGCCGGCTTCCTCGAGGATGTCGAGGATGCGCATCAGTACCGGGAGCTTCGGCGGATGGGCGTGGATGTTGATCGGGAGCCCAGTCTTGATGGCGACCCGGGCCGAGGCCTGCAGGACGCGCTCTTCGCAAGGTTGAAGCTCCTCGGAGGTGCCGATCTCGCCGATGAGCCCGGGACGAACCGGGGTGCCGTCGAACCCTTCGGTGACGATCCTGTGGAGCTCGTCGGCGATCTCGTCGACGCTCTGGTCTTCAAGCGACTCAGGATGGGTGGAGTGGACGTAGTAGCCGCAACCTTCGACGATGTGCAGGTCGAGGTTGTTGGACAGCTTGAGGAGGGCGGCAGGCTGGGGATTTATCCCGACGATGGTGAGTTCGACGAGGACTCCCTTGCCGTCGGTGGCTTCCACGAATTCGGCGACTTCGCCACGCATCAGGTCGTAGTCGTCGTCATGGAGCAGTGCCAGGTTGTCGCGAATGCCGGAGCCGTTCCAGCGCGCGATGCCAGCGGTGCGGGGTGAGAGGGGGCGCTCGCCGATGGAGCGATCGTGCAACTCGGACGGGTCCCAGCCCGGACGGCCGTCCATGAAGATGTGCTCGTGGGTGAGCGTGGGACCGACTTCCGATGGGTCGATGGGGCCGCGAACGGTCATCACATGGCTCATTGAAATTTCCTTGTTGATTGCGGGTCGGGTGAAGCGAACGGGGAGGATGGTGGCGCGGTCGGGGAAGGTAGTTGGATCACTTGTTCTCGTGCCCGGGACTCAAACACGGCCGGCTTCGACGTCGGCGAGCAACACGGGGCGGCCGGTTTCGATGGACTTCTCCATGGCGGTCGCCGCGACCAGGGCGGCGCGGGCGTCTTCGAGGCTGATGGGCCACGGGCGGCCGTCGCGGACCATGGCCAGGAGGTAGGCGTCCGCGGTGGGCAGGGCACCGAAAGGGATGCCGTTGGGGTACGAATAGTAGGTGGTGTTAAGGAAGCGGGTGGAATCTTCGGTAAAGATGACCGCCGGGGTCTCGCGGGACTCGACGTAGGCCGAGCCGCGCGAGCCGAAAACCGCCAGGCGATGGTCCGATTTGACTCCGCTTTCACCGGGCAGGATCCAGTTGTGATCGAGGGCTCCGACCGCGCCGGAGGCGAAGCGCACGGTCCCTACGGCGGCGTCGGGGCCGGGCCCGACGACTTCCATGCCGGCCGCCTCGGCGTAGATGCGTTCGATAGGGCCGACGAGCCAGCGCATTATGTCAAGGTCGTGGATGGCCATCTCGGCCGGGACGGTGGTGCGGCCGGAGATGATGCGGCCTTCGTAATCGGGAGCGTTCCAACGCGCGGCGAGGTGGACGATCTCGCCGAGTTCGCCGGCGGCGACGGCATCGTGCACGGCGATGTAGTTGGGGTCGAAGCGCAACGTGTGGCCGATGGCCAGGGGGCCGGGATTGCGCTCGGCGGCGACCAGCATGGCGTTGGCGTCCTCGATGGAGGCGGCGATGGGCTTCTCGCAAAACACCGCCAGGCCACGGTCCAGGGCGGCTTCGACCACCGGCAGGTGGAATGCCTGGGGAGTGCAGACCCAGACGGCTTCGAGACCCGGAGTGCCCAGAGCGGCGTCGAGATCGGTGGTGAACTCGACGCCGTCGGGCACATACTGGGCGGCGTCGGGATCGGTGTCGCAGACGGCGAGCAGGTTGGCGCCGGGATTGGCGTCGAGGATGCGGGCATGCTCGCGCCCGATCATGCCGATGCCGAAGAGGGCGACGTTTACAGGTTCCATGGTCTCTCCGTGGTTGGGGTCAATCGGCGATTATGCCGCCGGGGTAGCGATCGAACACTTTGGGGTCGTGGACGGGAACGATGTGGTCGGCGGTGGCCAGGACGCGGCGGTTGGCCTCGAGAGCCTCGTACATGTTCTCGCAAAGGCCCAGCATCTGACCGTCTTCGACGTTTTCGTAGTAGAAGAACGAGTCGGAGATGGCGACGACGCCGGCGGCGGTATCGACTTCGACCACCATTGACTCGCGGTGGTGGGCGCCAGACCACCAGGTGCGCAGCCCGGGCGCGATCTGGTCTTCGTCTTCGAGGAGGCGGACGCGATCCCAGGAGTCGGTGATCAAGTCGACCATTGTCTCCGGGGTGAAGGACCGCCAGCGGGAATCGTGGGGATGGTCGTGGGTGACGTGGAAGTGGATCCAGCCGCGCCTGGCGATCCCGATCTGGGCGCGGCGGAACTTGTCCAGCGTGCCGGTGGTGTACATCTCAAGCGGGGTGAGGAAGACGTGCGTGATGTCGTCGGGAGTGAGATCCGCGGCGGCGAGGGCGGCTTCAATGTAGTGGCCGTCTTCGCGGACGAGGTCGCCCTTCGGGGCGTCGTGCAGGTAGCGCATGGCCGGGAAGTGCTCTTCAACGTATTCGGTGGTGTCGGGTGGGGAGGTGTTGACCAGGGCGGTGATGCCGTGACCGCGGATGAGGGTGACGTTGAAGGCCAGCGGCAGCTCTTCATCCCAGTGACTCATCCAGAAGACTTCGGGCCCGGCGATCAGCGACTGGCCCATGCTCAGAACTTGAACGGAATATTCCAGTGTTCTCTCCTCTAGTTGGCAACGGCCGGGACGGGATCGGGCGGAGTGCTGACGGTGACAGGCTCGCCGGTGGCGAGGGAACAATCGAGGGCGAGCGCGGCGTCGAGCGCGGCGCGCGCGTCGCCGAGGCTGATGGGCCATTCGAGATTTTCGCGGATGGTTCGCAAGACGTATTCGTCCTCGGTGCGCAGGACTCCAGCGTAGACGCCGTATAGCTCGGCGAGCCAATCGGTGCGGATGAACGAGGTGGCGGTGGTGCTGAAGATTGCGACCGACGGGGTACGTGAATCGGCGTAGGCGGAGCCGTCGGAACCGAAGGCGGCGAATCGATGGTCCGAACTGACGCCGCTTTCGGCGCTCATGGTCCAGTTGAAATCCATGACGCCGACCGCGCCACCGGCGAAGCGGATGGTGGCTACGATGGCGTCGGCGAAGCCCTCGCCGACGACGCCGCGCCGGGATTGCTCAGCGTGGACGCGGACGATGTCGCCGGCTATCCAACGGGCGACATCGAGATCGTGTACGGCAATTTCGGTCGCCAGGGTGGTGCGGCCGGCGATGACGCGACCTTCGAAGGAAGGGACGTTGCGGCGGGCGGCGATGGAAACGACCTCGCCGATGTCGCCGGCGGCGATGGCGGCCGCAAGTTGGACGTAGGCGGGATCGAAGCGCAGGGTGTGGCCGATCACCAGGCGGCCGGGGCCGCGATCGGCGGCGGCGATGATGGCGTCGGCGTCTTCCAGGTCGTGGGCTATCGGTTTTTCGCAGAACACCGCGAGCCCACGGCGCAGGGCGACTTCGACGACCTCTCGGTGATGGGCCTGCGGGGTGCAGATGAAGACGGCTTCGAGTTTGTACTCGTCGAAGAGGCGCTCGGGACTATCTATGAGGGGCACACCCGGCGGAACGGCGGAGCGGGTGGCAGGGTCCAGGTCGCAGGCGGCCACCAGGTCGGCGAGGGGATGCTCATGGAGCACCGCGGCGTGGACACTGCCGATCATGCCGAGCCCGACGACGGCGCAGCGTACCGGGTTCACGGTGAGCGGCCCCCTGCCCCCGGCCGTTTCACGCTGCTGCGGGGGCGGCCCGTGGGCTGCCGGGCGGGTGCCGGGGTGGTTTGACATCGCCTTGCCGGGTCGGGAGAATTGCCCTCGTCTGCGCATCATAGTTGCGAAGGGCGCAACGCGCAAGACTGCCCGCAATGACGGCCAAGCGGGATTTCAGGGCGGGTTCGGAGCCGGCGAAATGAGGACCGGATGGACCGCGGCCGGGACAGGCTCGACGGTTATTGTGCGGGAGCGTCGGCCGGGGCGGCGAACCCGACGGCAGAGCCCGCGCAACGATCGGCCGGTACAGGAAAGAGGGATGACGCGAGGGTCGCGTCACCCGGGTCAGGCAATGGGCAGCGATGCCCGGTAGCAGGAGCGAATTCGGAATCATGAGTGACGTAGCGGGAGCGCTGAAGGCGGCGACGGAGGCGGTGAAGGAAGATCGAGTGGTGGAACTAACGCGGATGATCTGTGGGGCGCCGACGCCGGACGGCAAAGAAGGGGCGGTGGCGGAGATCGTGGCGGAGGCGTTGGATCGACCCGGGATCGAGTTGCACCTGATGGAGCTGGTGCCGGGACGGCCGAACGTAATCGCCCGGGTGAAAGGGACCGGCGAGCGACCGCCGCTGGTTCTGAACGGCCACATGGACGCCCACGCTCACCCGGGGCCGTGGAGCCACGACCCGCTGGACCCCTGGATCGAAAACGAGCGGGTGTACGGATTCGGCATCACCGACATGCTGGGGGCGGTGGCGGCGATGGTGGCGGCGGTGGAGGTGGCGCCGACGATGGGGCCGCTGCCGGGGGATCTGATCTTGCAGGCGGTGATACATCACGACACGATCGGGTTGGGGACGAAGTACGTACTGGCGAGTGAGGGTCCGAACGAGGGCTATGCGATCTGTGGGGAGCCGTCGGGGATGGCGATTCACACCGGCAACGGTGGGGCGCTGAAGTGGGAAGTACGCCTGCGCGGCGAGACAGCCCACATATCCCGGCAGGAACTGGCGGCGGACGCGCTGGCGGCGGCGGTGGATGTATACAACGCGATAAATGTCGAGACGTTCGATTACGAACCGTCCGACCGGCTGCCGGACTTGCCGCGTCTCGTGAAAGGCCAAATACAGGGCGGATTCGCGCCCGGATCGGTGGCCGATGAGGCGTTCGTGCGCGGCGACCTGCGGTACGTACCGGGCATGGATCGCTACAACGTGAAGGCCCGCATCAAGGAGACGGTGGACCGGGTGTGCCCGGACAACATCGAGCGCCGGGTCATGATCACGGCGGTGCAGAATCCGTTCATGGGCGCGACTGAGGGCAAGCTGATCGATTCGATTTCGGAGGCGCACACGGAGGCGCTGGGCTGCGCGCCGCGGGTGACCAACGAGCTCCCGGGGCAGGCGTTCATCACGGACGCGGCAGACCTTGCGCGAGCGGGGCTGGAGACGGTGGTCTACGGCATTGGCCAGTGGCACGACGCGCCGGATCAGTTTGTGGAGATCGAGGAACTGGTGGCATCGGCGCGGATCAGCTTGGCGCTGGCGGCGGGGATGAGCTAACCGCGATTGCACGCCGGCAGGAGGTTGCCGATGCCGATTGATTGCCACACCCACGTGGGCGCGGCGGAGCACTACTCGGGCCAGTTCGCGGCAGACCTGGCGAAGGCCTGGGGCGAGGTGCGCTGGGAAGGGCGCACGCTGGAGGATCACTGGGAGGCGGTCCGGGGGGCGGAACGGGCGATCGTGGTGGCGTTCGACGCGCCGGCGGCCGGTTTCGAGGTGCCCAATGAATACGTGGCCAACTACGTCGCCCAGCACCCGGAGAAGCTGATCGGGTTCGCAAGCGTGGATCCGAATCGTGCGGATGGCGTGGAGCGGCTCCGGCATGCGGTGGAGACGCTGCCGCTGCGCGGCCTGAAGCTAGCGCCGATCTACCAGGATGCGAATCCGGTGGGGCCGGGGGCGATGGCGCTGTACGGGGAGGCCGAACGGCTGGGGATACCGGTGCTGACGCACATGGCGACAACGTTTGTGCAGAAGTCGCCACTGCGCCACGCGCGACCCTGGCTGATGGACGAGGTGGGCATCGCGTTTCCGGGGCTGGCGATCTGCCTGGCGCACCTGGGACACCCCTGGTGCGAGGAGAACATGGCGGTCATCCGCAAGCATCCGCGGATGTACAGCGACGTATCGGCGCTGCACACGCGGCCGATGCAGTTCTACCTGGCGCTGAACGCGGCAGTCGAATACCGGGTGACGGACAAAATCTTGCTGGGCTCGGACTACCCGTTTTCAACCCTCGAACAGAGTATCGACGCGCTGCGCAATGTCAACGCGGTCGTCGCGGGAACGGGGATGCCGCCGATTCCGGCGGAGGTAATCGAGGGAATCATCGAACGTGACAGCGTGACCCTGCTGGGCCTGGATTGAGGCAAAGGAAAGCCATGAAGATCACCTCCATCGAAGTCATCCCGGTGATAGTCCCGATGGACCCGGCGCGAGTGATTACCAGCGCCCGCGGTACCCACGCGAGGTCGCCGTTTGGGATCGTGGTGGTGAACACGGATGAGGGCCTGGTGGGGTTGGGGGAGGTGTCGGGGACGCATCTGTGGAGCGGCGAGGACGGGAGTACGGCGGCGCACATCGTGGATAGCTACCTAGCGCCGGCGTTGACGGGGCTGGACCCGACCAGGGTCCTGGCGGTGTCGGAGGTGCTGAACGGGGCGGTGGCGGGACACTACTTCACCAAGGCCGGGGTGGAGATGGCCCTGTGGGACCTGGTGGGCAAGGTGCACGACATGCCGGTGCACGAACTGTTCGGCGGGCCGGTGCGGCCCCGCGCGCGGACGAAATTCTCGGTGACCGGGGCGACGCTGGAACGGTCGGCTACGGCGGCGGGATGGGCGAAGGACCAGGGGTTCACGACGATGAAGGTGAAGCTGGCGGTGGGCGGGCACGAGGCGGACCTGGCGCGGTTCGCAACGGTGCGGGAGGCGGTGGGTGACGAGGTGACGGTGGGGGTAGATGCGAATGGCGGGTGGACGCGGGACCAGGTGAACCGGGCGATCCCGCCGCTGCTGGACCTGGGGATGGCGTTCCTGGAGCAGCCACTGACGGCGGCGGACCTGGAAGGGATGGCGGAGCTGCGCCGGGGACTGCCGGTGCCCCTGGTAGCGGATGAGTCCAACGGGACGCCGGCCGAGGCGGCGGCGATCATTCGCGCCGGGGCGGCGGACATCCTGTCGGTCTACGTGGGCATGTCGGGGGGACTGGCGCCAGCGCGGGCGATCGCCTCGATGGCGCACGCGGCAGGACTGGGCTGGATGATCGGCAGCAACCTGGAACTCGGCATCGCGACGTCGGCCCACATCCAGCTGGCGCTGTCGGTGCCGGGCCTGGCGGATGACATCGTGCCCTGCGACATCATCTCGCGGTTCTACTACCTGGACGACGTGGTCAAGGGGGAGTTGCCGGTGGAGGCGGGCTATGTGGGGCCGACCACCGGACCGGGGCTCGGCGTGGAGCTGGACCAGGCGGCGATCGAACGGCATCGCGACGGGCAATGACGGCACGGCGGCCGGCTCCGAACGGCCGGCTGAAGGCGGGGCAAAGCCGATGAAGATCACCACCGTCCGGGCGACGCCGGTGCGGGTGCCGCGGCTGACCCGGTTCCTTCCGCGGACGGCCCACGGCGAGGTCACCGCCAGTGAGTATGTGATCCTTGAGTTGGGCACGGACAATGGGGCGGTGGGGCTGGCGGAGGTGACCTGCTCGCCGACCTGGAGCGGTGAGGACGCGGCCGGCTCGACGGAGTTGCTGGAGGGCGACGTTGGCAGCCGGTTGGTGGGGACGGACCCGGCGAACTGGAACCGGCTGGCAGCCGCGATCGACCCATTGCTAGAGGGCCGGCCGTTTCTGCGAGCGGCGATCGAGATGGCGTGCCTGGACCTGACCGGGAAACGGCTGGGGGCTTCGGTGGCCGATCTGCTGGGCGGGCCGGTCCGGGAGCGAATTCCAACGAAACTGGTGCTGCCGGCGCGGGCGACGGATTTGGTGATGGAAATGGCGCGCGACGCCGCGGGCCTGGGCCCGTCGACACTGAAGGTGAAGGTCGGCCTGGATGTGGGCGAGGACATTGAACGGGTCGCAGCCGTTCGACGCGAGGTTGGCGAGGCGATGCAGTTGACGGTGGATGCCAACGAGGGCTGGCGCGAGGAGGACGCGAAGGTCGGGGTGGCGGCCCTGACGAAGCTGGGGGTGGCGGCCTTTGAACAACCATTGCCCAGGGGAGCGGATTCGGAATCGGCGGGACTGCGCGAGATGACGGCGGCGGCGATCGTGGGGGATGAGTCGATCTGGACGCTGGAGGATGTGGCGGCGGCCTGGCGGGCGGGGTCGTTCGATACCGTTAGCGTCTATCCGGGGAAGTGCGGCGGGCTGCGGCGCTGCTTGCGGATGGCGCGGACGGCGCTGGACTTGGGGCTCGAAGTGACGTTCGGGTCGAACCTGGAGCTGGGGATCGGGGCGGCGGCGCTGGCCCAGGTCGCGGCGGTGTGCCCGCGCCTGAGCACGGCGATGCCGGCGGATTTGATCGGACCGCTGTATTTCGAGTCGACGCTGGTCGCCGATGCAAGCTTCGTCGGTTGGACCGGGGCGAGATTGCCGGCCGGACCGGGGCTGGGGATCGAGCTGGATCGGGAGGCGCTGGCGCGTTACGCGTTTTCGCCGTCGGCCAACCCAGGCAGGCCGTCCAGCGCCTGATACGGGCGGACGATCTCCAGAATCGCCGGGGCGAAACCCTCCATTACGGCGGGGGAGAAACGATTGGCGGGGCCGCTGGCGGATAGCGAGATGATGGAGAGCGGTCCGACTCCGAATCCGAGGGCGACGCCGATGGCGGTGGTTCCCGATTGTTGCTCTTCCTGGTTGATGGCGTAGCCGCGCTCGCGGATCAGCCGGATGTCTTCGAGGAGGGCGTCCCGGGAATCGATGCTGGAAGGGGTGAGCTTCGCCAGGTCGAGCCGGTTGAGCACGAGTTCGAGTTCGCCGTCGGACAGGGTGGCAAGGAAGACTTTGCCGACGGCGGAGGCGTGCAGGTGGTCTTCCCAACCGACGTCGGTGGTTACTTTTAGGGGCGTGGTGCTGTCGACCCGGCCGACGACCAGCATGCGGTCGCCGTAGGGCACGCAGATATGAGCGGTTTCACCGGTGAGGTCGCGCACCTCCCGGGCGAGGCCAATCGCCTGTTCGAACTGCTGCCCGGAGGTGGCGGCCTGCCCAATGGTGACGAGCCGGGGGCCGAGGGAGTACCGGGACCGGGTGCGGTCGAGGGTAACCCAGTCGAAATCGCGCAGGGTGGCGAGGAGACGGAGGGCGTTTGATTTGTGGACGCCGAGCTCGGTGGCGACCTCGTCAAGGCCGGCGCCCTCGACCCGGGCAAGGAACTCCAAGGCATGGACTACCCGGGCGGCAGATTGTAGATTCGCCAAATTCTGTGTTCCTTTGCCGAAATCGGCACCAGTCGGTCCGGCGGGCACTGGCTCCTGCTGGGCATAATAGATGCCCCCTAGTGGATGTGCGGGCGGGCGGGACAGCCTAACCCAAGTGATGCAACGGTTTGACTGAGGCTATCCGGGGGGGCCAGAATAGCATCAGAGTGCACCGGCGTTGCGTTCTGCGCAACGATTAGAAGGGGGGCACCGGCCGGAGACAAGGGGGTCACGGTTGAGGGCATAGCTTGCGCTCACCGTTGCGAGAGTGAATTCAGCAACCCATGGAGGGATATTGTGGAGCACCTGACCAGACGAGGGCTGTTGCGAGGCATCGGCGTCGGCACGGTAGGAATGGCGGCGCTGGCGGCTTGTGGCGACACGGAGATTCGCGAAGTTATCAAAGAAGTTCCGGTTGAGGTCATAAAAGAGGTGGAGGTTCCCGGCGAGACCAGGGTGGTCGAGGTGGAGGTTCCCGGTGCGACGAAGACCGTTGAGGTCGAGACGGTGGTCGAGGTGGAGAAGGTGGTGGAGGTCGAGAAGATCGTCGAGGTAGAGAAACTGGTGACTCCGCCGCCGACGGTGTCGGCCTGCCAGGACGCGACGCTGAGCTTCATCGGTCTTGCGGGTGAAGAAGGTGACGTCGAACTGGCCGCCTGGCGTGAGGGTCTGAACACGGCGCTGGAAGGCTCCTGGCCGGGTAACTGGTCAGAATTGATCGCCTCGATCAAGGTCGGCAATGTATACGACCTGGTGACGATCCCGTATCACTGGTCCCAGCGCATGATCGCGTCCGGGATCCTCCAGCCCCTGGACACGAGCCGGCTGTCGAACTGGAACGACATGGTGCCCGGCCTGCGGGAGAATTCATCCCTGCGTGGCCCGGACGGCACCGTTTACGGCGCGCCGATCGCCTGGGGCGACGGGCCCTACGTCTACCACCCGGCCCGGGTTGAAAGCCCTCCAACATCGATACTCGACATGATGGAACCCGAATGGAAGGACCGGTTCGTGTTGTTCGACGCGCCCGCGCTGGTCTACTTCCTTCTTGGTATCGCCGATGGGTACATCGACGTAGCGACCCCAGACGCACCGCTCATCACGCCTGAGCAATTGGACGTCATTGTTGAGCAGGCCGCGGTGATAGTGGGGAACGCGTCGGCGTTCAACACCGGCTACCAGGACGCCACCGACCGCCTTGTCGCCGGCGACATCGATCTGGCCATGGGCGGTTGGGAAGCGATGCTCACCTGGGCCGCCGAGAAGGGCGTCAAGCTCGATTTCGGCTTCTTCCAGGAGTCGGCCGGCGGTTGGTGGGATGGGCTGGCCATCCCCGTCACGGCCGACGACGTGGACTGTGCGTACGAGTACATCGACATGATGCTGTCGCCGGACGTGCAGGCGCAGGTGGCGACGAATTTGATCTCGGCTACGGTCAACCGGAAATCGATCGGCATGATCGAGCTCGGTGCCCAGATCTACGACTACTCGATAGTCCTGGGCACCGACACCGGAGCGATGTTCAAGAACGCCACGCCTCCGGAAGATCCGGGAGAAGGCTACACGTCATACCAGGACTGGCTGGACGCCTGGCAGGCGATTAAGGCCGGATAGCAGCCTAGTCGGCGACCGGAATGCACGCGACCGGAGCGGTCGTCACAGAGAAGGCGGCCGACGGCAAGAGCCCCTTACGAGGGAGGCGGCGTCGGGTTGGAGCCTGGCTCCAACTGGCGCCCGCCTCTCTTTATTTTCTTGTCTTTTTCGTCGCGCCCATCACGGTTCTGATCGGGCTCAGCTTCTATTCGGTCCGGAATTTCGATTTCGTTCCCGAACTGACTCTCGAGAACTACTGGGAAGTCATCACCAGCTCCACGCTGCGGGCGTTTTTTGCCCGTACGCTGCGCATCGCGGCGATCATCTCGGTCATCGTGGTGCTCGTCAGCTATCCGTTCGCGTACATCATCAGCTACGTCATGCCGCGCCGCCGGCAGCTGCTGTATTTTTTGGTCCTGGTCAGCCTGTTCGGGGGCTACCTGGTGCGGATCTACGCCTGGCGCAACATACTGGGGCGCGCCGGCGTCCTGAACCAGAGCCTGATCGGCATGGGGGTCGTCGACGAGCCGATCCGATTCTTTCTCAACAGCCCGTTCGCCATCGTCATCACATCGGTGAATTTTCTCATTCCGCTGGGGGTCCTTCCGATCTTCTCGAGCATGCAGAATATTTCTCCGCGCCTGATCGAGGCGGCTCGCGATCTGGGTTCCAGTCAAATTCACGCCGCGTTGAAGGTGGTGCTGCCACTTTCGATGCGGGGAGTCAGCGCGGCGTTCGCATTCAGTTTCATCGCCGCCGCCGCCGAGTGGGTGACCCCGGCGATGGTGGGTGGAACCGGAGACCAGATGGTCGGTAACCAGATTGCGTTCCAGTTCGGGGGCGGGCTCAACTGGCCCCTTGGTGCGGCGCTGGCAATATCGCTGGTGTTTGTCGTAGTGGCGATACTGTCGGCGCTGCTGGCCGGCGTGCGCTGGATATCGCGATGATTACCCGGTTGCGGCACAGTAGGAAACCGGTCGGCGCGGCCATCTATGTTGGCATCATCCTCTTCTTCCTGTTCACGCCGCTCCTGATCATGGTGACATTCTCGTTTCACCAGGTCCCGCGTATGAGCCTTCCGTTCGAGGGCTTGTCGCTGCGTTGGTACGACGAGATATTCAATGATGTGCTGGTGATGCGAGCCTTCGTTCGAACGGCGATCGCGGCGGTCACGACCGGACTGGTGACGGGCGTATTGGGGTTGATGGCGGCGCTGGGACTGACACGCCTGGGCCGGCGGGCGCGGAGCACCATACTGCTAATCGCGCTGGTGCCGCTAACATTTCCGTTGCTGCTCTACTCCATCGGCCTGGCCGTCTTGTATCACGCTCTTGATGTCGGCTTCTCGCTCTGGGCGACCATCGCCGGTCACGTCGTCGTTGCTCTGCCATTTGTGTTCCTGGTCATAGGCGCAGCACTCGACCGCTTTCGGTTCTCCCTGCTGGAGGCCGCTTACGATCTGGGGGCCGGCCGGTTCAGAGCGTTCTACACGATTACGCTGCCGATTGTCCTTCCGGCAGTGATCGGGGCGATGATGCTGGCGATGGCCATCTCGGTTGACGAGTTCATAATCGCTTTCTTCACCGCCGGCCAGGAGAAGACCCTTCCTCTACTGATGTATGGACGGATCAACCAGGGCATCGACCCGACACTGAACGCCATCGGCGCGATCCTGCTGGTCGCCACCACCGGCCTCGCGTTTCTCGCTGCCCGCCGGATGACCCAGGAGGTCGAATGAGCGATAGCAATACGGAGGTGGCCATCCACCTGCAGGGTGTGTCGAAGAGCTTTGGAAGCGTCCGCGCGGTCATTGACGCGCAGCTGGAGATTCGCGAAGGAGAGTTTTTCTCGCTCCTGGGTCCGAGCGGCTGCGGAAAGACGACGACGCTGCGCATGCTGGCGGGATTCGAGTATCCGGACTCGGGCAGCATCCACTTGCGTGGCGAGGACGTAACTCATGTGGCGCCCAACAAGCGCCCGGTGAACATGGTCTTCCAAAACTACGAGCTGTTTCCACACATGTCGGTGTTTGACAACGTCGCCTACGGGTTGAAGGTGAGGAAGACGCCGAAGGAGGAGATCGCCGGGCGGGTTTCCGAGATGCTGGAGACGGTCGGAGTGGGCGGGCTGGAGAATCGCGGCGCGGACCAGCTTTCCGGTGGGCAGCAGCAGCGGGTGGCCCTGGCGCGGGCACTGGTGAATCGCCCGATGGTGCTGCTGCTGGATGAGCCGCTGAGCGCGCTGGACGTGAAACTCAGAAAACACATGCAGCTCGAACTCAAGTCGATGCAGAACGAGCTGGGGACGACGTTCGTGTACGTCACCCACGACCAGGAAGAGGCGTTGTTGATGTCCGATCGCATCGGCATCATGAACGATGGCCGCCTGCTGCAGGTGGGCACGGCGCGCGAAATCTACGAACGACCTTCGACGGCGTTCGTGGCCGATTTCGTGGGGACGCTGAATGCGTTTGATTTCCGGGTGGACGAACTGGACGGCGATGTGGCGGTGATGCGGCCGAACGCCAGCGATGTGATCCCGATGCAGATCGCCCCGCGACCGGCCACCGGCGATACCGTGCATGCGGCGGTGCGGCCGGAACGGATTGAGATTGTGGCGGCCGGGGACAGCCGTGATGACGACGCGCGCCTGAACGGAGTGGTCGCGAACCAGATCTACCTGGGGCCGACGACGCAGTACCTGGTGGAGACGAGCGTGGGGCAGATAGTGGCCCAGCTGGTGAGTTCCGGACAGCGGGAAGATCTTGCTGCTGGCAAGCCGGTAACGCTGTACTGGCCGATCGATGCCGCATTTGCAATTGAGGAAGATCTTTCGAGTGAATGATATGGCGGTTGACGGCGAGGAGGCGGGAACCGGGCCGCCGCACCTGGCCCGGGACCAATCGGCGTTTGCCTATGACGCGGCGCTCGCGCCGCAACTGGCCGTGGCCGCACCGGCGACGATCGTGTTCGCGACCCGCGACACCCGTAGCGGGGCACTGCTGGACCGGCCCACCGGCAGTGTCTACGAACTGCCGCAACCGACTCCGGGAGCCGGCAATCCGGTGACCGGACCGGTGGCGATCGACGGTGCCCGGCCAGATGACGCGCTGGTGGTGGATGTGCTGGAGATTGAACTGGGGTCACCGGGATGGTGCGGCGGGCATGCGCATGTGGGCCCGGTTCCGGTCGGACGGGTGCCGCGGCCACTGGGCAGGACCTGTCGGGTCGTCGATGGAATGGTCGAGTACGGCGATGGGATCGCGCTGCCGGTGGAGCCGATGATCGGCTGTATCGGAACGGCACCGGCTGGAGAAGCGGTGATCACCGGACTACCGGGTCGCCACGGCGGGAACCTTGACCACAAGGTGGTGCGCCGGGGTAGCCGGGTCTTCCTGCCGGTGGCGGTACCGGAGGCGTTGCTGTCGATCGGCGATGTGCACGCCTGCCAGGGCGATGGCGAACTCTCGGGGGTAGGGCTAGAGATCCCGGCGGAGGTGACGGTGAAGGCCGGGTTGCGGGCCGGGTTGGCGCTGTCCTGGCCGTGGGTGCAGGTGGGCGACCGCATCATGGTGCTGACCTGCGCGGAGGGCTTCGCGGAGGCGCGGCGGGAGGCGGTCGACAACATGATGCGCGCCATCGAAACGTGCCTGGGGCTGGAGCCGGCCGACGCGCTGGCGTTGATTTCGATCGCCGGCGACCTGCGGGTCGGCCAAGCCTTCGGAGGGATGCCGCTGACACTGCGACTGGAGATGCCGCTGGAACTGGGAATTGAACCAACCTCCTGATGTTATGGATTCAAGACCGCGATAGGGGCCGAACATGATCGTCGATGCGCATACGCACGTGGGCTGGTATCCGGATCACCAGAGCGAGGAGTTTGCCCAGGAGGCGCTGGCTTCGAAGCTGGTGAAGCTGAAGTACTCGGGCGGGCAGGCCTACAAGGGGCGCCTGGACCTGCATTCCTACGACTCACCGCCGGAACTCCACTGGGAAGTCAGCGCGACGGCCGACCGGGTGGTGGTCTTTGGCATGCAGGCGAAGGCTACCGGGTTCTGGGTGCCCAACGACGTGATCGCCAACTACGTGGCCGAGCACCCGGAGAAACTGGTGGGCTGGGCGGCAGTGGATCCGACTCAACCGGGACACCTGGAGGAACTTGAGCGCTGCGTTCAGGATCTAGGCCTGCGCGGACTCAAGCTCGGCCCCGTCTACCAGGATTTCGACCCTACCGACCGCCAGTATTGGGGCGTATTCGAAATCTGCCAGAAGTATAACCTGCCGGTCATGTGGCACCAGGGGACGACGTTCCCGTCGCGGTCAAAACTGCGACTGGCGAATCCACTGCTGCTGGAAGACATCTGCATGGAATTCCCCGACCTGCGCATGGTCATCGCCCACCTGGGCCACCCCTGGGAGGATGACCTAATCGCGCTGATCCGGAAGTCGCCGCATCTCTGGACCGACATTTCGGCGGTCCACTACCGCCCCTGGCGCTACTGGCACTCGATGAGCAATGCGATGGAGTACGGGATTATGCACAAGATCCTGTTGGCGTCGGATTTCCCGTCGGGAACTATCGACAATGTGATCACCGGGCTGCGCAACATCAACGCGCCGGTGGCGGGGACCGGCCTGCCGACGATCCCGAAAGAAATGCAGGACATGATCATCTATGAGAACTGGAAGCAGTTCTTCCCGGAATGGGACGAGGATCAGGCGGACGCCTAGGCGGGGCGAGGGGCGGGTCGCCGTGGAAGAGCCCGCCGACAGGACGGAGGTGGCGAGCTCGGGCGGTCCGGTGAACCGGGCGAGGAGGCCGGCCGGGGTCTCGGGAGCCTGAGTGGGGATGGGGACTGGGACGGCGGATTGGGTGGGCTTGTTGGCAGGCCGGAGAGGGGCCGTTGGGGTGGGGGTCGGGGTGGGAGCGGGGACGTCGGTGGGCTCCGACGCCGGACCAGCGAGGGCGGCAGCTGCGGGGGTGGCGGCGGGGTGAGCGCCTGGTTGCGGCCGACCCGCAGGGAGGAATGCGAAGCCGCGAAGGATTTGAACGGGAGCGCTGCTACGATCCCGGGTGCCGGACCGACAGGAGATCCTCCATGGCCGCAGCGCTTACCTCCCGGGAACGGACGCTCCGGACTATTCAGGGGCAGCAGTCGGACCATGTGCCGTGCTGCTTCATGCTCTACGACGCGCTCCGAGCCGAGTGTCAGGACTCGTTCGAATTTGTTGAACGGCAACTGGAACTCGGACTGGATGCGATGCTCGAAATACCGGCGAGATATCTGCGGGACCAGTCCGATCACGCCGACCTCACGGGTCTGCCCGTGCGCCTTCACCCGGAGGTCGCGGTGCACGAGTGGCGGGAAGACCGGGATGGGGATCTCTATCCCACATCATGCAAGGTGTACGAGACCCCCGGCGGCGAGTTGAGCACCCGGGTGAATAAGACGGAGGATTGGCTCTACGGAGACCATGTCCCGTTTCTGGATGACTACCTGGTCCCCCGTTCTCAGGAGCACCTGATATCCACCCTAGACGATTTGGAGCGGCTGCGCTATCTCCTGATGCCGCCCGCACCCGCTCTTTGGACTCCTGCACGTCCGCATCCGGCAGGCCGACGATGTTGAACGCCGCCAGTCTGCGCGAAATATCCACTTCTACATCGACGGTCACCCCTTCGAGGCCCACCAACGCGCAACTGTTCACCCGACAAACATGGCGAGATTCTACTTCAACCGGCATCCCGCGTAATCGCACCATCGCGACCTCTAATTCCGTACCCCCTAGCCCACCCCCAGCAGGTTCAGGCCCGCGATCCCGAGCAGGCTCACCACCCCCACCGACACCGCTGCCCCCAGCCCCACATAGAACGGTTTCGGACCCAGCCCTTGGAGTTGGCGCACGCTGATCCCCAACCCCACGCCGACCATTGCCACCGCCAAGCAACGCTCGGCCCAGCGCTTGATCTCGCCGGTCAGATCGCCCCACGCCGCCGCGTCGAACAGCCCAAAGGCCGAGCCCGATTCAAGCGTCGCATCCCCGACCGTCCGCACTACCGCCAGCGCCACGAAACCCAGGATGAACAGCGGAAACAGACCCAGCACATCCACCTCCTCCACGGACCCCTTGTCGCTCGCAGACAGCCGGTGGTACAGGTAGCCCAGGAAGGGGATCACAATCACCATGAACAGGTTGCGCACCAGCTTGATCACGGTCGCCACGTCCAGCACGGTGTCCCCGCCAAAGACCTGGCCATGGATCAATCCGGAGCCGGCCACCTGGGCGGTTTCGTGGATCGCCGTGCCCAGGAACCGACCGGCGCTGGCCGCATCGCCGGGAAACAGCGCGTCCGCCAGGTACGGGTAGAAGAGCATCGCCACAATCCCGAACACCGTGATATTCGCCACCGCGTAGGCGGTTTCTTCATCTTCGGCCCCGATCACCGGCGCGGTCGCAACAATGGCCGTCGTCCCGCAGATACTGGTGCCGACGGCGATCAACACGCTCATCCGGCGAGGCAGCGCTAGGCGCTTGCCGAGCCAGTAAGTGATAAGTCCGGCCGCGGTGATGCAGAGCACGATCAGCGGGATCGCCACCACTCCCACCTTCAGCGCCTCACCGAGCCCCAGACGGATGCCCAGCAGGATGATCCCCAGACGCAGTACGCGGACCAGGCTGAACTTGATCCCGCCGGCGAAGACCGCCGGCAGCCGGAAGACGTTGCCCACCACCATTCCCAGCACGATCGCCAGCATGATTCCCGAGACCGGGCTCTTCTCAAACCCGAGGAGATCCTTGCCGATCCAACCGCTCGCCGCCAGCCCCAACCACGCTACCGTCGCCGTCAACGCCAAGCCGGGCAGCAACCCGGACGCCGCCGACATGCGTTCTCGCAAAGCTTCCCTGGCCCTTCGTCTAGGCTGCTATCCACGCCCACTGCTACCATTCGCCACCGCCGCCCGCGGGCCACGGACCCGGCACATTCTAGCCCCGGCCGCGAACAAAATCCCCGACCGGAATTCCCTACTTACTCCATGGACACAGTATGAAAACCGCCGTCGACATCGACCCTTCCTAGGTCCTCACCCACCCTACCGGAATCTCTATCATGGAAGACGCTGGCGACGCGGTTGGTTCCAGCGGCGTGCTGCCGCCGGTTTCGGCCGGATATCGCTCGCAACCGGTCCCGATCAGCACCGCGACCGCGAGCAAGAGCACGAACGCTCCCCGCCCCGCCGCACCACCAGTATGCCGTCTCTCGCCTGTTCACAAGCGCACCTCCGGGCCGGTTTCCGTTGCGCTTCTATTGTCGGACCAGAGCCCGGTCCCGCGCCGAAATCCGCGTGGACTCGAGGACTGACCGTCCCCACCCACCGAAGCACCGCTCCATTCGACGGCAACACGGTTAGTATTGGCACCGAGTTTTCTCACCCCAGCGGAGCCAGTTTCCCGAGCATGATGCGTCGCCGACTTTTCACCATCCTCGGCTTGATAATCACCCTCACCGCGTTTGCCGTCTACATCGATGTCCCCGGCACTCCCGGCCTCCCCTTCAGCCTCGGCGAACGCGATCTGCGCGAACTCGAACTCAAGCGCGGCCTAGACCTGCAGGGCGGCCTGCACGTGGTCCTGCAGGCCGACCTGGCCCCCGGCAAAGAGATTGGCGACGGCGCCATGGAGGCGGTCCGCACCATCATCGAGAACCGGGTCAACGCCCTGGGCGTCGCCGAGCCGGTGATTCAGCTCGAAGGTAACGACCGCATCATCGTTGAACTGCCCGGGGTCAGCGATCCCGACGAGGCCATCAAGCTATTCAAGGAAACCGGCCGCCTGGAGTTCCTGGGCAGCGGGTTCATTCCCCTCGAAGAGGGCCTGATCGCCAGTCCCGACGACCCGGGCGTCGAACTGGTCATCACCGGCGCCGGCCTGGAAGACGCCCGGGTCGGCTTTGACCAGCTGGGCAGCCCCGAAATCCAGTTCCAGATCAAGCCCGAGGCCGCGGAGCGATTCGCTCAGTACACCGGTGACAACATCGACAGCTACCTCTCCATCGCCCTCGACGGCCTGGTCATCCAGACGGCGGTCATCCGGGCCCAGATATCCACATCAGGCTCCATTAGCGGCTCGCTGACCTCGATTACGGCCCGCAACGTCGCCATTCAGCTCCGCTACGGCGCCCTGCCGGTGCCGCTGCGGGTCGAGCAGAACCTCACCATCGGGCCAACGCTCGGCCAGGAATCGTTGGACCGCAGCGTCCGCGCCGGGATCGTCGGCGCCATTCTCGTGACGCTCTTCATGGTCGCCTATTACCGGCTTCCCGGCCTGGTCGCGGCCGTCGCCCTGGCGCTCTACACCGCCCTGGTGCTGGCGATCTTCAAGCTGATCCCGGTGACGCTCACCCTTTCCGGCATCGCCGGATTCATCCTGTCTGTCGGCATGGCGGTCGATGCCAACATCCTCATTTTTGAACGCAGCAAGGAAGAACTGCGCGGCGGCCTCACCCTGACGTCCGCCATCCAGATCGGCTTCAGCCGCGCCTGGAACTCCATCCGCGACTCCAACGTCTCAACGCTCATCACCTGCTTTGTCCTCTGGCAGTTCGGCTCCGGTATCGTCCGGGGCTTCGCCCTCACGCTGGCCATCGGTGTGCTGGTAAGCATGTTCTCCGCCATCACCGTCAGCCGCACTATGTTGCTGTTACTGGTGCGCTGGCCGCGTCTGCGCAACGCCGCCCTGTTCGGTGTCGGCCGTATCAGCGGCGTGCGGGCCTAGCGCCATGTTCGACATCGTTGGCCGCCGCAACCTGTATTTCACCTTCTCCGGGCTGCTGCTGACGATCGCCATCGTCTCGCTGGCCATCTTCGGACTCAACCTCGGCATCGACTTCACTAGCGGCTCGTTGCTGCGCGTCGACCTGGGCGCCACCGCCGCGACCGACACGGTCGCCAACCTGGTCTCTTCGGCCGGCTTTGGCGACGCCTTCGTGCAGTCGGCCGGCGACACCAGCGTCCTGATCCGCACCGAACCAATCGACATCCCCGAGCGCACTCTCATCGAAGATGCCCTGCGCACGCTCTACCCCGCCGCCGAGACGCTGTCCTCTAACACCGTCGGGCCGGTTATCGGCGCAGAACTCACCCGCAAGGCCCTCCTGGCCATCCTGGTCGCCTCGGCGGCCATCCTGCTCTACCTCACCTGGGGTTTCCGCAACGTGGAGTGGTCCTTCCGCTACGGGGTGGCCGCGGTGGCCACGCTGGTCCACGACTCGCTGATCCTGATCGGCGTCTTCTCGGTGCTCGGCAAGGTCGCCGGCATCGAGATTGACTCGATGTTTGTCACTGCCGTCCTGACCGGGGTCGGCTTCTCGGTCCACGACACCATCGTGGTCTTCGACCGGATCCGCGAGAATCGCCGCCGCCATCGCGACACCAACTTC
Organism: uncultured Chloroflexota bacterium; assembly: GCA_964631365.1. GTDB lineage: Bacteria > Chloroflexota > UBA11872 > UBA11872 > VXNJ01 > JASLPR01. Next base: position 18,555 of record CAZVZW010000002.1, on the reverse strand, counting down.
GCGGACGTGGTCAACTACAGCCTCAACCAGACCCTCGACCGCTCCTTGAATACGTCCCTCACGGCCGCCTTCGTGCTGGCCGCCCTGCTGATGCTCGGCGGCGAGACCATCCGCGAGTTCACCCTGGCGCTGCTGGTGGGCGTGGTCATCGGGACTTATTCGTCGATCTTTATCGCCAGTTGCCTGCTGGTCGAATGGGCCAATCGCACGCTGCCCTGGACCGGCCGCTCCGCCTAGAGCCGGATCGCCCCCGGGGTCGCGCCCGGCCCCACGGCTTCCTCCTCCACCGCCCCGCCATCCGGCTCGATCGTCGCTATCAATTCCCCGTACTCCACATCCTCGCCGTCCTCCACCAAGAATTGCAACACTTTTCCGGCCTTCGGTGCCTTCAGCGCGTGGTGCACCTGTAGCGAATCGACATAGCCGATGGCGTCTCCCGCCGCCACCACGTCGCCCTCGTTGATCGAAGGTTGCTCACCCTCCTCGAGTGCCCGGAAGAACGTGCCTACCCGATCCGCCGGAACCTCCACCGGCCCCTCCGCCACCGCCCCGGACAGTTCGCGCCCGGCCAGCTCCGGCGCGATCCGCACCCGGATCAACTCGTCGCCCGACTCGACCTCCACCTCTTCGATGTCGGTGCCGCGAATCGCCGCCAAGATCGCCGCCAGGTTCTCATCGAGCACCCGGTTCCATTCCGACCGTGACAGGCGCGACTCCAACCTAGATGCGCTCCTGGTATTCACCGTTGCGGGTGTCTACCCGAACCTTGTCGCCCTGGATCACGAACAAGGGCACCTGCACCACCAGCCCGGTCTCGGTAGTCGCCGGCTTGGTCGCTCCCGACGCCGTGTCTCCCTTGTGCCCCGGGTCGGTCTCGGTCACATCCAGCACCACCGAGGGCGGGAACTGGGTCGAGATCGGATTCTCCCCGTCGGTCACCACCTCGATCTCCAGGCCATCGGTCAGGTACCGCGCCATCTCGCCGAGCAGGTCCACCGCCAGGTCCAATTCCTCGTAGGTTTCCATATCCATGAAGTGATAGCCGCTGCCGTCGGAGTACAGGAACTGCACGTCGCGCGACTCGGTCCGCACGCGCTCGTAGCGCTTGGTGGCGGGAAACGTCTTCGCGATCGTCGCCCCGGAGACGATATCGCGGATCTTCATCTCCAAGATCGCCCCGCCCCGCCCGATCTTGCGGTGGTTGGCCTCCACCACGTGCACCAGTTTGTCGTCCATCCGCAGGACCATCCCGCGGCGGATCTCATTCGCGTTGAGCAATTGCCCCTCCCGGGGTAGTTATTTGGGCGCCGCCGTCAGCACTTCCACCCCGTCGGCGGTGACCAGCAGCAGATCTTCAATTCGCACCCCGCCCCACTCGGGCAGGTAGATTCCGGGCTCAATCGAGTGCACCATACCCGCCTCCAGCGTATCCGTGGCGGATTCCGCCAACCGGGGTGCCTCATGCACGTCGATTCCGACGCCGTGGCCGGTGCCGTGCCCGAAGTATTCGCCGTAGCCCGCGTCGGCGATCACCGCCCGCGCCAGCGCATCCACTTCCCAACCGCCCATCCCCACCGCTACCCCGGCGATCGCCGCCTCCTCGGCCTCTAGCACGATGGCGTAGATCTCGTCAAAGTGCGCCGTGCGCCCGCCCGGGCAGAACGTCCGCGTGATGTCCGAGCAGTAGCCGTCAACAATGCCGCCGATGTCCACCACCACCGGCTCGCCAGCCTGCACCACGGTGTCATCGGGGAGGTGATGCGGCATGGCCCCGTTGGTCCCCGTGGCGACGATGGCATCGAAGGAGGTCTTCTGTGCCCCGAGGGTCCGGAACTCGTGCTCGATCTGGGTCGCCACGTCGCGTTCTTTCGCACCCGGCACCAGCACCCTTTCGACCATCGCCAAGACGTCGTCGGCCATGCCGATCGCCCGGCGCATGATGGTCAGTTCGTGCTCGTCCTTGACCTGCCGCAGCGTCTCCACCATTCCCGGCGTCGCCACCAGTTCGATCCCCTCGCCCAACCGCTCCGCCAGATCCTGGAATGTGGCCACCGTGGTCGTCCCCGGATCGAAACCCAGCCGTCGCACGCCGCTCTCGGTCACCGTAGCCGCCACCTGCTCCAGGATCGGCCCGGTGTGAATCACAATCTCGTAGTCCGGCGCCTGCATCCCGGCCTGTTCGGTGTAGCGGCCGTCGGTTATCAGCACCCGTCGCTGCGGCGTCACCAGCAGCGACCCGGCCGATCCGGCGAAGCCGCTCAGGTAGTGGCGATTTGACTCGGTCCCGGCCAGCAGGCCGTCGATTTCCACCGCCGCAAACCCGGCCACCAGCCGCCCCACCCGGTCCATGATCGCCGGCTTAGCGGAGGTAGCGTTCGATATTTCGCTCATGTTCATCCAGTGTCTCCGCGAAGGCGTGCGAGTCATCCCCGCGCGCCACGAAAAACAGTTCTTCGGTCTCTTCCGGTTCCACCACCGCCAGGATCGAACTTACGCCCGGATTGGCGATCGGCCCCACCGGTAGCCCTTCGATAAAGTAGGTATTGTACGGGGAGTCGGTTTGCAGGTGGGCGACCGTCAACTCACTCTCCCACCACCCCCCGTCGCCCGCCGGCGCCACGGCATATTGCACCGTCGGGTCGGCCTCCAGCCGCATTCCCCGGTCCAACCGGTTCAGGAACACCGCCGCGATCCGCGCCCGCTCGTCGTCCAGCGAGGCCTCGCGCTCCACGATTGACGCCAGCGTCACTACCTCCAGCGGGGTCAGGCCCAGTTCCTCAGCCGCGTCGCGAATCGCCTGCGAATACACCTCGTCAAATCGCAGCAGCATCGCGGCGACGAAATCCTCGGCGGTGGTTTGCACCCCAACCCGGTAGGTGTCCGGGAACAGGAAGCCCTCCAGCGAAAGCCCGCCGCCAGGTCCGGGCAGGAAGTCGTAGTCGAACGTGGCCAGGCCCTCCCACACCACCCGCATGAACTCTTCCCGGCTGATCAGGCTCACCTCGGCCAGCGCGTCGGCGATCTCCTCGGCCCGCCAGCCCTCCAGCACCGTGATCACGCTGTCTTCGACCTCGCCGTGCTGGAGTTCCTGGATGATCTGGTTCATCGACATGTTTTCGCGCAGCAGGTAGTCGCCGGCCTGCATTTGCGTCTCGAGGCCCCGACGCGAGACCGCCATCCGGAAAATCAGCGAGTTACGAATCAGCCCGGCGTCCTGCAGATCGCTGCCGATCTCGCCCACGCTGGCGCCGGGCTCGACCTGGAACACCAGCGTTTTGTAGGCCACCTCGGTGGGCGGCTCCGCCAGACGCGCCACCGCCGAGTAAGCGACATAGATGAACGCAAAGAGCGACACTATCCCGATGGCCACCATCTGTAGCGCTAGGCCGGCTACTCGCAATCGTCCTCCTCGCGAGTTCGCAAATAATCCTCCAACAGTACCGCCGCCGCCCGGGCGTCATCCCCTTTTTGCGGGCCACCCTGGCGCCGGTCGGCCTCGAAGGTCGTCAGGCGCTCGTCACAGAAGATTATCCGCTCGCGCCGCCCTTCGAGAAATGCCGCGGCATCGGCCCGCGCCGTTTTCGCCTGTCCGCCTTCACTACCGTCCATGTTCAGCGGCAATCCCACCACGATCGTGCCGGCCTCCTGTCCGTCCAGCAATTCCGCCAGCCGCGCCTGGTCGCCGTCCCGCCCGGTCCGCGTGAACACTGTCACCGGCGTCACGAGGGTCCGGGTCGGATCGCAGCGCGCGACCCCGATTCGCTTCCCGCCCATATCCAGCGCCACAATCGCGCCCGCGCTCACGGCGCGCCCGCGAACGGCGAGGAGCGATCGATCCGCACGTTCACCCGAAACGGCAGCCGCGTGGTCCGCTCAGCGTGCCCCGGCCAGAACCGCAGGTCGTAGGCCGCCACCCCTTCCAGGCCCTGCAGGTAAGCGTCCGCCTCGCCCAGCGGTACATCCAGGAGGGCGTCGCGAATTTCGTTCACGTCGATCCGCCGCCGCAGCACTCCCGATCCCTCCACCGTCACCGCCACCGCCCCGCTGATCACCCCGCCCACCACCGGTTCGCTCACCACCAGCGAATCGCCCACCATTTCAAACTCCGGCTCCACACCCGGCACATCACCCACCAGCGTTCCCCGCACCAGTTCGTGAAGATCCGCCTCCAGGAAGACCGTGGCGAAGTAGCGCACCCGCAGATCCAGCCCGAATTCTGCCACTTCCTGGTCCGCGGCCGCGTCGAACGAAGCCTCGACGATGGTCGGATTCTGCGCGCCGAGTGGCCAGACCCGCATGATCTCCCCCTTCTGCACTGTCGCCGCCAGTTCGGCCGCCGCCTCGCCGGTCAGATCGTTCAGCAGGTCATCGCGCAGCGCCCGCCGGTCCTCCCCGGTCACGAACACCGACTCGCGGTCCGCTCCGCCGGCGATCGCCCCCGGCTGCTCGACGTCAAGCGAGAACATCAACGGCCCGTCCATCCGGTCGATGTTGCCGGAACCCAGGTTGCCGTCCGCCCCGCTGGCTTCGGCCGCGACCGCCACGGTCAGTTCGCCCGGCTCCAGGTCCTCGCCGGCGCCGCGTGTCCCCGGCACGGTCACGTCGACAACGGTCACGCAGCGACGGTCGTCAGGAGTGGACACAATTGATCCCGCCGGCAGGTAGATCGCCCCCACGGTCAGGTTGGTCAGCTTGACCTGCCCGGTGGCCCGGCTCACCGCCACCGTACGCCGGCCGGTCGCGGGTGCCCGCCGGCTGCCGGTCAGTTCGGCGTCCACGATTCGCGCCGGCACCCGCCCCCGCGCCACGTCCACCAGATTCAGCGCCGGCTCCGCCACCACCTTGATCCGCACCGCCGGCCGCGCGCTGGTCAGCCGCAGGGCCACGTCCACGCTCGGATACAGGACCAGCAGGAATGCCCCCACCAGCACCCCGATCAGTCCAAGCAGCAGCACCGGACCCAGCAGCGCGTCGTGCAACTTCGCCAGTGGCGCTGCCGGCTCGGTCGCAGCCCCGTATCCCGCCAGCAAACGCGCCGTGCGCAAGGTAGCCCGCGCCGGGAATTCCAGCAATCGCCGCAGATGGCCCCGCCCATCCAGCGAGGGCACCGCGTGCAGGCCCTCTTCCCGGGCCGCCGCCCTCACAATCCGATCGGTCGAAACCAGCGTGAAGGGTCGCGGTCTTTCACGTAGTTCCCGCGCCAGCCGCTTCAGGTCCACCACCCCGGTCATCGGTGTCCCGACCCCACCCACCATCAGCACCACCCCACCGGCGCCCTGTTCGCCAAGCGAGCGCAATACCCGATCCGGATGGTCCCGAGATCCCACCCGCAGGAGCAACGTGCCGCCGGACCCGTCCGCCCGGTTGTCCTGGATCGCCGTGCTCACCGTCGCCTTACCTCGACCGTCTAGCCGCCTTTCAGCGCTGCTTCGATTGCCGCGCGCCCCGCTTCGAGTCCGTCGTCAAGTAGGGTCGCGTCCTTGCCGCCGCCGTTCGCCTGGTTTGCCCGTCCGCCGCCACCTCCGCCCGCCACCGTCGCCGCTGCCTTCACCGCGTCGCCGCAGTGCACGCCCTGTACCACCGCCGTTTCGGAAGCCGTCGCAAAGAACAGCGGCCGCCCGCCCACATCGGCGCCGATCAGGTAGGACCAGTCGCCGTCAAGGCCGGCCTGGAGGCGCTCGCTCAGGTCGCGCAGGGAGTCGGAATCTTCGGCTTCGACCGCCGCCACAAGCACCCGCACGCCTTCCACTTCAGCGGCTCCCGCCAGCAGCGCGTCCACCTGTCCGCCGGCCAGTTGCCGGCGCAGCCGGGCGATCTCGCGGCGTTGCTCGGCGCCGGTGGCCACGATTTGATCCACCCGTCCGGTCACATCATCAATCCCCACCTCCAGCGACGCCGCGAGGCCCTGCACGGTCTCCAGTCGCGCACGCGCCTGCCGGGCGGCCACCGCGCCGGTCACCGCTTCGATCCGCCGCAGACCCGAGCCGATGTTCTCGTCGCGCAGGATCGATACCAGGCCGATCTCGGCCGTGTTGCCGACGTGGGTCCCGCCGCACAACTCCCGCGACACCTCGCCGATCGACACCAGCCGCACCACATCGCCGTACTTCTCACCGAACAGCGCCATCGCGCCGGCCTCGATGGCCGCACTGACCTCAGTCTCGGTGGTCGTCACCGGCAGCGCCGCCAGCACCCATTCGTTGATCTCGTCCTCGATCCGCCGCAGTTCGTCTTCGCTGAGCGCCTCGCCGTGGGTGAAGTCGAAGCGCAGGTGCTCCGGCGAAACCAGCGAGCCGGCCTGCCGGGCGTGCGTCCCCACGACCCCGCGCAGCGAGGCGTGCAGCAGATGGGTGGCGGTGTGGTTGCGGGCCGTGCCCATGCGCTCCGTTGATTCGACCTCGGCCGTCACGATGTCGCCGACTTCCAGCGCGCCCTGCTCCATCCGGCCGACGTGAAAACGGGTCCCCTCCGGAACTGTCTGGGTGTCCTCCACCCGGAACAGCACATCGCCGGCCCGCAGCACCCCCTGGTCGCCCACCTGCCCGCCGGACTCGGCGTAGAACGGGGTCCGGTCCAGCGCCAGGCTCACTTCTTCGCCGGCCTGAGCCAGCGAAGCGGCCTCGCCGCCGCTCACGATCGCCAGCACCTTCGCACCTTCCGCCAGGATTCCTTCGTAGCCGCCGAACTCCGTCTCGCCCAGGCCGGTCGGGAAGCGCAGTGCGGTCTCGGCCGCGCCGGCCCGGCTGCGCTCGCGTTGGCTCGCCATCGCCGCTTCGAATCCGGCCGCGTCGACTTCGAATCCGCGCGCGTCGGCCACATCGCGCAGCAGGTCAAACGGCACCCCGTGAGTGTCGTGAAAGCGGAATGCTACGTCCCCGGGTACGCGCTTCGCAGCCGCGTGCTCTTCGAACACCGTCTCCAGTGAATTCAGCCCCCGCGTCAGCGTGTTGCCGAAGCGCTCTTCTTCTTCCCCAACCACAGCCAGGATGTGCTCGCGACGCTGCTCGACCTCCGGGTAGAAACGCCCCATCACGTCGATCGCGGTCGCGGCCACGTCGGCGATGAACGGGTCGGTGCGCCCGAACTGTCGCGCCCTTCCGACCACCCGGCGCAATAGCCGTCGCAACACGTAGCCGCGCCCTTCGTTGCCCGGCAATACGCCGTCGCCGATCAGGAACACGCTGGCGCGGGAGTGCTCGGCCACGATTCGCAATCCGCGCAAAGCCGCGTCATCTTCCACGCCGCTCACCCCCATCGCGCCCCGCGTCGCACCCATGATGTCGGCAAAGAGGTCGGTGCCGTACACATTTTCTTTGTCCTGCAGCAGCGTGACCCAGCGCTCGAGCCCCGCCCCGGTATCCACCCCGACCGCCGGCAGCGGGGTCAGCGCGCCGTCCAGCGCCTGGTGGAACTGATTGAACACCAGGTTCCAGAGTTCCAGGAAGCGCTCACCGCCCAGGTTAGGGCCGACATCTTCCGCGCCGTCCGGCGGCGGCCGCAACCGGTAGTGCAACTCCGAGCAGGGCCCGCAAGGGCCGCTGTCGCCGGTCGGCCCCCAGAAGTTCTCGTCGCAGAACCGGATCCGTTCCGGAGGCACGCCGATGTCTTCCCAGATCGCTGCCGACTCTTCGTCGCGCGGAACGTTGCCTTCGCCGCCAAACACGGTCGGCCAGATCCGGTCCCCATCTAGCCCCAGCTTCTCGGTCACCAGTTCCCAGGCGAATTCGATCGACTCGCGCTTGAAGTAGTCGTCAAAGGAGAAATTGCCCAGCATCTCGAAAAAGGTCAGGTGACTGGTGTCGCCCACCGACTCGATATCGCTGGTGCGCATGCACTTCTGGGTAGTGGCGATCCGGGGGCTCGGCGGAATCTTCTCGCCCGAGTAGTAGGGCTTGAATTGCTGCATCCCGGCGCTGGTGAACAGGACGCTGGGGTCGTCCACCGGCACCAGCGACGAACTGGGCAGGATGGCGTGCTGCTGGGACTCGAAGTAGTCGAGGAAGCGCTTGCGGATTGTGTCGCCGGTCATCATCGGGTCAGCCTCGCCTCAGCGGTTAGCGCCACGCCACAGGCTCGCCGTGGAAATTTGGTGGGTGCCGGCGGCCTCAACAATCGCCGTCGGTCAGCCGGTCGTCACGCCCTCGGACGGGCCCCCCACGCCACGCGCGGCCTTCATGGCCGTCGCCACCACTACCCCGACAATCAGACCGATTAATAACCGGAGAGTCTTTCCTGCCATAGCCTCGCAATCCTTCTGAGCCCGTGGAAGCTATCACGCAAAGAGCAGGTGGGCAAGAGTCAACCCGATCAGGGCTCCCAGGATTCCGGTCAGCACCGACACATCCCCGACTAGCATGTAGTCCAGCCCCATCCGTTGCGCGGCCATGCCGCCGGCCAGGAAACCGGTCAGGCCAAACGGCAGGTAAAAGAGGCTCGAACGTCGTTGATGCCCCACTATCGCGTGAAACGCGAAACCGACCACACTCCCGACCACCACGCCGAAATACACCGAAGGGGGAACGAGTAAGAACAAATCCAAGAGACAGCGACTCCCGTCAAACTGCCTCCCGTCAGTCCGCCCTTATGTTAACCGATTTCGCGGCGGAAGAGACCGCATTCTCTCGATGTGACTGCAGATTATGTCAACAGCACGCGGCATCTGCTCCGGCGTGTTCGCCGCCCCTACCGTCAGCCGCAGCGATCCGGC
>CAZVZW010000002.1:0-9748 GCA_964631365.1 uncultured Chloroflexota bacterium | reverse complement strand
CGAACTCGTCAGCACCCGGTCTTCGCGCTCGGTCTGCGCGGTCGCCAGCGCCAGGCCCATCCCTACCGTCCCGGCCACATTCTCGGTCCCGGAACGCCGGTCCTGCTCCTGGCCTCCGCCCAGGATCATCGGCGCCAGCGCCACCCCATGCCGCACGTAGAGCAGCCCGACTCCCCGGGGTCCGTAGAACTTGTGCGCCGACAGCGAGAGCAGATCGATGCCCAGCGTATCTACGTTTATGTCAAGTTGCCCCACCGACTGCACCGCATCCGTATGGAATGTCACCCCGCGTTCGCGGGCGATGTCGGCCAGTTCCCTGATCGGTTGCACGGTCCCGATCTCGTTGTTGGCCATCATGATCGTCACCAGCACCGTGTCATCGCGCAGCGCCGCCCGCAGGTCGTCGGGCGAGACAAGTCCGTCGCGGTCCACCGGCAGATGGGTAACTTCAAAGCCCTCGGTCGTCAACGCCGCGCTGGCGTGCAGCACGGCGTGGTGCTCGATCTCGCTGGTGATGATGTGCCGACCCCTCGCGGCCATGGCTCGCGCCACACCGACAATGGCCAGGTTGTCGGCCTCGGTCCCCCCGGAGGTCATAACGAGCTCTTCGATCTGGCAGCCCAGCGCCCCGGCCATCTGCTCGCGCGCGTCGGCCGACGCCTGCCGCGCCCGCCGCCCCACCGAATGCACGCTGGACGGGTTGCCGGTGTGCTCGGCCAAGTACGGCATCATCGCCGCCAGCACCTCCGGCGCCAGCGCCGTCGTGGCGCTGTGATCCAGGTAAATCAGCTCGCTCATCTTCGCCCTCCGGCGCGATCGCTCTCCGGCTGCATGGTCCTCCTTCCCACCATCCGCCCGTCTCCGACCCGGCATCATAGCTTCCCCGCACCCGGCGAAAGCTTCACCAAAACGGTCCCGCGTCGCCCAATATAATGCTAGCCTGACTGCCGCCGATCCCGTACGATCGGCGGGCCGCCGCTCCACGAGCGACGGAGCCGGACAGCAACCAAATCCCCCAGGGAGGCCAGCTCGGGGCACGACCGCACTTTAGTGCCCGCCCCACCCGCATGAGCGATCAAAGTCACATTCGGCGACTCTTGCCCATGAACGTCCGCACCCTCTTTGCGAGCCTGCCGGCTCGCCTGCTGCTGGCGGCGGTCACGCTTTCACTGCTGATCGCGCCGGCCGCCGCGGAGACGGTGGCTACGGTCAGCCCGGCGACCGCCCAGGCCGCCATGGACCGCTTCGTCGCCGACCATGGCGGCACCGCCGCCATCGGTGCCCCGCTCGCACCCATCGAGGCCGATCCCGAGCACCCCGGTGTCTACCACCGCTACTACCAGAACTTCCAACTCGATTACTGGCCCCAACTGGCCGGCACGGACTACGTGGTCCAGCCGGCCCTGCTGGGCATGTTGGAGACCCGCACCCGCAACTTCGCCAACATCGCCCCCTTTGCGTCCGAAGAGACCGTCCAGTACTTCCCGGAGACCGGTCACTCGGTCCGTTTCGGCTTCCTGGACTTCTTCCTCGCCACCGGCGGGCTGCAGTTGCTCGGCTACCCGATCTCCGAGGAGATCGACGACGCCGACACGACCATCCAGTACTTCCAGCGTGGCGCGGTGCGCTATCGCCCCGGCGCGTTCCCGGTCACCGGGGCCGAGCCGCTCGGTCGCACTCTTTACGAGCGGGTCAACAGCCCGTGGCAGGCGTCGCTGACCACCACCATCCCCGACGGGGTCACCCCGGCCGCCGGCAACCTCGCGGTCAGCGTGACTCTGACCAATCAGGGCTCCACCACTTGGACCCCCGACGGACCGGACCCGGTCTCCCTCGGCTACCACTGGATCGGTGCCGCCGCCGGATTCGAAGCCGTCCACGGCGCCGGCTCGCTCATCCCGGCTCGCCTCAACCCCGGCGCCTCGGTACAGCTGAACCTCACCATCCCGGCTCCGGCGGCCGGCGGCCAGTACACGCTGCTGTGGGATCCGCGCGTCGGCGACCGCTGGATGTCGCAGTTGGGCCGGACCACTGGCGAGGCGACGGTCGTCATCGGCGGCGCCCCGCCGATGATCCGGGTGGCCATTATGGAACTCGGCCCCGAAAACGACGATGCCGAACAGGCCACCATCTCGGCTACCGCCCCCTACCAGATCACCACCCTCAACGGCGCGGTCATCGCCGATCTCGCCGCCGGCGTGCGGGTCGCCCTCGACTACGAAGGCACCCAGATCCGCCTGACCCTGCCCGGCCAGCAACCGCAGATCATCCCCGGGCCGGTCACCCTGCGCACCCAGCCCGGATTCCTGATGATCGTCGACGAGATTCAGCCCGGGAACCTCTACCGCAACGAACTCGAGTTCCGCTACTCCGAGGTGCTGGAAAGCGCCTGGCTGATCAACGTCCTGCCCATCAACGACTACATCGCCGGGCTCATCGAGCAGGGCGAGGAGGCCCCCTGGGAGGCCCTGAAGGCTTCGGTGATCATATTCCGCAGCTACGCCCTGGCGGTCCAGGCGCGGCTGCTCACCAAGGACTACGAGCCCTTCGACATCGCCTCGTCCACTACCCACACCCCCTCCTACTTCACCCGGCACATGTTTTACCGCGGCTTCGTCCGCGAACTCGACGGTCCGCGCCTGCGCCAGGCAATCGAGGAGACCCGCGGCCAGGTAGTCACCTATAACGGCGCGATCATCGAGGCTCCGTTCTTCACCCAGGCCGGCGGCTACACCATCAGCCACGCCGACGCCGGCTGGGGCGCGCTGCGGCCCTGGGCGCCGGGCGTGCTCGACCCGGTCAGCGAAGACGACTGGTTCATCGGCCACGGAGTTGGCATGCCACTGCAGAGCTCGAACAAGATGGCCAATCTCGGCTACGGCGCCGAGCAGATCATCCGCTCCTACTACATCGGCGTCGCGATCGGTTACGGCTACTAGCCAAACCGGTCTCAGGCTCCCGATTCGCTGCTATACTCCGCTTCTTCCCGAGTTAACGGGCGATCCCCCACCCTTCGAAAGCCACCATTCGTGAACTCGCCAAACGGCCTCCGCGGTCGCGATTTCCTGGAGATAGCCGACTTCTCCGGCGACGACCTGTGCGAGCTGCTCGACAACGCCGCCACACTCAAGCTGGCGATCCGCGATAGCATCCCGCACGCGCTTCTCGCCGGCCGCACCATGGCCATGATTTTCGAGAAGCCTTCTCTGCGGACCCGGGCGACGTTTGAAACCGGTATGGCGCAGCTCGGCGGCCACGCCGTCGACCTCGCCCACGAGCATCTGCAAATGGGGGTCCGCGAATCCATCGCCGACGTCGGCCGCAACCTGGCTCGCTGGGTGGATGTGATCATGGCCCGGGTCTACACCCACGACACTCTCACCGAACTCGCCGCCGCCGCCGAGGTGCCGGTGATCAACGGCCTCAGCGACCTCAGCCATCCCTGCCAGGTCCTGGCCGACCTACTCACGATTCGCGAACACAAGGGCGCACTGGAAGGGCTGAAACTGGTTTATGTAGGCGACGGCTTCAATGTTGCCAGCTCGCTGCTCGCCGCCGCTCCGCGGCTCGGGCTGTCCATAACCCTGGCTTGCCCCGAGGGTTACGACCCGGGGCCGGCGGCCATCGCCGCGGCCCGCGCCGCCACCAACGACCCGGCCTCTATCGAAATCGTCCGCGACGCCCACGCCGCCGTGGCCGGCGCCCACGCCGTCTACACTGATTCCTGGGTCAGCATGGGGCTCGAAGACGAGACCGAAACCCGCCTGCGGGCCTTTGCCGACTACCAAGTGGACGCCGAACTCATGGCCCGGGCCGAGCCCGACGCCATCTTCATGCACTGCCTGCCCGCCCATCGCGGCCAGGAGGTCAGCGACGAGGTCATGGACGGGCCCCAATCGGTCGTCTTCGACCAGGCCGAAAACCGCCTTCACGTCCAGAAGGCGCTGCTGGTCCAGTTGATCCGCGGACCGGTTGCTTTCAAAGAACTTAACTAGACGCTACGCTTGGTTCAGACCCTTCGTTTGTCGGGTTTGTCGCGCTCGAGAGCATTGGTGCTGGATCAGCTCGCATATCTAAACAGCCAGTTCAATCTCGCCGCCGTCATCCAGATCCTGCTCATCGCCGCTCTCCTCTATGCGGTCCTGACACTTATCCAGGGCACCCAAGCCGACATTCTGCTGCGCGGCGTCCTGCTCCTCTTCATCGTTCTCAATCTGGTCGGCAACGTCTTCCAGTTGACCCTCATTATCTGGATTCTTGAGAACGCCCTGCCCGGCATCATCTTGGTGATCGCCATCATCTTTGCGCCCGAATTACGGCGGTTGCTGGAAAGGCTGGGACGCACCGGCGGCTACATCGCCCATCCGTTCGGGCAGGCGGACACGCCTACGGCCGAACGCCTGGTTGATGATGTCACCCGCGCCGCCGGCGATCTCTCGCGCCGCTCGTGGGGCGCCCTGATGGTGCTGGGACGCGAATCCGGGCTGGAAGAGATCGTCGAAACCGGCACCCGCCTCAACGCCACGGTTTCTCCGGATCTTCTCCTGACCATCTTCTATCCGAACTCCGAGCTGCACGACCTGGCGGTGATCATCCGCGGCAATTCGGTCCTCGCCGCCGGCTGCGTCCTACCGATGAGCGAGGCCATCGACCGCGATCAGCACCTGGGCTCGCGCCACCGCGCCGGACTGGGCATCAGTGAGCAGTCCGACGCCATCACCGTAATCGTCTCTGAAGAGACCGGTGGCATCTCGATGGCGGTCGACGGCAAGCTCGCCCGCCACCTGACCGAGGACCAGCTTCGCCGCCGTCTCCGCGCCCTCTTCCGCACCCGCGCGCCGGGCCGCCGCCCCCTTCGCGAGGGCCTGCCCGCCTGGCTCTCGCGCCGCTAGCGTGGCCCGCGACATACCGATCCAGCTTCGTCTACGCCGCTTCCGCCGGCTGCTGATGAACCTGGTCAACGCCCGGCTCGGACTGGCGGTACTGATGTCCGGCATTTTCTGGATCGGTGTCACCCTCGACGGTAACCCCACCACCACCGTCACGATCCCGGGCAACATCGCCGTCGATCCGGTGGGCATCGCCGACGACCTGGTCCTGATCGGCGACCTCCAGCCCATCAGTGTCGCCGTCCGCGGCCCCAGTTCCAGTCTGGACCTGCTCACCACGCGCAGCTTCGTGGCCCGCGTCGACCTCATTGGGCTGGAAGACGGCCTCCACCTTCTGCCCGTCTCTGTCGAAACCGCCGACCCGGGCATCGAAATCCAGAAGGTCACCCCGGATCACATCTCGATTCAATTGGACCGCAGCATCATCCTGCCGGTTCCCGTTCGCCTCATTCTGCGTGGCGTTCCCGCTGAGGGCTTCCGCAGTGACGATGTCATCTACGAACCCCAAGCCATCGAAATCCTCGGCGCAGAGACGGCTGTCCGTCAGGTGTCCGCACTACAAGCCGATGTCGACCTCACCGGCGTCAACGCTACTGTCTCCCGCCAGGTTTCCGGGGTCCCGGTCAACGATGCCGGCGAGGAAGTCCAAGGCGTCCAGGCGGCCACCCGCCTGATCGATGTCGTCGTCCCGGTAAACCCGGTCACGGTCCGCAAGACCGTTCCGGTCCGCGCCCAGGTAGTTGGCGTGGCCGCCCCCGGCAAGCTGGCCAATCGCTACGACATAATTCCCGGCAGCGTCGAGATCGAGGGCTCCCCCGGCGCCATTGAAAGCGTCGACCAGATCCTAGTCGAGCCAGTCAACATCGGTGGCGCCACCGACGACGTCACCGCCGACGTCAACCTGATAGTTCCCGAAGGCATAACCCTGCTGCGCGGTAGCCTCGAAGTCCGGGTCATCGTCAATCTGACAACCATTGAAAGCACGGCCTCGTTTGTCGTCGGCGTGGTCATCGCCAATGTCGCCAATGGTCTCAGTCCATCGGTCTCGCCGGCCTCAGTCCAGGTGGTCCTGGTCGGGTCTGCCGAGCGACTCGCCACCCTCGAAATCGGCGATATTCGCGCCGAGGTCAACATGGCCGGCCGCAACGTCGGCACCCACGAAGTCCGCCCGGTGATCCTGTCTCCCGTCGACACCGAACTGCAGTCCGTCGAACCCGAGACGGTCATCGTCACTCTCGAACCCGAGTTCATCCCCGAAGATACTCCCACTCCCACCCCCAGCCCCACCGCGACCCCGGTCCCCACCACCGCCCCGGTGATTTCCGACGATGAGTCGGTGCCGCCCGGAGTCACGTTCCCGCCCACTCCCACGCCGGGAGTGACGCCCAGCGCCACGGCCACGCCGATCCGAATTCCGACAGAGACCCCGACCCCAACGCCGACTCCCGATCCAACCGCGAGCCCGACCCCGACGTCCACCGCCACCGGGTCCCCGCCCTAACCGCCCCGACTCAACGTCGCCAGCGTCGTTCCCGCGCCTGCTCGTAGATGGCCACCAGTCGGGTGGCCGCGGTCGCCGGCGAAAGGTCACCGGCCAGCCGCTCGGCTCGAAATCCGCGCGTCCGGTCGCGAAACAGCGGATCCAACAAATCGACCCCGGCGGCCGCCAACCCGTCGATGTCCCCGGGGACAACCAAGCGGCCGTTGCGGCGATCTTCTACGTAGGTCCGCGCCTCGCCGACATCGTGGGCCGCCACCGGCGTCCCGGCCACCAGCAGATCCATCAGTCGCGCCGGGCACTTCGACCGCGCCGCCACGGTATCCAGCGCCGGCATCAACGCCACGTCCGCCGCCGCCAGCGTCGCTCCGATTTCGTCCGGCTGCAGCCAGCCCAGCCAGGTCACCCGATCGGTCACCCCGGCCCGCGCCAGCAACGCACGCAGCCGGTCCTGCTGCCCGTACTTGCCCGATCCACCGATCACCACCTGGGCCCGTGGCGCACGTTTCAGGAATCCACCTATCAGCCGGGCATAGCCCTCCACCGGAAAGTCGAAGAACCGCGAATACACCAGCCCCACCGGAATCTCTTCGTCCAAACCCATAAGCACCCGGCCCGCTTGCCGTCGCGCCGCTTCTTCCCAGCCCACATGACGCGCCGGATCGTGAAAATTTGCCACTCGCGCCACCGGCCGTCCCGGGGCTACCCGACGCAGCCGGTCTTCCAGTTCCCGGCTGGCCGCCGTCGCCGCGTCGTTGCGCCCCAGCAGCCACCGCTCCTGCAGATCGAACGCCGTGCGCAGCGCCCACGGGTACGATTCCAGCCGCGACCAACCGGCCCAGCCCTCCCAGTCGTCGCAGTCCAGCACCAGTGCCGCCGACGACCGGTTCCAGGCCAATTGCTGCACCAGGCCCGACACCGCCTTCGGCTTGAACACGTGCGCCACGTCCGGGGCAAACTCCTGGATCCGCCGAAAGCCCCTAACTGCCAGCGGCAGCTGCCCGATCCCGGCGCCCCAGCGCCCCACCGGTAGCCATTCCAGTCGCACGCCGCCGTCCACCTCCGGCGCCCGCGCCTCTGCCGGGTTGTCATACGGCGGCACCAGCACCAAGCACTCGTGGCCGGCCATCACCAGCGCCCGCGCCATCGGCAGCACCCGCGCCACCGTGGTCCCTTTCGGCCGCAACGCGAACGGCGCGAACAGCGCGATCTTCAAGCGTCGGTCCCCATTCCTCGCCGGCCGATGATCGCCGGCCACGCCAGCAGCAACGCCACCACCACCAGCGCCGTTACCGAAATCAGCCCGCCGGCCACCAGTTCCCCGGGTTCGTAACGGAAGGTCACCTCGTGCACGCCGCCGGGCAGCAAAACCGCCCGGTGCAACACGTTCGCCCGCAGCAATTCCGTCGCCGCGCCATCGATCTCCACCTGCCAGCCGGGATAGATCGCGTCCTTGAGCAACAGCAGCGCCGGCCCGGTCGACGAGGCTGTCAGCCGCACCCTTTCCGGGGCGTACTCGATGATTTCCACCCGCCCGTTGGCGTCGCCCAGTCGCCGCCAGCCATCCGGTCCGGCCGTCGACGCCGCCTCCAGTTGCGCTCGCAAGGCGTCGTCCACCACCCCCGGCCGCCCCTTCGGCGGCAGCAGGCGCAATCCGCGCAGCCAGTCGGCCACCCCACCCAACACCACCGGCGCCGCCCGCTCCTGGCCGTCCGGTACCTCGAGGACAACCTGCCGCCGCGAATCCAGCCCGCCGTCCGCGCTCAGCATTTCAACCGCCGCCTCGGGGCCTGCCGCCAGACCAAATTCTGCGACGATCTCTACCCGCGGCGCCGGATCGCGCACCCGGTATACCTTCACGTCGGTCCAGGCGAGCAGGTCCATCCGGACACCAGGACCCAACCACTGAGGGTGCTGCCGGCCGGCGGCGTCCACCAGGGTTATCCCCTCGAGGTCCAGCGTCGCGCCGGCGGCCACCTCGATACTGACCTGGTCAGCTGGCGTCGCCCCGAGCGACTCCGAGATTTGCCATTCGCCCGCTGGCAGCGGTAGCGTTGCGCCCACCATGCCACCGTCCAGCAGCCGGACCTGCGACGCTTCCGCCTGGGTCGCCTGCCCCAGCATCACCACTCGCTCCAACGTCAACCTCTCCGGTAACTCCAGGACACCCTCAGCCGGCCCGACCACCCGCATCGAGATTTCTCGATCCACGAACACACCTCCAATTTCGACATCGTCCTTGCGATCCGCCAGCACATAGCCAACCCCCATCAGATCCAGCACCGGCCCCGGCGGGATTTCCGTGAACTGATTCCGCAGCAGCCCGTCCGGCTGCGTCTCCGATCCGGGCAGGAACGCGCTCTTGAAGCGCACATAGTCGCGCAGCGGTAGCACCCCGCCGTCGTAGCCGTCCGGGCTCGGCCGTCCGTAGGCGTTGGCAAGGTTAGGGCTCAAGGTGTCCCGATACTTGATCGCCACCAGGAACTGGCGGAACGAATCGTCACCGACGTCTTCGTAGTGGTCGCGTGCGTAGAGCGCCCGGTCGCCGTCATTCACTTCATAGGATGGGTCGGCCAGCCCCAGGGTCCGCGGCCCGCCAGGCGCGTCCGGCAGCAGACCCAGCACCGGCCCACCGGTAACGAAGGCCTCCGCCGGAATTGGCCGGGCAAGCTCCAGGGGCCGCAGCGCGAAGAACAGTTCCAGCGCCAGCGCCAGCGGCAGCAGCCACACCCACCACCCTTTCCGCCAGACGGTCGCCAGCAACAGGGCCAGGCTCCCGGTACCGACCATCAGCCAGGTCGCGACCATTCGTCCGGGCACCTCGCCGGCCAGCACCGCGGTGGTCCCCACCGCCACCATCGCCACCGCCGCCACTCCCGCCCCCAGCAGTAATCGGCGCGAACGCAAGCCCGCGGAACCCGTCATCAATCCCTGCACACCCAGACCGGCCAGCAACGCTAGTGCCACGTTCGTTACCAGCAGCCACCGCGCCGGCACCCGGAACAGGTCAAACCCCGGTACCCAGCGATGCGCTATCCGGAAAAACGGCAGTTCCGGCCCGACCGCCAGCAGCAGCGTCGCCGCGATGGCCAGTATCAGCGCCACCACCAGGCGGCGGCGACCCAGCACCACCCCCAGCCCCGCCAGCCAAAGTCCCGTGAATCCGACAAATGCCAGGTACTCCTCGCTGCGCGGCGCGTCGATGAAGCCGGGCAGCAGCGCCGTACCGAGGTCGCCCGGCCGCAACGAGAACGACCCAGCATCGTATAGTTCCAGTCCGCCCGCCCGGATCGACTCCGCTGACAGGAACATGGACGGCAGCAACTGCACCGCCCCCAGGGCCAGGCCCAGGGCGAGGCCG
>CAZVZW010000001.1:51296-54552 GCA_964631365.1 uncultured Chloroflexota bacterium | reverse complement strand
GGCGAGAATCCGACTTTCCGGGAGGCGCGGCGCACGCCGGGGAAGCGGAGACCTCGGTTGCGCTACACCTGGATGCCGATGCGGTCCGCACCGACCTGGCGAAGAATCACGTGACCGACACCAACGAGCAGGAATCCAGGTTCCACTGGATAGACCTGTTCGGGTCGAGTCCGATCAAGATGGACAGCTGGACCAGCACCTACTCCGAAGACGGCACCCAGGGCGCGGCGGCGATGGCCACCGCCGCCAAGGGTAAGCTGCTTTTTGAAGAGGCGGTGACCAATCTTGGCGAGTTCGCGGCGGAGTTCGCGGACCGCGACTTCCCCCCGCGCACCGATTATCACGACACCCCGCCCACAACCCCAACCCCGGGCTAGGGGCAGCGGCCAGCAACCCTCAGGCGACCCGGTAGCGCTGGATCGTCTCGTCGCGCACGGTGACGCCGAGTCCCGGTCCAGCGGGCACGGCCAGGAGGCCATCCACCACGGGGAAGCCCTCCGCCGTCACGTCGTGCCGGAGCGGCGAGTCCGCCACGCAGTACTCAAAGAACTCGCCTCCCCCGATGGCCGCCAGCGCGTGCAACGAGGCCGCCATGGAGATTCCGCTCTTAAAGGTGTGGTTGATGGCGCCAGCGCCGCGCGCCCGGGCGAGCCGGCCGGCCTCGACCATGGTGGTGATCCCGCAGCGGCCCGGGTCCGGCTGGATAATATCCACGCCACAGTCGAGCAACTTCTCGAATGCGGTTGTCAACGACTCCGCCTCACCGGTGGCGATCGGCACCGGACTGCGCCGGCACAACTCGCGGTAGCCGTCCAGGTCGTCGGGCGCCAGCGGCTCCTCCAGGAAACCGATATCGAACTCGATAAACGCTTCCGCGCGTTCGAGCGCCGTCTGCCAATCCCAGACCTGCCCGGCGTCTACCAGCACCGTCACATCGGCGCCAGCGCCCCGCTTCGCCTGTCGGACGAGCTCGATGTCCTTGCGAGCGCTGCACCCCATCGGTCCCCAGCCAAACTTGATGGCACTGAAGCCGGCGTCGGCGAACCGTCTGCCGCGCTCGTAGGTCTCGGCCGGGGTATCACCGAACAGTAGCGATGCGTAGGCACGGAACCGCTGTTCGGGGGCGGTGCCGAGCAGGTCGCTGACCGACTTCCCGGCGGCCTTCCCGGCAAGATCCCACAGCGCTACGTCGATTCCGGCCATCGCGTGCACTCCGGCGCCGACGCGCCCGTAGAAGTTCAGCGCCCTCTCCATGCGCGCCCGGCATCCGGCACGATCCAGCGGATCGGCCCCGACAAGCGCGTTGGCCAGGCCATTGGCGAGTTGATGCGAAAGCGGTGCGTCGATGATCGCTTTGATGACCGTCGGCGCCGAATCGACTTCGCCCCAGCCGGTGATGTCGGCGTCGGTATCGATGCGAATGAGGCAGGTGTCTTGGGTCCCGTCGGCCGCCGCGCTCACCTCGGGAAGCCGCAGCACGATGGCTTCCACGTTGGTGATCTTCATCCTCGGTCCACTCCTTGCCGCGGAATACAGTTCAACCGCCGGAGCCGCTCGGGATTACCGTGCGGCCAGGTGCGGCTGCCCGTCGGTTATAGCGTCCCGGCGCGTGCCGACCAGTTTCCCTGACCGGGAACGCGGCCGTCATACTCGAGGACGCCGCCGTCCGCCAGCGGAGCGGCGTCCACAAAAGCGCCAGCTTCCCAGACTTCGGCCTTCACTGCCAGTTCTTCACGCTGTCCGCCGGCCACACCCCACTGAACGTAGTGCCATATGGCCGAGGCGCGATCGAATTTATTTGAGGCGTAGAGTGCCAGCTCGCCTCCGGCGGGATCGGGGAGGGAAATCGCACCATTCATGAAGTTGTGAGCGACGGTGTCGGTGCCGCTGCCGTAGGAGATATCCAGTACCTGATCGGGTTCCATGGTGATGTCCGGAATCTCCCAGTACTCGCCGCCCGAGCAAATCTGCCAGCCGATCATGGTCATGTCGGCGGTGTTGAGGTTGGTGAGTCGCATCATCGATTGCTCACCGGCAATTTGTACGGCGGAGAGGACGATGACGCCGGGCTCCAGGCCTACTCGCTTACGCGCATCGGGCATCCCGCCGGGCTGCCCCTGGGACACTTCTGAGCCGGTCCCATCCGAACTCGCCCAGCCTTGAACCCCGCCGGAACTTTCTTCGCCACAGCCGGTGAAGAGGGGGACACTGAGGGCGCCGATCAGCCCGGCGCTTGTCTGGACGAATCTTCTTCGCGATGTACGCATTCTTCAATTCTCCTGAGTGGGCAACCGCCGCCCGCGGCCCGGGCCTACGGCTGAACCGCAACTGCCCGATGCTCTTCCGCTGACTGCAGGGCCGTGTCAATCAAACCAACGATCGCCAGGGCATGTTGCGGAGTAACCGCAAGCTCCCCACCTCGACCAAGTATTTTCGCGGCAACAGTGTTGTG
Source organism: uncultured Chloroflexota bacterium (assembly GCA_964631365.1). Classification (GTDB taxonomy): domain Bacteria; phylum Chloroflexota; class UBA11872; order UBA11872; family VXNJ01; genus JASLPR01. The sequence continues at coordinate 52,100 of CAZVZW010000001.1, read as the reverse complement.
AATGGTCTGCCACTGGTGCTCACCATTGATAATAGTCTCTTCGGCATCGCCGTTCGCCCGGGTCACTTCGAAGGGACTCCAAAATCGCTCCTGGGTGATGGCGCCTTCGGTGCCAAGGATGTACAGGCTTGGTACTACCTGTGCGGCAAATGAGGTGACCTCAAGTTCGGCCAGGCGACCGTCATCCCATTCGGCGATCAGCTTGGCATAGTCGTCGACTTCCTTGCTCCACTTGACGCTGCGCAGGGCACAGAAGATACGATCGGGAGCGGACCCGGCGATGCGCAGGAGCTGATCGAAGAAGTGTGGCGCCCAGTCGTAGAGCTGCCCGCCGCCAAAGGCCTGCTCCATCCGCCATTCCGGGCGGTACTCGGCCGCCGGGTAGTGGGCCAGCCACTCGGTGTAGTCAAAAAGAACTCGCCGCTCGATGGAGACGATGCGACCAATGGGATTGTCGGCGAGAAGCTTCTGCAGGACCCCAAAGTCGGCGTCGTAGCCACGGTTGTGATGGACACTGAGAATCAGGTCGCGCGATTCAGCTTCGGAAATCATCTCGCGGGCTTCGGCGGTGTTCATCGCCATTGGCTTCTCGACCAGAACGTGCTTGCCGACACGCAGCGCTGCGAGCACGTGGGCGTGATGGAAGCGGGAGGGCGTGAGGACGCAAACAAGGTCGATGTCCGGATCGTCAAGGATGACTTGCATGTCGTCGTGAATGGGCACGGAAAGCTCGTCCCGCCAACGGTCCTGCCGCTCGGCTGTAACATCGGCGACCGCGACCAGTTCCATATCGGGACAGGCGGT
>CAZVZW010000001.1:41932-51196 GCA_964631365.1 uncultured Chloroflexota bacterium | reverse complement strand
GCCGCTCGGCTGTAACATCGGCGACCGCGACCAGTTCCATATCGGGACAGGCGGTGATCTGGGGTAGATGGATATCTTCAAAGATTCGCCCGAGACCGATGGCGCCCACTCGCACCTTCGCCATGCCTACCCTCCGATTTTGCGAGTGAAACTGCGGGGGATCGCCGGCATCCGACGAACCTGCGGTCCTAGCCCTTGACCGCTCCGGCTAACAGGCCCCGCATGAACAGCTTCCCGAGCGCGAAGTAAATTAACAGCGTCGGGGCGCTGGCGATCAGGGCAGCAGCGAACTGAACGTTGTATTCGACGAAGTAAGAGTTGGCCACGTTGTTGACCGCCACCATCACTGGAGCGTCCTTGGGATTGCTCAAGATGATGAGCGCCAGGAGGAAGTCGTTCCATACCTGGGTGAACTGCCAGATCAAGACAACCGCGAACGCGGGTGCGGCGATCGGGAACATGATGTAGCGGTAGACCCCGAAGAAACCGGCGCCGTCGATCCGGGCCGCTTCTACCAGATCGGTGGGGACGCTGACAAAATAGCCCCGGAAGATAAGGGCCGTGATCGGAATTCCAAAAATACTGTGGGAGACGATAACGCCGACGATCGACCCGTAGATGCCCAACTTCACCAGCACCTGCACAAGCGGGATCAGGATTCCCTGGTAAGGGAGAAAGAGTCCAAAAAGGACCATCAGGAAGACTACGTTGGATCCCTTAAACCGCCATTTGGCAAAAATGTAGCCGTTTATCGATCCAATGAAAGATGAGATCAACGCGGTGGGGACCGTGATCTTCAGGCTGGCGATGAAGTTTGGCGAAACGTGGTCCCAGCCCTTTTGAAATGCTTCGAAGGACAGGCCCTCGGCCGGCAAGTCCCACATCTTCATGAGTGAGACCTCGGGGAACGGCTTCAGTGCATTGACGAGGACCACGTATGCCGGCATCAGGTAGAACGCCGCAAAGGCGATCAACACGCCGTAGACGCCGACTCGAGCCCAGCCCCAGCGGAGGTGTCGTGTCATCTCAAACTTCCTTCCGGAGGCCCCAGAGATACGGCACTACAACGACGGTGGATATCAAAATCATCACCACGGCGATTACCGCCGAGCGCGAGAACTGGCTATCTTGAAACGCCAGTTGGAACATGTGATAACCAAACGTATCGGTGGCGTACGCGGCGCCACTGCCGGAGATGGCGGCGACCATGTCGAAGGTCCGCAGCGCCAGTCCGAAGAGGATGATGAAGGCCGTCATCGTCACGGGCCGAAGCATCGGAATGATAACGAATCGGTAAGTGGAAAATGTGCCCGCGCCGTCGATCTGGGCCGCTTCCCGGACTTCCTGCGAGATCCCGCGAATCCCGGCCAGATAAAGGGCCATTGTGAACCCGGTCATCTGCCAGGCCGCTGCCATCGAAATGGCGGCGATACCCCAGTCCTTGTCCGCGTACCATGCCGGGTTGAATTCGCCCATGCCGACCATGTCGAACAGGAGGTTGATGCCGGAGCGTTGGCTCATCAGCCAGCTCCAGACGACCCCGGTGACGATCGCCGATATGGCGAAGGGCATCACAAAAATCGTGCGGAACATTGATTCCAGTTTGATCCGCTGGTCCAGGAAGGACGCGAGGATGAACCCGAAACCCATGCACTGGACTAGGAAGAGCACCGTCAGGACACTCATGTTGCGGATGTCTTTGGCAAACCGTCTGAGCCCGAAGATTCGTTCCCAATTGTCAATACCCAGCCACTGGATGTCGGCTTCGGGGGTGTTCCAGTTCAGGAACGAGACAATGCCGGTCCACAGCATGAAACCATAGATAAACACCACCACGGCGATCATCGAAGGGCTCAGGATCAGTATCGCGAGGATGTTGTCTCGCGTAATGAACCTTCCGAAACGCGTCAGACGCGATGGGCTGAGGTCCGGCGGGGCGGCCGGAGGGCCGCCCCGCTGTTCGACCCCAGTCTTAATTAGCAGACCCCTGCGTCTTCGCAGTCGGTGCCAAGCGTCTTCTGGGTGTCCTCGATGTCGAGTTCAGCCGCGAACACGTTCAGCGTGTTGACGAAGGCGGTGATCCAGCTCTGGCGGGCTGCGAAACCATGCACGATGCTCTGCACGACCGTGTTGGTGTTCCAGTCCTCAATCGCTTCCTTCTGATAGGTGTTGAAGTAGCTCAGGTTGGCGTCGGTACGCACCGGAATTGAGCCCTTGAAGTGATTGAACTGGTTCTGCCCGTCAAGCGAGCCACAAACGCGGCACCATTCAAGCGCGGCTTCGCGGTTGGTGGCGTTGTGCGGGACGACGAAGGCGTCGGACAGGGCCATGTAAATGCCCTGCGTGCCGGGTGACGGCGCCCAGCCGTACTTGCCGTCGTAGCCCTTGCCACGGTAGAAGCCCTCGGCCCAGTCACCGTTGATGGTGCAGGCGGCGTCGCCGCTCAGTGCCATCTCAAACGCGGAACCCGGATCGACGCTCAGGTAGTCCTGGTTCGAGTATTCCTCGATCAGGGTCTTCATGATGCCGAGTGAGCTGGTGACGGCGGCGCCGTCCCACGGGGTATCGCCCGAAAAGAGCCCACCGTAGGCGTCGGCGTCCATCTGCGACGCGAGGATGTCCTCGAAGACATGCCCGGTGTAGAACGGCACGCTTTCGCCGAGGGCGAACGGGGTCCGCCCGGCGGCCTTAATGTCGTCCATGACGTTGAAGGCGGTGTCCCAGGTATCCCAAGTGGTGGGATCGGGGAAACCGCCGTCACGGAAGAACGCGCGGTCAAACCACATTACGTTGCCACGGTGAATGTTCACCGGAACGGCAAAAACGCTGCCCTCGTAGAGGGATGCGGCGACAAAACTCTCCGGGAAGACGTCCCAGAGGCCCTCTTCGTCCCAGAGGCCGTCGAGATTTTCGACGCGGTCGGAGACAACGTGCTCGTCGGTGAGCTCGTGGCCCCAGTGAATCTGGAAGGAGTCGGGCGGCTCGCCCGCAAGCATGCGGGTCTGCAACACGGCCTTGGCGTTTCCACCGGGGCCAGCGCCACCGGCGATGGCGGCGTTGATGATGTTGATGCCCGGAACGCGGGACTGGAAGACCTGGAACAGTGCGTTCAGACCTTCGACCTCGCCGGCGTTGGTCCACCAGGAGAAGACTTCGAAGTCACCGGCGTCAGCCGCGACTTCGACTTCCTTGACGACCTCGACCTCTTTCACCACCTCGACCTCGACCGGAACTTCTTCTTTGACAGTCACGATCCGTTCTACTGGAACCTCTTGGATGACCGTCTTCTCGATAATTTCGGCTTCGCCACAGGCAGCGAGCGCGAAGGCGGAAGCCCCCCCGATCAGCCCAGTGCCCAGAATAGCTCGACGACTAAATCCCTTGTGTGACGCCATCGACTGGCCTCCCTTTCGCATAGTCAGAAGGACCCGTACCCCCGGGTCCTTATTCTCTCCCAGCCGCCACGATAGCACGTTGAGGGACCCTAGTCGGCTCACAAACAGAGTTCAACAGATCCAACTCGCTCGCGCTCCTTGATCGATACTACGTGAGATCCTTGAGTAGTTGAGTAGTGGTCAGTAGTAGTCGCCTCGCCGATCCAAACCGGCCCGGGGTGAGCGGGCGCTACCCCGGGGCATCGTCCGCCACTAAGCGATTTGGCGGCGACTCTTTACGGATAAACTCCGTTTACGACAATGCCCCGCGACCACTCGCCGTTCACGACCGCAGCCGCGTTCTGTGCGGCCATGACCAGCATGCGATGCATCGACTCGCGCGAGACCCCGGCCATGTGGTTCGAGATGATTACGTTGTCGAGCCCCACCAACGGGGACTCCCGCGGGGGCTCCCCGACGAACACGTCGAGCCCGGCGCCGGCGATCTGGCCGTTGGTCAAGGCGTAAAATAACGCGTCTTCGTCGATCAGTTCGCCCCGGGCGGTGTTAACCAGGTACGAGGTGTCCTTCATCATCGCCAGGCGATCCCGGTTGATGATGTCACGCGTTTCCGCGGTGGACGGCAAATGCAGCGAGAGGAAGTCGGCTTCCCGGCAAAGGGTGTCAATATCCACAAGGCGTACCCGGTGCGCGGCGGCAAATTCCTCGTCCGGAAACGCCTCATACGCCAGGACGCGCATATCAAATCCATCGACCTGCTCGACCAGGGTACGGCCGATCCGACCAAGCCCGGCGATGCCGATCGTTTTACCCCGGAGGTCGGTCCCGACGTTCATTCCCCACTCCCCGGCCAGCGCCGCCTGGTGACCGGTGACGATGCCGCGCGCCAGCGCGAGCACGAGGCCGAAGGCGAACTCGGCCACGGTGACGTGGTTCGACCCGGCAGCCACGACTACGGGAATCCCCCGCGCCCGCGCCGCCGCGAGATCGACACGGTCGAAACCCACTCCGATTCGCGAAATGACCTTCAGGTCACTACCGGCGGCGATGACCTCTTCGGTGAAGTTCTCACCTCCCAGTATCGCGGCCTGAACCCCGTCAAGCGTGGCGATCAGATCCGCAGCAGTCGCGGAGCGGCCGCCACTGGCGAGTATCTCCGGGTGGGCCACCAGTTCCAGGCCCGACGCGGCAAGAATTCCGCGCATTTCGGTCGCTTCCGCGGCCGGAGGGTCGAAATAGATGATGGCTTTGTTCATCGGAGCCTCCGTTCACCCGGCCCGGCGAATTCCACACCGCGCGCTCGGGAGCGGCGATTCTGGCAGCATCCTAGGCGGGGTGCAACCGACGGCGACCATCCGAAAAGCACTAGCCCGCGCGGAGCTGGTCGCGCAATTCGCGCATGCCAACTCGCTTGATCCCGGCGGCGTCCATGCCCCGATCAATCGTGCCATCAGAGAAGAGCCGATGCTCCTCGTGCCGTTGGAGCCAGTCGGGCGCGAACGCCCGCAGCTCTTCGCTGCCCTCGGCGGCGTGCAGGATGAAGTAGGTAAGCCCTTCGGGTATCGATTCGAGGCGTCGCAGGTGATGGGCCTCGGCGGTGAAGGGGTTATACCAGGGCGTCTGGCCTTCGATGAAGTCAATGATCGGGAAGCCCCTCGCCTCCATGTCCTCTAGTTGGGCCGGGTAGTCCTCGGAGAGCCGAATGCCGTGCTCATCGTTAAGTCCGGCGGAGATCGATCGCGGCATCAGAACCGGCAGGTTGTATTCGATTCCGGTCTGCAGGTAGTCGGCGAAGAACTTCTTATCGAGCAGGGTTCCCATGTGGCAATCGATGTGGGTGGCGTCCACGCCGGCATCCAGCACCGCCTCGATCTGGACCCTGATCTCCCGGGACACCTCTTCCGGATCGGCATGCGAGATCGTCTCTCGGGCAGTTTGCCACATGGTCCCGTCCTCGCGGCAGAGCGTGGGCACGTCATCGCGGGCCGGCCCCCAGCGGAAGTCCGGGAATTCGCTGTTCATCGTCAGGTGGACCCCCAGGTCCAATTCGGGGCGACGGTCGGCGATCTCCACGATTTCGGCAAAGCCGGGGCAGGGCATCATGATGCTGGCGCAGGTGGCGGTGCCATCAAGCGCCCGCACTCCCCCGACGTTGGCCGGGTGGGACATGCCGATGTCATCCACGTGCACGATGGCCACCCGATCGTGGGAATCGAATCCAAGCTTCTGCAGTATGTCCATGAGCCAGCCTCCCGCGCGTCCGGCCAGGCGGCCGGCCCTGAACTGTAGCGAATTGGCGGGGTCGGCGGCGTCAGGAGTCCGGCGCGACCCCGTAGGGCAGCACCAGGCTGCCGGCCCGACGCAATGTGTCGGCATCGAGCAGATGCAGGATGATGGTGGCGTTTTGATCCAGCCGCCCGGCGTAGACGAACGCCTCCCCGGGGTCGGTCCAGACCCAATAGAGCGGTTCCTCCAGCGGCACAACCGACTCAACCCGCAGGGTGGTGCTGTTGGCGGCGATGATTTCCAGGCTGCGCGGCACCACGACCAGCAGCCGACCGTCGCCGGGCGCAGCCAGATACTCGGCGCCGGGAACCTCTAGCGGGTCCCCAATAACTGCCAGTCGCGCCAGGTCGAAACGATAGATCGTCCCGCCGGCGGCCGAGAGCAGCAGCAGCGAGTCGGTATGCGGGTCGCGGATGACCTGGCGGACAAGCTCGGGCAGTTGCCGGGCAACTACCCATATGCCGCCATCGGCGAAGTCGAGCAGCGACAGGGTGCGGCGGCGCCAGTCAACCACGTACGCGCCACGTCCATCGGCGGCCAGCGCGACAATGACGACGACCGGCAACAGCAGCAATAGGCTCAGTCCTCCGGCGATGATCAGAGCCGGACGGACTCTCAAGACCGGGCCCCAGGTTCGTGCCCGGCACCGGTCGGCTGGATTTCAACTTGTCAGACGGCCACCCCACATCCTTCTCCGGTATTCGCACCACCCCGGGACCCGCTTGATTTGCCGACCGCCAGGATCTTGTCGGCGGTCTGCCGCAGGCCTGCTCGGCGATGATAATTCACCGAGGGACGACGGGCAGGGCGGAGGTCTATGCTGTCGCAGAACAGCGACAGACGGACCGGACGCGGGCGACATAGAACACTTCGGGAGGCCAGGCAGATGGAAGTTGAGCTACTGGTAGATGCAAAGGCGATAACCGGGGAGGGCCCGGTGTGGGACGAGCGTGACGACGGCCTCTACTGGGTGGACATCATGCGCGGGCACCTGCATCGCTACGACCCGGTCAGTGGCTCGAACACCGTCACCGAGGTCGGCAAGCACATCGGGGCGGCGATCCCGCGAAGGTCCGGTGGTTTCGTGCTGGCGGTGACCGACGGGTTCGATGTCCTCGACGGCGACGGGAACATCAGTCATTGGCTGGACGTCGAAGCTGACAACGCGGGCACGCGCATGAACGACGCCAAGTGCGACTCGAGCGGGCGGATGTTCGCCGGCACCATGCCGTATGAGTTCGACGAGGGCGGGGGCGCGCTTTTCCGACTCGACGAAGACGGCTCGGTGCGAGAGGTCGTCGCGAACATCACGGTCTCTAACGGCACCGACTGGAACCTGGCCGACGACACCATGTACTACGTCGACAGCATGACCCACCGGATCGACGTTTTTGACTACGAATCAGCCTCCGGGGAGATCTCCAATCGCCGGCCGCTGGTGGAAGTGCCCGAGGAACTCGGCTCCCCCGACGGACTCACCGTCGACGCCGAGGGCTTCATCTGGGTGGCGATCTACGGGGCCTCCCGGGTGCAGCGCTACTCGCCGGCTGGCAAATTGGACGGCGAAATCAGCCTGCAAGCCTCGCAAATCACCAGCGTTGCCTTCGGCGGCGCGGGCTACCGCGACCTCTACATCACCAGCGCCACCGAGGACTTCAGCGACAAGGACTTCGAGCGCGAGCCGAGTGGTGGGGCACTGTTTCGGACGCGGCCCGGAGTCGCCGGGCGAGCGCCCAACATCTATGGCGGCTGATCCGAAACCGGGGAGATCGCTACCGATCGCGGCGTTCGGTGGCTTCGCCGCCAGCCTGGCGCTTTTCATCGTTCCGCTGGTGCACTTCATCGCCATCCCGGTGGCGCCGGCGGTTGGTGGGGTGATCGCCAGCAACCTGCTGGGCGATTCGCCGCGACGCGTGGGACTGGCGATTCTGCTCACGCTTTACTGGGAGCTACCGGTGGCGATCTTCGCGACCCTGAAGCTTGCCGGCGCCGATTTCGTGGCCGGCTGGCCGGGTGGGGTGATCGCCGCGATCGCGATCGGGGTGGCAATTTGGTCCTTCTCACTGGCGCTGGCCGGTTCGATGGTAGCGGCGCGCGTAAGCGAGTATGCCCGCCGGCGACTGCGCCGACGGGGTGGCGGCGCTAAACCCGGCCGAGCGGCAATCTCCTCCTAGCCCGGCCCCGTTGACAAGCCGGTTGCATTGCGACGTCCGGTGACCAATACTCCCGCTACAAAGGTCATCGTCATGGCGGACGCATGCCCGCCGGCGAGTTCAAGCGGAGGCGTTGGAGATGAGCACAGGGACGCCACTGAAACTGGGTAACTGCCCGGACTCATGGGGAGTCTGGTTCCCGGATAACCCCCAGCAGACACCCTGGACGAGATTCCTGGACGAGGTGGCTGAGGCCGAGTTCGAGTGGATCGAGATCGGCCCGCTCGGCTACATGCCAACCGACCCGGCAATATTGAAGCCGGAACTTGATCGCCGTGGATTGAAGGCCACCGCGACGATGCTGGGCGGCCATATGGAAGATGACGAGGTGCTGGATCAGATCGCGGCGGCGTTGGAGGTGGCGGGACCGTTACTGTCCGCCCTGGGCGCAGAGTTCATTGGCCTGATCGACTCCGGCTACATGAACTTTGAAACCGGCGACCTGGCTCGTCCCCGACGGCTCGACGATGACGCCTGGAAGCGCCTGATCGAGAACACCACCCGGGGCTGTGAAATGATCCGTAAGGCCGGATTCACGCCGGTCTTCCACCCCCACACCGACACCCACGTCGAGTACGACGATCAGATGGAGGCCTTCCTGGCGGACACCGACCCGTCGGTCCCGATGGTTCTGGACACCGGGCATCACGCCTATCGGGGCGGCGATCCGGTGGCCTTCTTGCGTAAGCACCACGCGCGGATTCCCTACCTGCACATCAAGAACGTCGATGCGGCGGTCACAAAAGAGGTCGAGGAGAAGGGCATCGGCATGGTCGAGGCCGTGGCGATGGGCGCGTTCGTCGAACCCGGGACCGGAATCGTGGACTTCGAGGCCTTCCTGGCGGTCATCCGCGAGGTCGGCTACGAAGGAATCGTGATGGTCGAACAGGACATGTATCCGGTGCCGTTCGACGTGCCGTTGCCGATCGCCAAACGCACCCGCGAATACCTGCGCAGCGTCGGCTACGGATAGGATCCAGACCACACTCCACCTGAGCTGACCGCCGGCCAGCAAACCGGGCGGCGAGCGGGAATCGTACTTGGCGAGAGCGTGCGCCTGCCTGCATACTGGCTCGCTAGCGAGGGCGCACACTTTTTCCCCTGCAGTCGTGTACCGCAGGAAACAAGCATTTGCAGGGTCCCGATGACATTACGAGTTCGACCGACGCAATTGCGGTCACGGCCGTCGTTATAGATAGCCCCGCGGTCGTCGAGGAGCATCGCCCGCGTACCTCTTAGATCCTCGCCGGGATGATGCTGGCGCTATTCCTGGCGGCGCTGGGCGGCTTCAACCTGTTTGCCTGAGTGTTTGCGGCCTACATGCTGGCCTCGACGGCGGTGACACCGATCGTGTCGCCAGCGAGCCACCT
>CAZVZW010000001.1:32957-41832 GCA_964631365.1 uncultured Chloroflexota bacterium | reverse complement strand
ACGGCACGGACCGATCTGGCGTTCCAGGAGGAGTGAGCTTGAGCAAAGGTGACAACGGCAAAGACTGGGCGGTGATCCTGGGAGCTTCCAGTGGGTTCGGGGCGGCAACCGCCCGGCGGCTGGCGGCCGACGGAATGAACGTCATCGGCGTCCACCTGGATCGGCGCGGGACGATGCCGCTGGTCGAGGCGGTGAGGGCTGATATCGAGGCCGCCGGCAGCGAGGCCCACTTCTTCAACAGCAACGCGGCCCAGGACGACGCCCGCGCGGAGGTCATTGGTGAGATTTCGCAGATCTTCGCTGAATCCGGAGACCGGGTACGGGTGTTGCTGCACTCGCTGGCGTTCGGCAACCTGTTGCCCTACGTGTCCGACGAGGAACACGCCGCCATCTCAACGGCGCAGATGGAAATGACTTTCAACGTGATGGCCCATAGCCTGGTCTACTGGTCGCGAGACCTGGTCGAGGCGGGACTGATGGGCGAGGGCGGGCGCATCTACGCGATGACCAGCGCCGGGAACAATCGCATCTGGCCGCACTACGGGGCGGTGTCGGCGGTGAAGTCGACGCTAGACGCCCATGTCCGTCGCCTGGCCTTCGAGTTGGCCTCGCGCAGGATCACGGTCAATTCGATTCGCGCCGGCGTGACCGACACCCCGGCCCTCCGCCGGATCCCCGGCAACGATGAGTTGATCGACCACGCGCAACGGGTCAACCCCAGCGGTCGCCTGACGACTCCCGAGGACGTGGCGGCGGCAATATCTGCTCTGGTCGCGCCCGAGACCCACTGGATCACGGGCAACATCATCGGCACCGACGGCGGCGAGGACTTGGCCGGCTAGATTCCTCGCGACGAAACCTAAGGTCGGAGAGCCCAATTCCGCCGAATATCAGCTCCTGGGCAAGGCGCCTTTATCCATGGGCGTCCCCAATTGCAGGGAATTGCAGGCCTTCTAAGGGCAGAAGGCTCGATTATGGAAGTGCAAGCGAGCGCAGCTCTTGGATCTAAGGCTTCGCGCATGGTGCAGACAGATGAGAGCGGCGGCGTGACAGTGATGGAACGCGTCCGCCAGTCGATGGTCTTTCAGTCCACTGCTCTACCGACTGAGCTATCTCGGCCTGCCGGGACGGTCACAAACCTGTGAAGCCGTTCCGCGCCGGTCCGAGATAGGAGGTCTAGTCCACTTGCGAGTTCGCTACCCAGCTCTCCAAATTGAGGCCTGAAGAAGGCCGAAGACCCGCCAGAAGTATGTGTCCAGTTGAATCAATGATCAAGAACCAACGTGAATCGGACGGTTTTCAAAAAGGGGGACAGCGGCAAAGGCAGAAACTAGCCGGGGCGACGGCGGCCTAGCTCGAACGTCGTGCCGGCTGCTGCGTTCCACATGTCTGGCTGACACACAAGCGTGACCGGCCTGAACGCTCCCCCACTCCACCATTCCTTCCCGCTTCCGGAGGGCGGACCGTCGCCAACCTTGAAGGGCTACCCCCGAAGGTTTGACCGGATCGCGGCGTCGGGCCAATAAGCATCAAGGCTGTCGCGCTCTAAGACAGCAAAACACATGGGGGATTTCTGGATAGCTGGCGGTGGCCACCGCCGCGAATCTGGCGGACTCAGCGCAGGTGGTGCAGCCGTCGGCCACGTAGATTTCGAGTCGGGTCGGCATTACCGGTCCGCCGGAGAATTCAGGATCAGTCGCTTTCATCGAAGGGCAATTTATCAGCCGGCGAAAGTGGCTACGGTGAGAATCGCGACATGGTGCTCCGATCGTCGTGCTCAACTGGCCCAGGGGGCGTAGACCTCCGGGGGAAATATCGGCGGACTCGCCACAGCCACGGCTATGTCGGCGTCGATCTGGGTCTTGAGTTCCTCGACCCCGGCGAAGCGCCGTTCCGGCCGGAGGTACTGCTCGAAATAGACCCGCACCGGCCGCTCGTAGAGGTCCGCGTCAAAGTCCAGCAGGTGGGCCTCCAGCAACTGGCGACCGTCTCCAAAGGTGGGGCGCGTGCCCAGGTTGATCACGGTGCGTTGCAGGACACCCTCGTCGCCGGCTACCAGGACGCGGCCGGCGTATACCCCGCGGGCCGGCACGACCCGGTCGGCATCAATCTCAAGGTTGGCGGTGGGGAAACCGAGTTCGCCCCCGCGCCGGTCGCCCCGGGCAACCCGGCCGGCGTAGCTCGGCAGACGTCCCAGCGATTCCACGGCCCGCTCAAGATCGGGTAGCTCGATCAAATCGCGGACCATCTGGCTGCTGACCCGCTGCCCGACGATCACCGGGTCGACCACTCGCAGATCGAACCCGAGGCGCCGGCCGATCTCGCCCAGTTCATCCACGCCGGCGTGACGCCCGGTCCCCATCCGCGCCTCACGGCCGACGACAAGCACTTCCATCCCTAGGCGGTCGCACAATTCACCCAGGAACTCTTCGGCGGTCCGCCGGGCGAATTCTTTGTCGAACGGGACCACTTCCACGTGATCCGGGCCGGCATGGGCAAGCAGATCGAGGCGGTCTTCCCGGGAGTTAAGGAGCGGGACACTGGCGGTGGACCGCAGGACCCGGAGCGGGTGAGGCCAGAAGGTCATGACCACGCTGCGGCCACCGATATCGGCGGCGGCGGCGCAGGTGGCCCGAATCAAGGCCCGGTGGCCCAGGTGGACTCCGTCGAACTTGCCGATCGTCACGGCCGTCGGGCCGTCGAGGGTCGGCGCGTCCGCCCGGGTAGCGGTATCGCTCACGGCGCGCCACCGGCCTGGCCGGGCATCACGATTCGGGGCTGTAGCCCGGTTCCGTCGACTGCCTCCCCCATTCCAAGGAAGGCGCCGTCGCTGCCGTAGACCCGCAGGTCACCGGATGCGGCGCCCCAGGCTACGTGATTGCCGTTCACAAAGCGGCGATGGGCGGCCGGTCCCAGGACGGCCCCCGGATAAGGCAGAACCGCCTCGTCGGCGGGATAGGCAATGGCTCCCAGGTAGCCGCCGGCGATGGCGTCGACGGCCTCATCCAGCGGCACCGCCCGGCCCACCGCAAAGGGCCCAACACCAGTCCGTCGGAGCCCGGCTAGGCAGGCGACCGTGCCGAGTCCACGGCCGAGGTCACGGGCCAGACTGCGTACGTAGGTGCCGGCCCCGCACCCGATATCCAGGGCAGCCACCAGCCGCCCTCGGTTGCCAAGCTCACCGGCCATCCGTCTGAGGCCCGCGGCAAGGAGATCTTCGCCCGACCACCAGGCAGTATTGATGATGTCAAGCGAATGGATTTCGATGGTTCGCGGGGCCAGCTTCGGCGCATCCCCGCGGCGGGCAAGATCGTAGGCGCGCTGTCCGTCAATTTTGATTGCGGAGTAGGCCGGGGGGCGCTGGAACTGCGTTCCCACCATCGCGGCGACGGCGGCGCGCAGCGCGCTCGTTCCCGGAACTTGCAGGGAACGGGCGACCACCGCACCCTCTAGGTCATGGGTATCGGTCTCCACTCCGAATATCACCCAGGCCCGGTAGCGCTTGGGCTGACGATGGAGGAAGTCGATCATGCGGGTGGCGCCGCCAACCGCGATCGGCAGAACGCCATCGGCCAGCGGGTCCAGCGTCCCGGCATGCCCCACCCGCCCGAAGCGGCCGGCTCGCTTGATCGCACCGACAACCCGGGAGGACGTGAGCCTCCGGGGTTTCATCACGTTCAGAAAGAAGTCGCGCGGGGCAGAATCGATGGTCGCTCAGGTTCCTTCGGGGGCGGTTTCGTCGGCCTCGTCGTCAGGCAGATCCAGTTCGTTGATCAGGCCGATAACCTCCATGCCCCGCTGGTAACTGGTGTCGAACTGAAACCGCAATTCGGGCGTCAGGCGAGTGCCGATGGTCTGGCCGAGCTGGTGGCGAATGAACCCCCCGGCCCGATCCAGGGCGGTGGCGGTCTCGCGGATGTCGGTCTCGTCGCCATAGACGGCGTAGTAGATGCGGACGAAGGACATATCGCTGCTGACTTCGGTGCGGGTGATGGTGACAAAACCGAGGCGCGGGTCGCTGACCTTCTGATGCAGGATGGTAGCGAGTTCACGCTCGATCTGGGATGTCAGGCGTTCGACCCGGCGACTCATAGCGGTGACCCAACTGCTCGCGAGGGGCGATCAGGCGGTTGCGGGCCCTTCTTCCTCATGAAAAGCCTCCAGGATGTCACCTTCTTCAATCTTGGGACGGACGGTGACGCCAATCCCACATTCGTAACCGGCCGTAACTTCGTTGACCGTGTCGGCAAAGCGTCGCAGGGTATCGATGCGCGCGGTCGCAATGGTCTCGCCGGCCCGTATCACGCGGACCTCGGCGCCACGATTCATGCGGCCCTCAGAGACGATGCCACCGATGATCTTGAGCGCGCGCTCGGTGCGGAACACACCGCGCACTTCGAGGCGCCCGTCAATGACTTCGTGGAATTCCGGCTCAAGCTTGCCCTGCAACGCCGCATCGACGTCGTTGATCAGGTCGTAGATGATCTGGTAGGCACGCAGTTCGATGCCGTTCTGGTCGGCGAGCCCACGCGCGGCCGGGCTGGCCTTGACGTTGAACGCCACCACCACCCCGCGGGCGGCAATGGCCAGGTTGACGTCGTTCTCGGTGATGGCACCCACGCCGGAGAACACGATGTTCGGCTTCACCTTCTCGTACCCGAGCGCTTCGATCGCCTGAACCACCGCCTCCACCGAGCCGTCGGTGTCGGCCTTGATGACGATGTCGAGCTGCTGGATGGCGCCGTGGGTGAGCTGGCGGGCCAGGTCTTCCAGCCCGAGGCGCTCGGCCATCGAGGACTCCTCGCGCGACGCTCGCAGCCCGCGGGTTGTGGCGATGCGGCGGGCTTCTTTTTCGTTAGCAACGACCGCCAACTCGTCTCCTGGTCGAGGCATCCCGCTGATTCCAACGACCTCGACCGGGCAGCCGGCGAGGGCGGCCTTGACGCGGTTACCGTCGGCGTCAACGAGATTGCGGGCCTTGCCGCTCTGCAGGCCAACGACGTAGCAGTCGCCGACGTGCAATTCACCGGCGACCACCAGGACGGTGGCGACCGGTCCCACGCTGCGGTCGAGACGGGTTTCGATGACCGAGGCCCGCGCCGGCCCGGAAATCCTGGCCTCGGGGGGATCTAACTGGGTGGTGAGATGGATCATCTCAAGGAGGTCGTCGATGCCCTGGCCCTTCAAAGCGGAGATTTCGACCGACACAACCTCTCCACCCATCGATTCGACCAGCAGGCTTGCGTCGGCGAGTTCGCTGAGAACGCGATTGATGTTGGCGCCGGGAAGATCAGACTTATTGACGGCGACGATTATGGGGACCCCGGCCGACTGCGCGTGGGCGATGGCCTCGCGCGTCTGCGGCATTACGCCGTCGTCGGCGGCCACAACCAGCACGACGATGTCGGTGACCTGGGCGCCGCGCGCCCGCATCGCGGTGAAGGCCTCATGACCGGGAGTGTCGATGAAGGTGATCGGGCTGCCCTCGACCTCGACCTGATAGGCGCCGATGCCCTGGGTGATCCCACCGGCCTCGCCGGCGACGATGTTGCTCTGGCGGAGGGCGTCGAGCAGGGTCGTCTTGCCGTGGTCGACGTGCCCCATCACCGTCACCACCGGCGCGCGGGGACCGACCTCGCCTTCGACCTCGGGAATGTCGCTGACCGGGGCTTCGGTCTCGGGCTCCGGCTCCGGTTCGGCAAGCTCGGCCTCGATCCCCATGTCGGCCAGCATGAGGGCGGCGGTCTCGAAATCGAGGGTGGCGTTGACGTTGGTGATGATGCCGCGACTAAACAGCTCTCCGACCAACTCCACGCCGGTCATGTTGATCAGTTCGGCGAGTTCGCCAACGTGGATCGCCTCGGCCAGCGTCACCTTGTCGGGACGCTCGATTACAACCTCTTCGACCACCACCGTTTCGACTTCAGCCGGTCCGCGTTTCTTGCGCGCGGCCGGCCGCGCGGGGCGAAATGTTCTTCTTCTACGTCTTGCTGCCAATATCTCCTGCGTTTCCGTCGAGTCATTGACGTTTACCGGCGCTCTGTCGAGCCGGTCAGTTGTTCGTGTTGGGCGCGAATTTCGGTGAGGCGCTCTTTGATCAGCGCCCCGTCCTTGATTCCTAGCGACCGAGTAAAGACGCCGGCTTCCAGCGCCTCGTCCCAGCAGACGTCAGCCCCACATACGTAGGCCCCGCGCCCGGCCATCGACCCATCGGGGTCGAGCGCCAGGCCGCCTGCCGGCGACCGCACCACCCGTACAAGTTTAACCTTGTCGATCTTCAGCCCGCAGACGATACAAGAGCGCTGCGGAACGTGTCGAGACAAGTTGGCCGCGATCGCCTAATTGCCGTCCCCGCCCGCTTCTTCTTCGGCAGGCACGTCGGCGGCCTCGTCGACAGATTCAGCGGCGGCGGTGTCGGTGATGGCGGGCCCTTCGTCAGCCGGTGCTTCGTCGGTTTCGTCAGCGGTTTCAGCGGCGGCCGTGTCGGCGGCGGCTGGCTCTTCGTCAGCCGGTGCGTCGGTGGCTTCAGCGACGGCGGTGGCCACCGCTTCAATGGCGCCAACGATGTCGGTCTTTAGTCGCAGCCCGGTCAGCGAGATTTCGCGCTCGGCGGCGATTTCACGGAGCCGGGCGACGGTCAGGCTGCCCAGGTCAACGGAGTCGGCAGCGGCAGCACCGTCGGCCGCGTCGCCATCCGCCGCGATCGGGTCGGGCGCGGCCTCCAGTTGCAGGTCTTCCGGCGCCGAGGCGTCGCGAATGTTGATGCGCCAGCCAGTGAGCCGCGCAGCCAACCGGGAGTTCTGCCCTTCACGGCCGATGGCCAACGACACCATGTCCGGGGCCACCAAGACATCGGCCAGATTCTCTTCGACGTTGATGTTTACGGCGATGATCTGCGCCGGACTCAAAGCGTTGCCGACGTACCGGGTGGCGTCATCGCTGAATTCGACGATTTCGACCTTCTCCGGAACCAGGTCGCGGACGATGTTCTGGATTCGCGCGCCGCGCACGCCAACACAGGAACCCACCGGATCGAGTCC
The DNA here is from genome assembly GCA_964631365.1 of uncultured Chloroflexota bacterium. Taxonomy (GTDB): domain Bacteria; phylum Chloroflexota; class UBA11872; order UBA11872; family VXNJ01; genus JASLPR01. Next base: position 34,792 of record CAZVZW010000001.1, on the reverse strand, counting down.
CTCCTGGAGCGCGCGGACCGCGACCTTGGTACGAACCCCGGCGTCACGGGCGATGTTGACGATTTCAACCGCATTGTTGGCGATTTCCGGAATCTCCCGCTCGAAAAGGCGGCGCACGAAGTCTGCATGGCGGCGCGAAACCAGCAACTGCGGCCCGCGACCGGCTTCGTTTACCTGCACCAGGTAGACGCGCAATCGCTGATTCAGGCGCAGGTGCTCGGTGGGTGTCTGCTCGCCGGGCGGCATGACGGCCTCGGCACGGCCGAACTCAAGCACGACACCGCGGTAGTCGATGCGGGTGACTTTGCCAACCATCAGTTCGCCAACGTGGTCGATGTAGCGGTCAAATACCAGCGAGCGCTCGGCCTCACGAAGCGTGAACAGCATCGCCTGGCGGGCCTTCTGGGCCGCGATGCGACTGAAATCACTTGGGGTTATGTCTACCTGAACGATGTCGCCGAGTTGAAGCTCAGCGTCGATGGTGGCGGCTTCCTCCAGTGAGATCTCGGCATCGGCGTCGGAGACTTCGCCTTCAACGACCGTCCGGTTGGCGTGGACGCTGAAGCTCCCCTGGCCGTCGACGTGCACGTCGATGTCTTCCAGCGCCCCGGGCAGGTCGCGGTAGGCGGAATCGACCGCGGCGCGCACGGCCTCCAGGACATCGTCGGTGGTCAGGCCCTTGTCGGCGGCAATCTGCGATAGCGCCAGCTCAAATTCGCTTTTCATCGGCGCTTTCCTCGCTGTGCTTGCACCCGGGCTCCGGCCTTTCACCGGTTGCCCGGGAAAACAAAGAAAAGTGGGTCGGACCCACTTTTCCTTCGCAATCCACTACTTATGTACCGCTCTCGCTAAGAGGGCGATTATAGCAAGTCGGTCTGGCCAGACTTCCGCGGGCCGCCGGTGAGTGGAATCCCCTACCCGATCCGGATTCCTCGCCCGTCGAATGTCCGCAACCGCTCGGCCGGAAAATGCAGGCGTATCCGGTCCCCGCGGCGCACCTCGCCATCTACCGGACCGCGGGCTGCAATCCGGGTATTACCAACCAGGAAGGTCGTCAGTTGGGCGCGATCGCTCACCAGCGCCTGAATCGATTCAACCTCGGCGTTGATTGCACCGGTCGGTTCCCGCGCTGGGAACTCCACGTGCTCCGGTCGGATGCCGACCGTGACGTCTTCGCCTTCCAAGATTCGCAAGCCGGCCCCCGGCAGCGGCGGCAATGTCTGCCCGGCGATGCGAATATGGCCGTCCCGGACTGTGGCCGGGATCAGGTTCATGGCCGGCTCGCCGAGAAAGCCCGCCACGAAGGTGTTGTGCGGCCGGTCGTAGAGTTCTCGGTATGTCCCGACCTGGACAATCTGCCCCGACTGCATGAGAGCTATCCGGTCGGCCAGCGCAATGGCCTCGCTCTGATCGTGGGTTATGTAGATCGTGGTCACTCCGAAATGGCGCAGCAGGCGCTTGAGGTCGATCCGCAGGCTGGCCCGCAGCCGGGCATCGAGGTTCGAGAGTGGTTCGTCCAGAAGGAAAACGGTCGGGTCGCGGATGATGCAGCGCCCGACGGCGACACGCTGCTTCTCGCCGCCGGATAGATTGCGCGGTTTGCGGTCAAGCAGTTCGCGAAACCCGCTGCCCATTATTCGGCAGACTTCCTCGACGCGCTCTGCGATCTCGTCCTCGCGGCGATTGACCTTGAAGAAGAACGAGAGGTTGCTCCGGCCCTCCATGTGGGGATAGAGCGCGTAGTCCTGGAAAACAACGCCCACTTTACGGCTGCCGGGCGAATCCTCAGTGACCTCGACGCCGTCGAAATAGATGCGGCCGGCGCGCGGGTTGGC
>CAZVZW010000001.1:0-32857 GCA_964631365.1 uncultured Chloroflexota bacterium | reverse complement strand
AATCCTCAGTGACCTCGACGCCGTCGAAATAGATGCGGCCGGCGCGCGGGTTGGCTAGGCCGGCCACGGCCCGCAGCAGGCTGGACTTCCCGCAGCCCGACGGCCCTAGGACCGCCAGGGTCTCGCCATCGCGAACCCTGAGATCCACCCGGTCGAGCGCTCTTACCAGCCCGCCGTCGATCTCCGGGCGCTGCCCCTCCTCGTCCACCACTCGATCGGTGCGCGAAGGGGCGTCGATGGCCGGGCGGCGCTCCTTGTCCGGCCGGAAGTAGACGTCGATGTTTTCGATGTTGATGGCGACCATGCCGGGGTGACCCTCACTGTGCGATCAGTTTCCGGGCGCGCCCTCGTCGGCGAGCTCGAATCGTTCCAGCAGATGGTCAACCGCCCGCAGGCCGGTCATCGCGTAGACCGCCGGGCCCACCGTCACAGCGATGATGTTCAGCGGAATGACCACGACTATCGAGAGCAGCGTGATGATCAGAAGCCCCAGGGTGTTGCCGAGGTTCCCCAACGCCAGCACCGACGCATTGCGGAAGACGTGATACAGCCCGGTTTCGGTGCGCAGCAGCAACGGGAACAGATACGGCTGAATCATGAGCCAGAAGAACGTCGGCCAGACCGCCACTATGGCCAGGACCTGCACCGGCGAGTCTTCCTGTGATCGGTAGAACACAAATGCCAACAACAGCGCGTAGAGGATGAACAGATCAACGACGGTCAGCCGCCAGGCGCGGAAGAAATACTGTTTGAAGCCGCGTGCGAAAAGGCCCAGGGTGACCGGTTCGAGCTCTTCCCGGGCGATCATGCTGTTGTACAGCGCGGCGGTAGCCGGCCCCGCCAGCAGCATGGCGATCGCGCTGAAGATTGGCAGGAAGACTAGAACTTCCGGAATCACACGTCCCTGACCAAGGCTCTCGCGAAATGCATCCTCGAGAAACCAGACGCCGGTCCACGCCAAAACGAAAACCCAGGGAACCATGGCCAGCGTCCAGGGCCAGTTCGCGCGCGCTACGATCGAGAAGACCTCGTAGTAGAACCTGCCCAGCGACCGCCACAGATGTACGAACGGCTCAAAGAATGTCACGAAGGGAGCCTCTCGTTCTGCGCTATGTTCGCGGTCGTCGGCGAGCTCGCCGCTCGCTTCGGGATGCCGCTATACGTGGTTGCCATTACCATTCTCCACAATGCTGATTCACAGTGGAGATTATCAAGGCCACTTCGTTCTGCGAAACCGCGCCGCGCAACATCGTCCCTCCGGAAGGGTCGCAGCGTGCCACGACGCCCCGGTGAGACCGCCAGCGGACCTAACTGCTTGAGCGCCCATTGACCTGCGGTTTGCGCCTGTCGCTCTATTTCCTGCTGCTGGTGGCGGCGGTGCTGGCGATCTTTGGTTTTTTCGCCTCGCGTCCCGGCGTCGATATTTCCGATCTGGATCTCTTGGAACCTGACGAACTGGTACTGGCGCGGTTCAACAATCGTCTCGACGCGGTGGACGAACTGGTTAGGCAAAGCAAGCAGACCGGTCAGCCGGAGCCCGTGCAACTAGTGGTTTCGGAGCTTGAATTGACTTCGAAGCTGGCCGAGTGGTCGTCGCCCGGGATCCTCGGCATAACCTTCTTCGATTCGCACGCGACGCTACGCGACGGTGAGATGGTGCTGGTTGGCAAGGCCAAGGCGGCGGGGGTCGAGTTTCGCTATCGGGCCGACATCGTCGTCAGCATCGAGTCGGCCGAGTTGCAGCTGGAAGTGCGGCGCCTGCAGACCGGGCAGTTGTTCACCCCCGGACCCGTTCGGGCGGGGCTGGTGGGACTGATCGCGCGCGCCCTTGATGCCGGGGTGCCGCGGCCGCCGATCGACATCGAGACGCTGCTGATTTCCGAGGGCGAGATGATCATCTCCGGGTCGGCCCGCGGCATCTAGTCGCGATTGGCGAGACTAGTCAATGAACTCGATTTCCTTGCCGTGCAGCCGCACCAGGTCGCCGAAGAACCGGATGACATCCTGTAGTTCCTCGGCGGGCGGCACGCCGTCGGACCGCCGGACCACGACATCGATCGGTAGCCCGGCGCCGTCTCCCAGGGCGACGTAGGCCTTGAGATAGGCGTTGGGATAGCGGTTCATCGCCTCTTCGAGGAGCGGCGACACCTGCGATTCGAACATCTCCACGCGCAGTCGCTGGGCCACCGTGCGTCCGGCGTACCAGCTATCGGCCAAGGGGCCGAGGTGGGCCTCGTAAACGCCCTTCATCTCGCGCGGCGGACCGGGAATCGCGAACATCACGGTGTCGCCCAACGCCACCATAAACCCCGGCGCCCAGCCCACTGGGTTGATAAACACGGCGGCGGTCTCGGGAACCGTGGCCATCTTGTCCAGATTGGGGGGCAACTCCTCGTCGCCGGGAATGTCGCGACGTTGCCGGTAGTCGGCGACCGCTTCGGGATCCCGGGCTACGCCGCAACCGGCGACCGCGGATATCGTGGCGACCGTCATGTCATCCGGGGTCGGGCCGAGCCCGCCGGTCGAGACGATCAGACCGGTCCCGCGGGCCACCGCGTCGGCGAGCACGGCGCGGACTTCGTCGGGATTGTCGGGCACCCCAGTGATGCGGCGCACGTTGGCTCCGGCATGGGCCAGGCGCCCAGCCAGCCAGGAAGCGTTGGTGTCCTGGATGCGGCCGAGGACGACCTCGGTGCCAATGGAAACTATTTCGGTCGGCCTGTCGGGATCCGGTTTCATGCGCCCCCGCGGGTTGAATGGCTGGCGCCATTGTGGACTTTACGGCCGGTCCCGATCAATCCGCGGCGAGTACTTCGACGACGACCGGTCGGTGATCGGAGGTGTCCCATTTGACCGCCTGCACCGTGCCGACGGCCACGCCACCGGTCGTGAACACGTAGTCGCGCTGCGGATCGGGTACGTCCCCGGGAAATGTGACCAGGTCCAGCCCGGCAGTGACATCGGTCGCGCACGAAGCCAGGATTCGGTATTCGGGCGACTCCGGAATCATGTTGAAGTCACCGGCTAGGATCACCGGACAATCGATCGCGGTAAGCCAGTCGGCCACAAACCGTGCTTGGGCGAGCCGTTCCGGCGCCGAGCGCCCGAGATGAGTGGTGGCAAACACCAGGTATCGGCCGTCGATTTGCAGCTCCAGACAGGCCAGACCGCGATGCTCGCGGCCGGGGACGGCGGGCAGACCGAGCCCGACGATGGGTTCGGCGACACCCTTCCACAGGAGCGCGATGCCGAACTGGTGCGCGACCCGCCCGGGTGCCCAATCGCCCTGGAGATTCGGTGAGAAGAACGCATGCATATCCAGCGCGGCGGCCAGTTCACGGCAGTGATCGACTCCGCCCGAGCGCGGCCAGTTGCGATCGGCCTCCTGGATCGCCAACAGATCCGGCGAGAGCTCTCGAAGCAGGTCCAACTGGCGTTCGAAAGCGGGTGCGCCGGTTGCATCCCGGCCGGCATGAAGGTTGAAGCTGACGACCCGGAGACCGCCGTCAAGGGCTGCGGCCCGGCTAGGGCTCAAGCTGTTGAGGTTCGACGGGCTCCACCGCAAATTGCAGACGCTCGCCCCCGGCCGCGGCCGCCTCTGCGATCACTTCCCGCACGTAGGCCCGGATTAGCGACCCGTTCGCCATTAGCACCTTGGCGCCGTTTTCGGCCTCAATCGGGTAGACGCGATTGTCGTTGTAGTCGATGTTGACGGAGATGATCGCTCCCTGGGGGATGCCCAGGGCGAGCTTCGCCAGCGAGGGCATGTCGCCTAACGGCAGGTCGGTCTCGAAGGTATCGGTGAGTTGGCCGATCAGCGCCGGCACCTGCAGGATAAGTTTTGGCGAGAGCACCTGGCTCTTCATCGCAACCAGGAAATCCTGCTGCCGGTTGATACGCCCGAAATCCCCTTCCGGATCCTCCCAGCGGGTGCGTACATAACGCAGGGCGGTCTCGCCGTCCAGGCGCTGCTGGCCCGCCGCCAGAAGGAACGGCTCGAAGCCGTCGTCGGCCGCGTTGGGGTAGCTGTAGTCGACGATTTCGCGCGGTACGTCAATGTCGACTCCGCCAAAGAAATCGACCAGGCGCACGAATCCGTCAAAGTTCATGATGACGTGATAGTCGATCGTGATTCCGAGCAGGTCTCCGACCCGGCGCCGCAGGCTGTCGGGCCCCTCGTAGAACAGGACGCTGTTGATCCGGTAAGGCTCGGTTCTACAAAGATCTACGCAGATGTCGCGGGGCACCCCGACAACGACTACCGAGTCGGACTGCGGGTCGATGCGAACCACCAGCATGGTGTCGGTCTTGGCGAAGGGATCATCCGGGCGCTGATCGGTTCCGAGCAGCAGGATGGTCACCGGGTGATCCATCGGCCAGTCGGGCACCAGTTCCAACGGGCTCGCGATCTTGCCGGGCAGTTCGACCACCGGGCGGACCAGGTCGCCCACGCGCTGACGAAGGTCCGGGCTGACGACTTCGGGCGTCGCGATCTCCGGTTGGATCAGCGACGCCTCAGCCATTTCGCCCTGAAGCGCGCCGATCTCTTCTTCGGGAGAAAGAGACCAGACCGCGGCAGCCAAAAAGACGGCGATGACGAGGACGCCAAACGCAGCGGCGATGCCAACAAACTCGGAGGGCTCTCGACGGGGCCTGCGGAAACGCCTAGATCTGACCAATTGCGCCCTTCACACGGAGTCGTCCACCCGATCCAGCCTACCGACCTCCCGGTGGATCGTTGCGGACGCGGCATAGGGTATCACCGCCGCTAGCGGAAGGGTAGAAAGATGGCTCCCAAATGGAACCAGGCACCCAGGATCGGACCGAGGCCGACATTCGCAATTCTATGAAGGGGAAGACCTGGATTCGCCCCTCGGATTCGCGCAGCGTACAGTGATCAATCCGGCGATCCACGACCAGCGCCAACCATCCGATTCCGACCACGGTTCCTTCGTAGATCTCGCCGCTTACCACCAAGCGCGGCGCGCGGGCGGCCTCTCCTTCTTCGCCCTCATCGCCATCTTCGCCCGCCTCGGCGGCGGCCGCGGCTTCGGCCTCCTCAACCTCTTCAAGATCGGGGGTCGCTCCGTCGTCGGACATCTGCGAAAGCACCCGGGCCTCCAACAGCGCCTCCAACACTTCGTGCCCAACCCGGTCGGAGGACACGCCCATCGCGCGGGCGCCGGCCTCGACGCAGCCTCGACGCTGGGCGCCAACACTTCGATAATCTTCGGCTCTTGCGCCTTTGAAGTGTCTTGAACCATCCGGGCCCCACAGTGCGAGGCAGCGCCCAAGTAACAATCTAGTCCATCGCCGGAAGAGAACTCGGTCACACTACTTCCCGACCCCACCACCGGCTCCGTAGAATGACAGCGAATAAGTGGGCGCCGCCGATCGGCATGATTCCAGTCGGTCGCCGTCCAACGAAAAGGAACACAGCGTGTACGCTGATTCGCGGCCTGGGGGCGGGGACCGATGGCCTTGATCACGGTGATCGGCAGCATCAACACCGACCAGGTGATCGGGTTGCCAACGCTTCCGCGCGCCGGGGAAACGGTGCTCGGCGGCGATCTGCGGACATTTGGCGGCGGCAAGGGCGCCAACCAAGCGATGGCCGCCGCGCGATTGGGCGGCCAGGTGCGCATGATCGGTCGGATCGGCGCCGATGCGTTCGGCACGGATCGCCGGCGCGAATTGCTTGAGGCGGGTATCGACGTCGTTGGCGTCAAGGTCGATACGGCGGTGCCCTCCGGGGTGGCGCTGATCCTGGTTGACGACCACGGCGAAAACATGATTGCACTCGCCCCGGGAGCCAACGGCCGCCTGACGCTGAACGAGGTGGCCGACGCCTGGGAGCCGGGAACACGAGTGGCACTGGCCGTCCTGGAAATACCGTTGGCGGCCGTGGAAGAGGCATTCCGGCGCGCCCGTGCCGACGGCGCCGAAACCGTCCTGAACGCGGCCCCGCCGATGGAGCTGCCCGGATCATTGCTGGGTTGTGTGGACCACCTGATCGTCAACGAGACAGAGGCCCAATTTCTATCCGGAATCGACGCCGGCGATCGCGCCGGGGCGTTCGCGGCGGCCGCCCGGTTGCGGGAAAGCGTGGCCAAGTCGGTGATCGTGACGCTTGGCGGCGATGGCGCGGTGCTGTACACCGCAACGGGACGGCACTTTCCGGCGTTTGAAATAGAGGCCATGGATACCACCGCGGCCGGAGATGCCTTCTGCGGCGCGTTCGGCCTGGCTCGCGCCCGCGGGAGCGATCTGCTTGAATGCGTGCGCTACGCCTCGGCCGCCGGGGCGCTGACCGCGACCCGCGCCGGAGCGCAGTCGTCGCTGCCAACCGCCTCGGAAGTGGAGGATTTGCTCGGTTGAACGATCTGCTGAACCGGCGGATACCGCTCTGGGCACTGGCCGTCCTGCTGATCGCGGTGGCGACGATAGTGGTTGTGGCGCTGCGTCCATCATCCGAGGCGGTGGTCGAGGTGCCCGTCGCCACCGCTCCGGCTCCGGCTCCGGCTCCGGAGGCTCTGCCTACTTCCAGCTCAACCCCGAGTCCTCCCTCCACTCCGGCGCCCACGGCTACAGCGGAGCCGACCTCGACGGCAACGCCGGCCGCGACCCCGACCGCAACCACCACACCCGCGCCGACGCAAACCCCCACCCCGGCCGCCACCCCGTCGCCGACTCCCGAGCCGACGCCAACTCCGACGGCCACCCTCATCGGTGGACACGCCCCGGCTGCGGTGGGTGGGATTGCCTTCGCGACTGACGCCGACGAGGTACTGGACGTGCTGGCCAACCCTCCCCCCTCCCCAACCCATTTTCGCCCCGGCGAACGCATCTTCACCGCGTTCCGCCTGGAGGGCGCGACCTTCGGGGCGGTTATCCACAGGGTTTGGTACCGGGACGGTGAGCAGGTCGGAACCGGCGAATCAGTCGTGGCCGATCCCCTGGAAGTCATGATCGGCAACGTCGGCGAACGCTGGGGAATGCCCGGGGGATTCTACGAACTGTTCATCTGGGATGAAGATCGCCCGATTGCTTCGGCGAGCTTCACCGTCGACCTGGGGGAGACACGCCTGGAACGGGTCGCGTTCACCCGCGAAGTCGACGCCCTCGGCCTGCCACTGGAATCCGCCCATTTCTTCCCGGCGGGAACCGATCGAGTCCTGGTCAGCTTCCAGGCGTTCAATATGCCCACCGGCTCGATCCTGACGATTGAGCGGATCGTAAACGGCGCCCCGGAACCGTTGGAAGAGTTCCTGTGGCCGCCGGAATACAGCAGCGGGCCCGGTTCGTTCCAGATCGTGGTGATGGACCTAACTCCACCGGGCCGTCCCGCCGAGGCCGGCGACCATCGAGTGCGCATCGGCCTGGACGGGACCGTCGTGATTACCGATATTGTCCGCATCGAGGGCGCCGACGAATCCTGAGGTCAACCAACTGATGGTGGGCGCGGAGAGTGGTTCAAGCCGGGGTGGAGGTTGTTTTGAGACGATAGCCGCTGGTGCTGGCTTTCATGGTGGCGGTTTTCGCCGCGTGCGCCGGCGGCGCGCTCTGGTCAATGGACGATCACGGGACGCCGGAATCGCCGGTCGTATCCGCCATCTCACCACCCGCCCCCGAACAGTCAGCGGCGATCACCGCCACACCCGCGAAGTCGATTCCGTCACCATCTCCACCCACCATCACAGCTCCCCTGGCCGCCGCCAGGGCCGTCGCTCCCAGTCCATCCCCAACCGCGACTCAAGTGCCGCTGCCAACCGCCACCGTCCCGCCGGTGGCCACGCCGACTCCGGCTCCGACCGCCACGGCAACTTCCCCGCTGCGGACGGCCGCGGCCGATCCCGCGAAATCATACTTCTGCGGCGGCGGGTCGGCGCGGATCACGGAGTTGGACAAGCGCGGCCCACCGGAAGTTGTGACCATCACCGGGGCCGGCGATCTGACCGGCTGGCACCTGGTCAGCGTGCGCGGGACGCAGCGCTTCGACTTCCCAGAAGGGCTTGTGTTGGTCGAGAGCGTCCGCGTCTTCTCGGGGGAAGAGTCTGAGCCGGACACCACCGCCCGGCCTTCCTGGACCGGGCAGAACGTGTGGAACAACGCCGAAGATGAGGCCGCCAAGCTTTACGACTGCGCCGACCAACTGGTCAGCACCTTCGACGACGGGGATTAGCCGGCGGCGGACTCGCGAGCGCGACGCGCGTTGATCATATCGATGGCGACCAGCATGGAGAGGCGCATGCTGGTTTCGTTGGCGCGATTATCCCCGGCCCGCCCGTAAGCGGTGCCGTGGTCCACCGAGGCCCGGATGACGTTGGTGTTCAGCGTGACGTTGACGCCTTCGTGGATACCAAGCATCTTCACCGGGATGTGCCCCTGGTCGTGGTACATGGCGACGACCCCGTCGTACTCGCCGCCGGCGGCACGGGAGAACACGGTGTCGGGCGGCAACGGACCCTGCGCGTCGATGCCCGCCGCGCAGGCCTGCTCGACCGCCGGGGCGACCTCGTGGCTGTCCTCCGGGCCGAAGTGATCGCCCACCTCGGCATGCGGATTCAACCCGGCGACTGCAATTGTCGGCTTCTCGATGCCCAGATCCTGCAGCGCCTGGTGCAGGATTTCGATGACCTCCAGGATACGCGGGGTCTTCACTAGGTCCACGGCTTCGCGCAGGCTGACATGCGTTGACACATGAATCACCCGCAGACTGCCGGCGACGAGCATCATCCGCGGATCGGGGGATTCACTAAATTCACCGACGATCTCGGTATGCCCGGGATAGTCGAACCCGGCCATCTTCATAGCGACCTTGTGCAGGGGTGCGGTGGCGAGGCCATCGATCTTGCCCGCGTAGGCCAGTTTCACTGCTTCGATGATCGCGGTCGCCGCCGCCGCACCACCCTCAGCGGTGGGTTCTTTGAAGATTAGGTCCGAATGGTCGACGCCCCAGGGGTCCAGCACGTCGATGACTCCGCACTCGAATGTCGCGTCCTCGACGCTATCGACGTTACGGACCTGCTGGTCGAGGCCGCAGATGTTGATGATGCGCCGCAGCGCCGACGAGCTGCCGATGGCCAGGGGGCGGCACTTCTCGTAGATCTCGCGATGGGTCAGGGTCTTGGCAACGACTTCCGGGCCGACGCCGGTGGGGTCACCGAGGGTCAGGCCGATCAGAGGGAGATAGCTCAAGTTGATTCCTCGAATGCGGCCCGGGGTTCTGGTGGCGAGCCGCGCTATTCGGACCACGATCGGCCCTTTCTTGCTGGTGTCGTGCAGGAAGCATATCGGCGGAACCGGCCGGAACCAAGCACCCGGCTGCCCCGTCGGGTCGGATGTCGCAGATCTTGATTTCGCCGGTGCAACTCTCGGCGACGTACAGCTGGATGCCGTCGGCATTGACGTTGACGCCGTTGGGATATTGCAGCCCATCGATGACCTTCGTTGCCTCACCGGCGGGATCGATGCGATACACCGGGCGGCGATGGCCGTCCTCCACCGGATTCTGCGGAGCGGTGAAGTAGATGGTGCCCGTGGGGTGGAAGGTGATGTCGTTGGGGGTGCCTTCAAAAGGTTGACCATCGCAGGTGGTCGCCACGGTATAGACCTTGCCGCCCGGGGTGACCCGGGCGATGCGTTCGCCGCCGGGGTCTACAACGTAGATGTCGCCGTTCCAGTGGAAGGCGGTCCCGTTGGGGCCTTCGAGTTCAGCGAACAGCCGGGCCTCGCCGTCGTCATCGACCCGGAAGAGCCTTCCGCCCAGGTGTCCACGAAATAGAGATGCCGGCGGCGGCGACCGAGGGGCCCTCGGCAAACATGTGACCATCGGAGATGATGTCGATTCGACCCGAGAAGACCTCGACCATGCTGCTACCCCCGGAATTCCGTCGGACCCGCACAAGTGGTGGCACCGTACTGGCTTGAAGACGAACCGGCCGAGGCTACGAGCGGGTGTTCGGCCGGTGGCGGTCACGGGCGGCGATGACCGCGGCGATGGTCGCCACGGCGGCGGCTCCCAGGAACGCCACCCGGAACCCGGGTAACAGACCCGTCGGGTCGGCTTCGAGCGCCGCGGCCACCCCGGCGCCGGCGGTGACGACCACCGCGAACAGACCTCCCCAGACCGCCTGCCCGGTCGCCAGCGCGAGGGTGCGCGAGGAAGCCAACAGCCCGCCGGTGATACCGACGTTGCCCGGCAGCGCGCCGAGTATGGCGCTGGTGTTGGGGCCGACCAGGAATCCCTGGCCGATGCCGACGATCGCCAGCCGCGGGATCACCTCGGCCAGGCCCCAGCCGGTGCCCGCAGCAGCCAGCGACAGCGTGCCGGCGGCTAACAGCACCAGCCCGGCGGCGCGCGGCCAGCGGTGGCCGAAGCGGTCGGTGAGTTCGCCGGCCGGGATGGAGACCACCCCGCCAACCGACGGAACGATCGCCGCCAGCAGCCCGACCCGCGTGACCGAGAACCCCAGTCCGTTCTGCAGCAGGAACGGCGCCAGCAACATGACGCTGGTATAGGCGCCGTAGCCGAGGTATGAGGTGAGAACCGCGATTCGAAACCCGGGATTGCGAAAGACCGCCAAGTCCAGCAACGGAAGCGACCGGCGCCGTTGGTGAAGCACGAACGTGAGCAGCACTCCGGCGGAGAGACCAGCCGCCAGCAGCGCCGGGGGGGACAGCGAACCGTCGCGGAGCCCGCGATTGAGGAAGAAGACCAGCGGGGCGATCCAGGCAGCCGCCAGCACCGCGCCTCCGAGGTCGAATGAACGATCGTGAGTTCCGGCCGGCTCGCGGAGTACGAACCACCCGGCGACCAGCACCAGGCCGGCCAGCGGTGCGTTGGCAAAGAAGATGGCCTGCCAGCCGAACGTGTCGATCAGCAGTCCGCCGACCGCCGGACCGGCCAACAGGCCGACGGAGATCATCATGCCGATGATCCCGGTGGCGCGGCCGCGCTCGGCTTCGGGAAACGCGCTGACCAGCAGCGGCGGACCGATGGCCTGCATAACGCCGCCGCCGAACCCCTGCACGACCCGCATGGCCACCAGCGACCAGAGGCTGTCGGCGAAACCGGACAGGACCGCGCCTGCGGCGAAGATCGCGCTGCCAATCAGGAACATCCGCCTACGGCCGAAGCGATCGCCCAGGCGGCCCATCGGTAGATGCAGGCTGGAGATGGTGACGAAGTAGGCCAGGATGACCCACTGGATGGTCGTGATATCCACGCTGAACTCGTCCGCCAGCGTCGGCAGCGCCAGGTTCACAATGGCCGAGGTGAACATGTTCAGGCCGACGCTCGTGCCCAGGACCACGGCCACTCCGAGCCGGCGGATTCCGGCTACGCCCATGGCGTTCGTGGAAGGAGTTACGGCGGTCCTGTCGTCGATCAAATCTCGGTCCCGGGCACATACCGGGCGCCGCTCCGGCGCCAACCGTGACTCTAGCGAGCCGCGCCCATCAGGCCAACCGCCGGCCAAGCGTTGGGCCGGGCAAATCGCTATCCTGACAGACTTCTAAGCACTCCCGCCGGTCCCACTCGGGCGGCGCCGACACCGCAGACAGGGGAAGCATGCCCGACGACCGCCCGAACATCATCTTCATCATCACCGACCAGCAGCGCTTCGACACCATCAACGCCCTCGGCTTCCCGTACGTGGAGACGCCCCACCTGGACCGCCTGGTCAACGAGGGGGTCAGTTTCAACCAGTGCCACATCACGGCGCCCTCCTGCGCGCCGGCCCGGGCCAGCCTGTTCACCGGCTACTACCCGCACACGACCCGCATTTTCAAGAACGGTGACGCCTGGTCGCATACCTGGGTCGAACGGCTGAACGAGTCCGGCTACCACTGTGTGAACATCGGCAAAATGCACACGACGCCGTTCGAGGCGCCGGCCGGATTCCACGAGCGCTACGTGGTGGAGAACAAGGACCGCTACCTGCAGGGACGCTGGTACTTCGACGCCTGGGACCGGGCGCTCGGCGCTCAAGGCGTGGTCAAACCGCAGCGCGAGATCTACCGCCGGCGGGACGACTACAACGAAGCCATGGGGAGCTTCCACTGGACGGCGCCGGATCACTTGCACCCCGACAACTTCGTCGGCGACACCGCCCTCTGGTGGCTTGAAACCTATCCGCAGACCGAGCCGCTGTTCCTAGAAATCGGGTTCCCGGGGCCGCACCCACCCTACGACCCGTTGGAGGAATACGCCGACCGCTACATCGACAAGGAACTGCCGCTGCTGGACGTGACTCCGGAGGAAATTGACGGCCTGCCGGATGTCTTCCGCAACATGCGCGAGCACTGCGCCGAGGTCGATCATGATTCGGTGATGCACTTGCTGGACCCGACGCCGGAGCAACGCCACAAGCAACGCGCCTACTACCTGGCCAACGTGGCGATGATTGACGACAAGATCGGCGAGATTCTAGAGACGCTGGAGAGCAAGGGCTACCTGGAGAACGCGGTGGTGATCTTCACTTCGGACCACGGCGACGCGCTCACCGATCACGGGCAGACGCAGAAGTGGACCATGTACGACACCATCACCCGCGTGCCGACCATCGTCTGGGCGCCGGGTCGCTTCGACGCCGGGCGGACCATTGACGAATTGTACCAGTGGATGGACCTGGGCCCGACGATCCTGGACCTGGCCAGGGTGGAAGTGCCGGCCGCCTTCGAAGCCCGTTCCATGCTGCCCGCTCTGGAAGGCGAAACCGGGAATGGCCGCGACTATGTGTTCGCGGAGCACGCCCGCGAAGACAGCCAGGGCCTGGAGACCGACTTCATGACCATGGTGCGCGGCAAGGACTGGAAACTGGTCCATTTCGTCGGCGAGGACTACGGGCAGCTTTTCGACATGAAGGCCGATCCCGACGAGGTGAATAACCTCTGGGACGACCCCGATCAGCAGGAGCGCAAGCAGGAGCTGCTGAGCGTACTGCGGGACTGGTTGATACGCAGTCATCACCACACCGCCGCCTGGGGCAGCGAGTGGCGGTAGATCGCGACGCCGTCAGTGTGATTCGGTCGTCGCCGGCCGGACGAGTCGAGAAGAGCGGCAAATGAGTTCCAACCAAGGAAATGGGCTGCACGCGCGGCCGGTGGAATTGCTGCGCCAGTTGCTGCGCTTCGATACCACCAATCCGCCGGGCAACGAGCGGGCCTGCATCGAATTCATCGCCGACACGCTGTCCGCCTATGGAATTGAATCGACGCTGTACGCGAAGGACCCGAATCGCCCGAACCTGGTCGCGCGGCTGCCGGGCGGCGACGCGACGCCCCTGCTGCTCTACGGGCACGTAGATGTGGTGACGACCGCCGGGCAGGACTGGCAGCACCCGCCGTTCGGCGGCGACCTGGTGGACGGCTGGGTCTGGGGGCGGGGGGCGCTGGACATGAAGGGCGGCGTGGCGATGATGCTGGCAGCGTTCCTACGCGCCCGAGCTGAAAGTGTCGAGCTGCCGGGGGATGTGATCTTCATGGCGCTGGCCGACGAGGAGGTCGGCGGCGAGGCCGGGGCACTCTTCATGGTGGAGCAGCATCCCGAGGTCTTCGAGGGCGTCCGTTACGCCATCGGCGAGTTCGGTGGTTTCTCCCTGGAGACCGGCGGCGCGCAGTTCTATCCGATCATGATTGCCGAGAAGGTGATCGCCTGGCTGCGGCTGCACGTACAGGGGCCCGGCGGTCACGGGGCAATGCCGATGCGCGGCGGCACGATGGCGAAGGTGGCCCGGGTGCTCGAACTGCTGGACCAAAACCGCCTGCCGGCGCATGTCCCGGCAGCAACAGCAGCCATGGTGGACGGGATGGCCACCGGCTTGCCCGATCCGCATGGCGCGGCGCTACGCGGCCTGCTGGACCCGGCGACCGTGGACGCGACGCTGGACGCGATGGGGGCGGCGGGTCGGATCTACGAGCCGTTGCTGCACAACACGGTGAACGCGACGGTCATCGGTGGCGGTGGCAAGATCAATGTCGTGCCTAGCGAGGTCACGATCGATCTCGATGGCCGTACGCTGCCAGGCTACGGCCCCGCCGAACTGGCGGCCGAGTTGACGGACTTGCTGGGCGACCTGGCTGAAATCGAAGTGCTGCAACACGACCCGCCGGGACGCCCGGAGCCGGACATGGGGCTGTTCGCCACTCTCACCGAGGTGCTCCACGAGGCCGATCCAGAGGGCCATCCGGTGCCGTTGATAATGGCCGGCGCCACGGACGGACGCTTCTTCGAGCGCCTGGGCGTGCAGACCTACGGCTACCTGCCGATGACCCTGCCGGCGGACTTTGATTTCACGGTCTACATCCACGCCGCTGACGAGCGGATTCCGGCGGCGGCGGTAGAATTCGGGACCGACGCCATCTTCAGTCTGCTGGGGCGCTTCGGCGGCTAGCTGCCCGGACCGCGCCGGATGCTTGAGGCCAAGCTGCGCGTGCCGGACGGGCACCACCGCTCCTGGCCGGTGGTCGGGGCGCGGGGATTCGAACCCCGGACCTCGTGCTCCCAAAGCACGCGCGCTAACCAGACTGCGCCACGCCCCGCTCGACGGGATCGATTCTAGTGCACCGGCACCCCCGGCAACCAAGCCGCGCCGGGACAGCCGCCGCAACCGCCGAACGCGCGGCTAGCCGGATTCGCCCTCTGTAGGGGCTTCCGGCGTCGCGCCGTCGCCGGCGTCGCCTCCCAGCAACCACTCGGCGTAGGCGTCCGGGGCCTCTGTCTCGGCAATGTCGGGACTCACTATGTAGCGGTTCGGCCAGGCCGTGAAGCTGGACCCGAAGGTGTCTTCGAGATGGGTCTCACCCTCGACTGACACTCGCCGTTTTAGCGAGGCAAACACCCCTTTGACCGCCCACTCGGTTTGCTCCTTGAACTCCGGGTCTTCCTCCGGATCGATCACCCATTGGTCCGGCGGGGAATCGACCCAGTTGGAGAGTTGGTGGTCGGAAATCTCCACCTGCCGATTGGTCGGCGTTCCCCAGAGCTCAAACTTCAGCGTCTGACGGCGACGATCGAACAACGTCCTCACCATGATCGCGCCGTCGGTGTCGTTCATGAATCGCATATCCAGCGTCGGCTGCCAGATCGAAGCGTCGAACCCGATCGGGTTGCCGCCCTGCTCGTAGTAGCGGACGCGATACAGGTGGCGATGGCGTTCCAGAATCGGCAGGCCGGCCCAGAATGCCGCGCGGAACATGGTCGTGGACACCTGGCAGATACCACCGCCGATCGCATCTTCGGTGGAGTCTTCAACGATCACGAGCCCGTCGATAAACCCGCGATCGTACTCGATCGGGCCCAGGTAGTCGTTAAAGGAAAAAATTTCGCCGGGCATCACCACTAAACCGTGCAGCAGCCCGGAGCCGGTGTCTATATTGTGGATCCGATAACTCGGGGAATTGATGAACATCGATTCGCCGACGGAGAGCATCGAGACGATGCCCAGATCGGCGGCATCCGGCGTGGAATGTTCCGCGGGGCGGCCGACAATGGGTATGTCTACGGTCGGCGGGCCGGAGCGGGCCGCGATGAGAACGCGGTCGAAGAGAGAGCGGTGGTCCAGGCCGCGACCGTCGGACCAGGACTGGAACTCGGTAACCCGCCGGCTCTCGGGGTCGTAGTTGAGCTGGCCGTGGATCGGCTGAAAGCTCAGGGTGTCATCGATCTCATCGAAAAGCGGCTGCAACTGGTTGCGATCCAGCGTGGCGACGGGGGTTTCCCCCGAGTTGTCGATAGTGATCGCCGCCCGCAGTTGTTCCTGGGGAATCAACCAGCCGGCCCCTTCAAACTGCAGCACCAGCGGGGTGTCCACCAGGCGCTCGGTGTCATACACGAGTTGCCGGGCGGTGCTGGTGGGGTAGGTCGGAGTTGTCTGCAGGAGCGGCACTTCGATCTGCTGAACCCCGGCCGACGGACCGGGCGCCCGGACCAGCCCCACAGCCGACTCCCAGTCCAGTTCTACTCCAGAGCGGGCCTCACGAAATTGGATGGAGCCATCGGTCAGGGTGACGTCGGCGTCATTGAACGGCTGGAAATACATGGAGGCGACCGAGCGCAGGTAGACCCGCAGCTTCTCACGCTCAAAGCCGAATTCGATGGGCCAGTTGCGCGGCGAGGCGACGGCCTGAATTTGCTCGCGGGTCCGCTGGAATATGCCGCCGCTGCGCCCCCACACGTAGGCCTTCCGCAACGGGGTCAGGTAGTCGATGGAGATTCCGATATCGGCCGCGGTGGGTCGCCAGTCACGGTCCGGCGCTTTGAAAACAGCTGGGTTCTCCAGATAGTCCCGCCAGCGCAGCGCGAACATGTCGGCCGCCTCGTCGGGCGTGAGGTCGGAAACGTCGACGCCCTCTACCATCATCCCGGGCAGGAATCGCCCGCTGTGGCGCATACCCATCCGGATCATGAACGCCCCGCCGCCA
This sequence comes from uncultured Chloroflexota bacterium, assembly GCA_964631365.1. Classification (GTDB taxonomy): domain Bacteria; phylum Chloroflexota; class UBA11872; order UBA11872; family VXNJ01; genus JASLPR01. The sequence goes on along the minus strand of CAZVZW010000001.1, from coordinate 16,432 downwards.
CCGACGGCGAAGCCGCCGACCAGCGCCGCGGCGCCCAGGAATGCCCGACGGGAGCGCGGCGCCATCGCTAGCGGGCCCCGGTGAGTCGTAGGACGGCGTTCGTCACTGGTTGATACTTCCAATCTGCGGTGCCGGAATTCGGCACGGTGCCCCCCGGAGCACCGACGCAACCGGGGCGTAAACGCTCCCGGAACTATCTAAGCGGATGGTAGCACCGAAACCATGTCAAGAATCCTACATTCACGAGGGTGGAGCGGGTGTCGCGACTAGCTGAGTCGTTGGCCGTTGATGAGCAATTCGAAACGGCAACCAAGCTTCTCGGCGGCCGTCCGGCACATCACCATGCGACTGAGGAAGATCTCGAAATACTCCATCACCGTTGATACCGCCGTGTCGATGGAAATCCCCAGGGTGATAACACGATCCTCGCGATCGACCTGCAGATCGGACGCCACCGCCGACCAGTTGACGCGATCGTGGATATCGAAACTCGCGCGGTCTTCGTTTTGGACGCGACTGCGGTGCACATCCGACTTGTCGGCAATGATTACGGCAGCCGCCACCGCGCCCACCGGTACCCCGATCGACTCCTCGTGGTTGCCGATGGCACCGAGCACCGGGGTGAGTTCTTCTACCGGCATACCCGCTCGGCGCAGGTGGTCGTAGGCCAGAAAAGAGCTGGAGATGTGGTGACGGTCGCGGGCGATGACATTGCCGACATCATGCAGGTAGGCGGCCACGCCACCGAGTTCGCAGGTTCTCTCCGCGTAGCCGAGATCGGTCAGGAGCCGGGTCGACAGGTCCGAAACCCGGTCGGCGTGGCGCTGGCCGTGCTCGGTGTAGCCGGCGGCGTCCAGGTTGGCGTTGGCGCTGGTGAGGAGACTCTGGATAAACGGATCCTCACGCAGATCGCGAACGGTCAAGCCACGGTCAGAGCCGGATTCGCCCATGCCGCTAGGGCCGCGTGTGGCCGTCGCCGACGACCACCCATTTGTAGGTTGTCATCTCGCGGATCCCCATCGGGCCGCGGGCGTGCAGTTTCTGCGTACTGATTCCGATTTCCGCGCCCAGGCCGAATTCGCCACCGTCGGTAAACTGGGTCGAGGCGTTCAGGAAGACCACACCGGCGTCGACCTCGTTGAGGAAGCGCCGTGCCACGGCCTGCTCCTCGGTGACGATCGCCTCCGAATGCCCGGAGCCGTGCCGCTCGATGTGGGCCAGCGCGGCGTCCAGTCCGTCAACCAGGCTGACGGCCATGCGGAGCGCCAAGAACTCGGTGTCGAGATCCTCGACCGTCGCCGGCGTTGTCCCGGCCGCGTCGCCGATGGCGTCCGCAGCGTCTTCGGTGGCCCGAATCTCGACTCCCGCCTCGGTCAGGCGCGCCGCCACCCGGGGAAGGAACCGAGCGGCCACTTCACGGTCGACCAGCAATGAGTCGAGCGCGTTGCAGATCGATACCCGGCGGGTCTTGGCGTTACAAACAATGTCGGCGGCTTTGTCGAGGTCAGCGGCGGTGTGAACGTAGGTGTGGCAGACACCGAAGCCGGTCTCCAGGATGGGCACGGTGGCGTTCTCGGCCACGAATGAGACCAGGCCGCCGCCGCCGCGAGGCACGATGACGTCCAGGTACTCCTTCAGGCGCAGCATCTCGCCGATCAGGGCGCGGTCGGTGTTCTCGATCAGGCCCAACCAGTCCGCCGGCATCCCGGCGGTGAGCGAAGCGACGTAGATGATCTCGCGCAGGGCGCGATTGCTGTGGCGGGCCTCACTGCCGCCACGCAGAAGCACCGCGTTGCCGGATTTCAGGCAGATGCCGGCGATGTCCACGGTGACGTTGGGACGGGACTCGTAGATGATCCCGACAAGCCCCAGCGGCACCCGGCGACGGGCCACTTCGAGTCCGCTTTCCACGTAGCCGCCCTCGATGGTCTCACCGATAGGATCGGGGAGCGCGACCAGGTCTTCGAGCGCCGACGCCATGCCTTCGATCCGGTCCGCGTCCAGCGCGAGGCGATCGACCATTGCCGATTCCATACCGTTTTCGCGGGCCGCATCCACGTCTTCAGCGTTGGCGCCGAGGATGGCCAGGACATTTTCGCGCAGCGCGGTCGCCATGGCCGCGAGGGCGTTGTTCTTACGCGCCGTCGGCATCACCGACAGCGGCCTCGCGGCGGCCTTCGCCGCGCGGGCCTTACGCGTGATTTCAGTCTCAGTCTTCACGGGGACCGTGGGCGAACTCACCGGGTGATTCCTGTCCAAAACTCTCGGGGCCAGATCACGATGTTACCGAAGTTCCAATCAACACAAGGTTATTTCGGTGAATGATCTCGGCCCCGTACTCGAATCCGAGTATGGCCGCGATCTGCCGAGAATCCCGGCCGGCGATGCGCTGCAGGTCGGCCGCGGCGTAGTTCGTGAGGCCGTGGGCGACTACCGTTCCGTCGGGCCCAACCACCGCCACGAGGTCGCCGCGCCCGAATTCGCCCGCCTGCTCTACGATACCGGCCGGCAACAGACTGCGCCCCGCCTGCACCAGTGCGTCGGCCGCGCCGGCGTCGACCATGACCCGGCCGCGCAGCGCGAGATCGGTCAGCATCCAGCGTTTGCGGCTTTCGCGGCGGTCGCCGGTGGCGACAAACGTCGTTCCGATCGCTTCACCGGCGACGATGCGGGTAAGGCACCGCTCCAAGATTCCCGGTCCGACGATCACCGTGGCCCCGTGAGATGTGGCCAAGCCGGCGGCCTCGAGCTTGGTCCGCATACCGCCGGTGCCGGCCGCCGAGCCGGCGCCGCCGGCGGCGGCGATCATCTCCGGGGTGATGTGCTCGACCGACGGCACCACCGTGGTCCGCCCCTCGTCGTCGGTGGCCAGATAGCCGTCGACATCGGTGAGCATCACCAGGAGATCGGCATCGACCAGGTTGGCCACCAGGGCGGCCAAGCTGTCGTTATCGCCGATCTGAAGCTCCTCGGTGGCAACGACATCGTTCTCGTTGACGATGGTCAGGATGCCGCGCCCCATGAGTTCCATCAATGTGTTGCGGGCGTTAAGGTAGCCGTCGCGCTGATTCAGCGACCCCCGCGACAGCAGCGCCTGGGCCACGTTGATGCCGAATTCTTCGAAGCGCGCGGCGAACGTGGTCATCAGGGGAGTCTGCCCGACCGCGGCCAATACCTGTCGCGCCAGGGTGCTGTCATCGCCGGACTCGCCGAGCACGCAACGTCCCATGGCAATGGCACCCGAAGCCACCAGCACAACCTGGATGCCGTCACGCACCAGATGGGCGATTTCGCCGACCAGCCCGGTGATGTAGACATCGTTCGCCCCGGTCTCCGGATGCATCAATAGCGACGAGCCGCATTTCACGACCAGTCGGGACGGTTTCTCTCGGGACAAACGGGACCTGCCTGCCGGGGATGACATCCCGCCGGACACCGCCGGCAGGCGCCGGAGCCATCGTCCGGCAATCATGACTATAATCTCCGAACCTGAAATTGCGCGCCGGGATTCAATCCCCCGGCGACGCGCCAAACGGCCGGATCACTGGCCGCTCACGCGGACCGAAGGGAGTTCTCCGATATGCAGCAGTACTCTTCCGACCGGATTCGCAACGTAGTTCTCTTGTCGCAGAAGGGGGCCGGGAAGTCCTCGGTCGCCGAGGCGATGCTGTTCACAACAGGCTCCACCAGCCGGATGGGCAAGATCGAGGACGGCAACACCGCCTCGGATTACCAGCCGGAAGAAGTGAGCCATCACACCTCGCTGAGCCTGGCGGTCCTGGCCTGTGAGTGGAATAAATCGAAGGTCAACCTGATCGACGTGCCCGGCGACCCGGAGTTCATTGGTGAGATCCTCTCCGGCACCCGGGTGGCCGACGCCGCCGTGATCGTCATCGACGCCCAGGCGGGGATCGAGGTCGGCACCGAGTTGGCGTGGAAGTTCGCCGGCCAGGCCGAGTTGCCGGTGATGTTCGTGCTGAACCGCATGGATCGCGAGAATATCGAATTCACCGGGGTGGTCGAGAGTCTGCGCGAGGCTTTCGGAGCGGTTGCGGCGGTGCAACTGCCGTACGGATCGGGCACCGGCTTCACCGGCGTTGTGGACCTGCTCGGGCTGAAGGGCATCGAGTTCACCGACGCCAAGAGCAAAGTAGTGGACTGCCCGGCGGAGCGACTGGACGACGCCAGCGCCCAGCGCGACGAGTTGCTGGACACGGTCGTGGCCGTCGATGACGAACTGACCGAGAAATACCTGGAAGACGAAGAGATCACGGAAGCGGAGATGAAGGCCGCCCTCCACACCGGCATCCGCGAGCGCTCGGTTTTCCCGCTGTTGTGCATGTCGAGCACCGAGAACCTGGGTTCTGGCGAGGTCCTGAACGCGATCGTGGATCTCTTGCCCAATGCCGCCGAGTCGCTGGAAAGTAGTAACGGCGAGCTGTCGGCGCTGGCCTTCAAGACCATCGTGGACCCGCAATTGGGGCACCAGACATTCCTGAAGGTGCTGTCCGGGGAACTGTCGACCAACACCTCCGCGCACAACATCAACAAGCGATCCGACGAGCGCGTGGGGCATGTGCTTTGCCCGGTGGGACGACAGCACGCCGAGGTTCCGGCCATCGTGGCCGGAGACATTTGCACGGTCGCCAAGCTTTCCGACACGCTCACCGGCGACACCCTGGTAGCCGACAAGAACGGCTCGGCCGTCTCGGGCATCGACTTCCCGGAGCCGAACATGGCGCTGGCAATTTCGCCGCGCACGAAGTCTGACGTAGACAAGCTGGGCACCGCCCTACACCGCATGACCGAGGAAGATCCGACCCTCCGGGTAATGCGTGACCAAGCCACCGGCGAGACGCTGCTGTGGGGCATGGGCGATTCACACGTAAACATCGCCCTCGAGAAGATCCAGCAGAAATTCGGCGCCCAGGTGGACGTGTCTCCGCCGCAGGTCCCTTACAAGGAGACCCTGACAAAGACGACCACCGCCCACGGGCGCTTCAAACGCCAATCGGGCGGGCACGGGCAGTTCGGCGATGTCACGATTGTGCTGGAGCCGGTGCCGGGCAGCGGGGATGAGATCGAATTCTTGGATGAGATTCGCGGCGGCGCGATCTCGCGCAACTTTGTCCCGGCGGTCGAAAAGGGCGTGCGCGGCGCGGCTGTGGATGGGGTGCTGGCGGGGTTCCCAACCGCCGGATTCCGCATCCGTCTGGTCGACGGCAAGGAACACCAGGTGGACTCGTCCGATCAGGCCTTCCAGTTGGCCGGCGCGCTGGCCTTTCGTGAAGGCGCCCCGGAGGCGCGCCCCACTCTTCTGGAACCGATTCACGATTTCCACATCCACGTGCCCGACGCGTTTACCGGGGCGGTTATAGGCGACCTGAATTCAAGACGTGGACGAGTCAGCGGCACCGACCAGGGAGACGCCGGGGAGACGATTATCACGGCCGAGATTCCGCTGGCCGAGGCGCAACGTTACTCTATCGATCTCAAGCAGATGACCCGGGGGCGCGGGACGTTTGGTTCCGTGTTCGCTCGTTACGACGAAGTGCCGCAGCACCTGCAGGCGGCGGTAATCGCCGAGTGCAAGAAGCAGGAGGTGTAACCCGACCGGCGGCTTTGGCCGCCGACGCATATCGCCCGCAGACGGCCCAACCGTCACACCCAATGGCGGCGCTATCGGGAGTCCGACCCGGCTGGTGGCTTAACCCTAGCGGACGCCCATGATGATCTCGATGGCCAACTGGTCCAGCTTCTCGTACTGGTAGCCCCGCCCGGCCATGGCGGCAACATCAAATTCTTGTGAACTAATCGCCGCCGCCACGTCGGAAGAATACCCGCCGGAAATGCGATCCCAGCCGCTCAATGGTGGGTTTAGGCCCTTCAGGATTCCCTGGATCTCGGCGTCGTCATTGAAGCGTTGGACCTTCTCTTTGAGAATCATGTAATTGCGCATGCAGCCGTAGGCAAAGTCCCACACGCCGTCCTCGTCTTCGGTGCGATAGGCGTGGGCGTCGAAGTGCTTGGGGCCGGCGTAACCGCTGTCCTCGAGCAGCTTGACGAGGAAGAAGTTGTTCTTGATCTGAACCGAGCCAAAACGGAAATCCTGGTCGTAGCGGCCCATGTCCTGGTCGTTCAGGTCGATGTGGAAGAGCTTGCCGGCGTCGATGGCTTGGGCAACCGCGTGGGGGAAGTTCAGCCCGGCCATCGTTTCGTGGGCAACCTCCGGGTTGACGCCGCACATTTCGGGATGGTCGAGCGTTTCAATGAATCCCAGCATCGCGCCGGTGGTCGGCAGAAACAGGTGGCCGCGCGGCTCGTTGGGTTTGGCCTCCAGCGCGAAGCGCAGGTTGTAACCCTGGTCGCGGACGTAGCCGAGCAGGAAGTTCAGCGCGTCGCGGAACAGCTTGTAGCCGCCGGGCAGGTCTTTAGCGGCATCAACTTCGGAGCCCTCGCGGCCACCCCAGAACACGTACGTCTCGGCCCCAAGCTCGATCCCCAGATCGATGGCGCGCATGGTCTTCTGGATGGCGAACTGACGCACCTCGGGATCGTTGGCGGTGAACGCGCCTTCCTTGAAGACGGGGTGCGTGAAGAGGTTGGTGGTGGCCATCGGCACCTTTAGGCCGTGGTCGGCCAGCGCCTGTTTGAAGGAGGCAACGATCGCGTCGCGCTCGCTCGGAGTCGCGTCGAAGGGGACCAGGTCGTTGTCGTGGAGGTTGACTCCGTAGACGCCCAGGGCGGCGAGCTTCTCGACCATGCGCTCGGGCGAAATCACCCCGCGCACGGCATCGCCAAACGGGTCACGACCCGGATTGCCGACGGTCCAGAGGCCAAACGTGAACATGTCCGATTTCTGTGGCTGGTACATCTTGCCTTCCGTTCCGGGTGGAGTAGCTGCCCGCGTGGTTACCGATGGGGGAAGTAATTATAGGAAGAACGGACCGCCCGGGTCTTGCGGCGACCATCACCATCTCGTCAACACCATGGTGACACCCGGCTGATCCGGTGCCTAGAATGCTCTTGGACCATAATTTACCGGCGTCCAGCGGGCTGCCGGCGCGCGAACAACGTACGCAGGCGTCCGGTCGGCGCCCTCAACCCGGCTACCGGAACCCCGGACGCGCAGCGGCGACAAACGCCACGGAGGCGAACATGGCCAGCGACGACCGGGACGGCGAGCAAGCAGCAGGCCGCGTATTCGAGCCGAGCTCCGAATTTTCCGCGGCGGCCCACATCGGCAGCATGGAGCAGTACCGAAGACTGCACAAGCGCAGCCTGGAGGACCCGGAGGGGTTCTGGCGCGAGGTAAGTGATCAGTTCGAATGGTCGAAACCCTGGACCGTCCTGAACGAGTGGACCGAGCCGTTCACAAAATGGTTCGTCGATGGCGAGCTGAACATTACGGCCAACTGCCTGGATCGCCACATCGCCGCCGGCAACGGCGACCGCATCGCCTACCACTGGGAGGGCGAACCCGGCGATACCCGCCCGATCACCTACGCGGAGCTGCTGGCCGAGGTCTGCGCCTTCGCCAACGGCCTCGCCGAACTCGGCCTGGAAAAGGGCGACCGGGTGATCCTGTACATGCCGATGATTCCAGAGCTGCCGGTGGCGATGCTGGCCTGCGCGCGTCTGGGAATCGTGCACAGCGTGATATTTGGCGGATTCAGCGCCGACGCCATCCGCGACCGGGTCAATGACGCCGGCGCGCGGGCCGTCATCTGCACGGACGGCTCCTGGCGGCGCGGCAAGGTCATCCCGCTAAAGGAGAACGTGGACAACGCCCTGGCCGACAACGCCTGCCCGACGGTCGAGGAAGTGATTGTCTACCAGCGCTGCGCGAACAACATCAACTTCGAGGACGGCCGCGATATCTGGTGGCACGACCTAGTCGAGGGCAAGCCCGCAACCTGTGACCCGGTGATGGTGCCGGCCGAGCACCCGCTGTACATCCTCTACACCAGCGGCACCACCGGCACGCCGAAGGGTGTGGTCCACGCCACCGGCGGCTACATGGTCTACACCGCGCTGACCTCAAAATGGATCTTTGATCTCAAGGACGACGATGTCTACTGGTGCACCGCCGACATCGGCTGGGTGACCGGGCACAGCTACATCGTTTACGGCATCCTGGCCAACGGCGTCACCAGCGTGATGTACGAGGGCGCGCCCGATTTTCCGGACTTCGGCCGGCTGTGGGAAATCGTCGACACATACGACGTGACCGTCTTTTACACCGCGCCGACCGCGGTGCGGGCGTTCATCAAGTGGGGCGACGAGTGGCCGGCGAAGCACGATCTGTCGAGCCTGCGGCTGCTGGGGTCGGTCGGCGAGCCGATCAACCCGGAGGTCTGGATGTGGTATCACCGGGTGATCGGCGGCGAGCGCTGCCCGATCGTTGACACCTGGTGGCAGACAGAAACCGGCGGGATCATGATTACCCCGCTGCCGGGTGCCATCGCCACGAAACCGGGATCGGCCACGCTGCCCTTCCCCGGCATCGAGCCCGACGTGGTGGACGAGCAGGGCAATACCGTCGGCGCCAACGAGCGCGGGTTGCTAGTCATCCGGCGACCGTGGCCGGGCATGATCCGCGGCATCTACCAGGAGGGCTGGGGCCAATCCGGCCATCCGGGCGAGTTCGGCGAGCGCGACCGCTTTATCTCCACCTATTTCGAGAAGATCGACGGTGTCTACCTGGCCGGTGATGCCGTAACCCGCGACGAAGACGGCTACTACTGGATCATTGGCCGAATCGACGACGTCCTGAACGTTTCCGGGCACCGTCTCGGCACCGCCGAGCTTGAGAGCAGCCTGGTCGAGCACCCCGCGGTGGCCGAGGCCGCGGTGATCGGCTTCCCCGATGATCTGACCGGCGAGGCGGTGGCAGCGTTCGTGACGATACGCGGCGGCTTCGAGGCCGGTGACGATCTGCAGGTGGAACTGCGGAACCACGTCGGCGAACGGATCGGGCGGTTCGCCCGGCCGAAGATGCTGCGGTTCACCTCGGCGCTGCCCAAGACCCGCAGCGGAAAGATCATGCGCCGGCTGCTGAAGGAAATCGCCACCAGCGGTGAGGTGACCGGCGACACCACAACCCTGGAGGACGTCGGCGCGATCGCGGCACTGCGCGGCGACGACGACGAGTAGCCCCCCAGGGGCTTTGTCCCGGCTCGAATGGCATCGGTGCCGGGGTGCCGTCGTGGCGGTGCCTCAGGCTTCGCCGGGTTCGACCAGACCGCTCTCGTAGCGAAGACGAACGCCTGGACGCGATTGCGCAGTTCCAGCTTGCCCAGCAGGTTGGAGACGTGGGTCTTCACCGTGGCCTCGCCCAGCACGAGTCGCCCGGCGACCTCGGCGTTGCTCATTCCCCGCGCCAGGAGTCGCAGCACGTCTAACTCGCGCTCGGTGAGCGACTCCAGTTCGGCGGCCGGACGGCGGGCCCAGGAATGGGACACGTAGTACTCGCTCACGCGGCGGCAATCGACGAAATCCTGCTGGCCAAGTAGCCACCGGGAGCTTGACGCACGAGTGGTCCCGGCGCCGATGTAATAAGTCTGTAAGAGACAGTGGCGGGGCCGGGAATGGCGGCTACTATTGTTGACAGGAGCTGGCAAACGATCGGCGTGCGACAAGGAAACTCGGGTGCAGCTGACCAGACGACGGATGATGGCGGGGACACTGGCAGCGGCGGCCGCGGCGGTACTCGCCGCATGCGGCGAACCGCAGCTGGTCGACCTGCCCGACGAGTTCCAAGGCGGCGGCGATCCGGGCGAGGCTCCGCCGACGGCGGTAATCCCCGAGGGGACCGTCCAGACCGGTCCGCGCGGCCCCGTGTCAGTGAACTTGGGCGTTGCCTCTGGCAACCCGCTGGCGGCCCAACTGGAAAGCCAGGTCCACGGCGCGGTTGCCGACGCGAAGGCCGCCAACGAAGACCTCGATGTGAATGTGGTGCAGATCTCGGTCGGGCAAGGTTTCCAATTCCAGAACGACCCGAACATATTCGTCGACGCAGTCGAATCGGCACTGGGCGGCACGCAGTCACTGGACCTGCTTATCGTCAGTTCGCGACCGGCAGTCCTGTCATTACAGGCAGAAGGGCTGGTCCAGTCGCTGGATCGTTTCTTCTCGGGTTCTTCCGGGTCACTGGATGACTACTATCCGGCAGCCGCCGCGTTCGGCGGCCTGGATGGGCGCACCTGGGCGCTACCGCTGGCACTGGTGCCGACCGTATTCTGGTACGGAGAGGAACCGTTCCAGGCGGCTGGTGTTGAGCCACCCCCGCCCGGAGGTTGGAGCTGGGATGATTTTCGGACGATCGCCCGCACGCTGACGATCCCTCCAGGGGCCGATGGCACGGGCGGGCAGTGGGGCCACTATTTCACACCCAACTCGCCCTTCAGCCAGAGTTCCAGCCTGATCCTGATCTGGCAAAACGGCGGCGGCCTGGTCTCAGCCGACGGGAGCCATAGTCTCCTGGCGGAGCCGGCGGCGGTGGACGCGGTGAGCCTGATTCAGAACATGGTCCACGAAGATGGCGTGGCGCCGGCCACGGACCCGGACTTGAGCGACTTCAACGCCGGTGGTAGCGGCGGCCGGCGCCGGCAGGGTGGCGGTCGCGCCGTATTCCGGCTGGAGGTCAACGGACAGCAGCTTTCCACGATGCTCGGCCCGGCCACCCTACCCTTCGGCATCGGCGGCCTGGACCAACTGGGAGTCCGTATCGGCGGGATGCTGCGCGGCCGCGAAGAAGCCACGGCGGCGACGGTGCCCGCCGGGATCGCCCTGATGGAAGGTGCCACCGACCCGGCCGACGCCTTTTCTGCCCTGCGCGAGGTCAGCGCCAAGATGGAAACCCGGATGGCGTTCCCGGCCCGGCGGACCGGCGTCGAGGAGATACTGGCCCTCTCCGACGGCATCTCCAACGCGGAGGCCGACGCGGTCCTGCGGGGGCTCGAGACGGCCCGGGTCCCTATCTTCGACCAAGCCGGCGAAATACTACAGATACTGGCCCAGCAGGTTGAGAACCCGGTGATCGCCGGCACGCTCTCCGCCGAAGAGGCCTGCAAGAACGGCTCCGATGCCATCGACGAGTTGCTCGCCGGGGCCTAGCGCTTACCCGCCCGGCGCTGTGCTACCAGTTCGTGATCGAGCCGTCTTCGCGCCGGTATTCCGGATTGCCGAACAGCTCGAACGGGTACTCGGCGGCAGCGGCCTCGTCGAGCTCGACGCCCAGCCCCGGCGCGGTCGGCGGAAGCAGGTAGCCGTCCTGATACTCGACCTGTAGCGGGAATACGTCGGGCATGTAGCCGGGCAGCCACGGCAGTTCCTGCACCCCGAACAGTGGTGAACTCAGATCCAGGTGCAGGCAGGCGGCCGTGGACACGGGGCCGAGCGGATTGTGCGGCGCCAGGTACTGGTAGTGGGACTCGGCCCAGCCGGCAATCTTCTTCGCCTCGGTGATGCCCCCAACGATGCAGAGGTCGACCCGGACGTGGTCGATCAGGTCGCCTTCGATCAGGGGACGGAACTCCCACTTGGTCGCCAGTTCTTCGCCGCCGGCGATCGGGAGATTCGTACGCTCGCGGACCATCCGGTAGGCCTCGGCGTTTTCGGAGCGGACCGGGTCCTCGATGAAATACGGCTCTACCGGCTCCAGTGCCCGTGCCAGGCGGACGGCGTCGATCGGGTCGAGGCGGGTGTGAAAGTCGACCAGTATCTCGACCTTCGGCCCAACTCGCTCCCGTAGCGCCGTGGCCCACTCGGTCGTCTGTGGCACGGTATTACGCGGATCGAAGATGTTGTCGTGTTCCGAAATGGCGTGCAGGCGGACGAACTTGTAGCCCTCACCGAGAGCGCGATCAGCATCGTCGAGAAACTCCAGCAGCGTCTCGCCGCGGACGTGGGGGTAGCAAATCGCCCGATCGCGGCACAACCCGCCAAGCAGCTCGTAGACCGGCAGGCCCAGGGCCTTGCCGCGAATATCCCAGAGCGCGATGTCGACGGCCGAGATGGCCGCCGTCAAGATCTGTCCGCCCTTGAAGAAGCCGCCCCGGTACAACCGCTGCCAGATGAACTCGATCCGCGACGGGTCCTCACCGATCAGCATCGGCCGAAAATGCTCGATAACCCCCTCGATGGCCAGTTCCTTGCCGGTGATCCCGGCCTCGCCTAGCCCGTGGATGCCTTCGTCGGTTTCTATCTTTATGAAGAGGTAGTTACGGCCCCGCTGGGGGCTATGGACCGGGATGCAGCGAATGTCGACAATCTTCAAGGGGCCTCCATTCCGACCGTGGGGCTTGCCAAAGGTATTACCCTGTACCGGGTATCAACCGGGCCCGACCCCGTCGCGCGGGACGAACCGCGGCGAGTTCGCGGGGAACGGGCCTGCTCTGCGAGGTATCTTATCGGCGAACGGGGGAACCTTCCCGCCCGGGAATGATCCCGCCGCCCGCAAATGTGCCGGAAGACCCGGCCCACCGAAAGCCCAGGATGGAACAGGACGGGCCCGAAACCACCAGACCACCCCGCCGACCGCGGGCCAAACGCCGACGAGAACGGATCTTCGCGATAAGTCGCGGTCAATCGTCCCGCGTCGACGGCGGCGTGCGCCAGCCGCGCAAGCGCCTGCTGGGCCCCCACGCAACCCTGGTAATCGGTTTCTTGGCTATCATCATCGCGGGCACCTTCCTGCTGATGCTGCCGTTTGCCAGCACCTCGGGCGAGGTCACCTCGTTCGCGGACTCGCTCTTCACCTCCACATCGGCCACCGGCACGGTCGGGCTGGTCGTGGTGGACACCGGGACCCACTGGAGCATGTTCGGGCAGGTCGTGATCATCGTTCTCATGGAAGTCGGCGGCATGGGGTTCATGGCGGGCACAATCCTGCTGTTCCTGGCGCTCGGCCGTCAGTTGACGCTGCAGCAGCGGCGTATCTTTCAGGAATCGCTCGTCCTCCGGCAGGTGGGCGGCCTGCCCGGCATCGCCCTCCGCTTCTTGATCTTCACCCTGGCGGTCGAGGGTATCGGCGCCCTGCTGTTGTACCTCCAGTTTCGCGGTGACCCGGCCGTCGGCCCAGACAACGCCGCCTGGTACGCCGCCTTCCATGCAGTGAGCGCCTTTACTGGCTCGGGGTTGGACCTGATGGGCGGCTTCCAGAGTTTCCAGGCCCAGGCGTTGCAGCCTTTCGTCCTGTTCACGATGGCGGCCATGATCATCCCCGGTGACCTTGGCTTCCTGGTTGTCCTGGATGTCCTGCGGCACTGGCGTTTTCACAGGCTGGCGATGGAAACCAAGCTAGTCCTCAGCCTGAACTACATCCTCTGGTTGGCAGCGGCGATTGGTTTCCTCTTCCTTGAATGGTCGAATCCGGCGACGCTGGGCGACATGTCCGTCATCCATCGGGTCACGAACTCGCTGTTCCAGGGCATCACCGTGCGCAACGCCGGATTCTCGACCATTGACTTCGGAGCAGTCGGCTCGCTGACGCTCATGTTCTTTGGCATTTTCATGTTCATCGGCGCCGCCTCGGCATCGATGGGCGGCGGCATCAAGGTCAATTCCCTCGGGGCACTGATCGCCGCCAGTCGCGCCGGTCTGCTGGGCCGGCCCCACGCCGAGGCTTTTGGCCGGACGATCCCGGCCGATCGGATCTACGTGTCGGTGACGCTGGCCCTGTTGTTCTTCGGCTGGATAATCTTCTCCGCGCCGATCGTCTTCGCCATGCAAATCATCGATCCCGACGGATTGAAGACCCTATTCGACACCCAGTCGGCATTGAGCATCGTGGGGTTGTCGACGGGCGTCCCGACAAATCTCGACGCCCCGGGCAAGTTGTTCATTAGCCTGCTGATGTTCATCGGCCGGCTTGGCCCGCTCACCGTCGCACTGGCGTTGCTGCGACGCTCGAGGCCCGTGTCGCGCCAGTACCCCGACGGCGACCTCAAGGTCGGCTAGCGGCGGCGCCCCACGGTGGTCTCCCCGGGGATCATGTCCTCACCGACCACGGACCAGATCAGCGAAGTCTTGATCGGATAGCTGTTCCAGGTCCTGGGCAGGTCCCAGATCCGGCGCAGGATGCAGATGACGAAGATCGCGATCGCCCCCGGGACAAGCTCGCCGGGGCCGTCGGCAACCAGGCAGTACAGCGGCCCAACGCCAAAGAGCGCCACGGTGGCGAACCCCGGCCGGCCCACGGCAACCCCGGTCCCGTAGCCGAACAGAATTGCCAGCAGAATCCCCACATTGCCGATGACAAACGTATAGGCGACGTAGGTCCCTCCGCCCACCGCGACGCCTTTGCCACCGCGAAAGCCCAGATACACCGGCCAGGAGTGTCCGACCTGGCAGGCCACCGCCCAGATGATCGCCAGCACTAGGCGATCCAGCGCCAGCGCCAGGACCAGAAAGGGCGCCGCGACCTTCGCCACATCGAGCAAGATCACCAGGATTCCGGTGAGTTTGCCGACGTTCCGGTACGCATTCGAGGCCCCGGGGTTCCCGGTGCCGAACTCGCGCACGTCGATTCCGTGGAGCAGCCGCCCGACCACCAGCGCGAAGGGGATCGCTCCGACCAGGTATCCGCCCAGCCCCACCGCGAACCATTCGAGGGACAAGCGGCTAGCGCCCCGCCGGGTGGTGGGGACGCGCACACCGGGGCCGGGCGCCGATGGCGGGCGCCAGTCTTCGGATCGGGTTCTCGGTACAAGTCCTGTTCATGCGGTAGGTAGAAAATATAGCACCCGGGTCTAGATTCGAATCGCCTAGTAAGCGTCGCCCGGGGCGGTGGCGACCCGAAACGAAAGGGGTGCGTGATGCCCGCGATCTGGGTGGAGCTTTGACGGCGCTGGAATCGGTGACTGAGATGGCGGGCGCGCTGTTGGCGGGCCTGGGCCTGTTGGCCGGGTTCTTCATTGCCTGCCTCGTGGTGAAAACCCACGGGGCCGACTACGCCCCATTCACCCTGCGGCGGGTGCTGACCTGGTACAGCCGGGCGGTGCTGTTCGGCATCGGTAGCTTTGCCCTGCTGATGCAAGCGGGCGGGGCGGTGATCCGGCACATCGATGCCGGAGTTAACCACGGCGCCGGCCCGGGTATGCTGCTTTCTCGCTTGATCTTGGCGCTGGAATTCTGGATCGGCGCGCTGATCTTTGTTCGCCGCGAGTTGGCCGAATCCGGCTAGACCAGACCCGACCCGCTGATCGACATCTGGTCGGCATCGGCCTGAAACGCCACCGCGGCGTAGGGATCGGCGGGCATGGCCTGATCCACGCGATGCAATAACTCGGAGGCGACTACCTCACCGACGGCGCGGCCCGCTCCGGCCACCTCGCGCCGGACGCCGATGAGCACCCGCTCCAGCTCATGGCCGAGTCCGTGGCGCAGGTAGCGGGCGACCAGCTGATCCACCGCCTCCTGCAATCCCACGTCGTGGCCGACCTCTTCGCTGGCCAACCACCTCTCTTCCTCGATCTGCAGATAGATTTCGGCCAACGTGCGATCCGGAAACGCCCTCGCCAGGCCGCGCGTCATGATGGCGACCACCGCCCGGACATAGACCTTTTCGTACCAGCTCCGCGCCGCCACCTTCAGCGCCACTTCACCATCGGAGGACTCGCCGAGGATCCACTTGTGCTCGTCGATCTCATTCCGCAGCAGGGGGTAGGCCCCCGGATCGCGCAGCTCGATATCGCGAAGGCCGGTCGTAAGCTCGAACCGCGAACGCTCCTGCGAAAGGCGACGCGCCGGCGAGTCCCCGTCCGGCAGGAACTGGACGACATCGGCGTCCATAAAGGTCGTCCCGAGCTCCCGGGCCGCCCCGACGCGATGGTGGCCATCGAGCACGTAGTAGTCGTTGAGCAGCTCGTACAGGGATATCGGTGGCAGCATCGCCCCCTCCTCCATGAGCCGCAGCATGTTCATGTAGCGATTGTTCTCGCGCCACCGATGCGGCCGGAAATCATCCCGCAGGTTGCCCGCCCGCCCGACCGACCCGACGATGCGATCGATCCGAACCGTGCGCAGCCCGATCAGGCGCTGCGTCGCCAGCCGATGGCCGGCGAGTTCTTGGTCAAATGATCTCAGGGCCGGTTGCCTGGGAGGCAAGGGAATCTCCGCTACGTCAAGAAACCGGGTGCTGCTCCGGCCTCAATTATCGCAAATCTCTCTTCGGGGAGGTAGAACCCGCCTTACACATATCCGTGACGATCGGGCGCGGCTAGAACCGTTCGTGGACTCCGAGTGTCAGACCTGCTCATACCAGGGGCCGGCCCGCCGGAGGCTTTCCGGCGACGCATCCGGCAGATCGCCGCGGGCGTCCTCGACGATCCGCGCGAACAACCGTTCACAGACCTCGGGCCGGGACTCCGCCAAGTTCTCGGCCAGTTCCGGGTCGTTGCCGGGAACAAAGAGTTGCCGCTCCGCCCCG